>DAIPJC010000004.1:199-127951 GCA_036770475.1 Propionicimonas sp. | reverse complement strand
TCGCAGGTTCAAATCCTGTCACCCCGACCAGCGGAAAGCCGCTCTGACCAGGGATTTTATCCCCGATCAAGGCGGCTTTCGGCGTCGTGCGTCCTGCATCCTAAGCACGCCCCGGGGCCCCGCCTTGTTCAAGTGTCGTGGGTTGCCCAGAACTGGGAGAGTTCGCAGGCCAGGGGTTCAGCCACCTGCATCGGCAGTGAGTGGGTGGTGTTGGGCCATACTTTGGCGGTCACGTTCCTGATCAGCTGAGCCTTGTCCAGCGACGCCTGCCCCTCGGTGATCGGGCTGCCGTCGGCAAGCGCCACATAGACCGGCATGGTCAGGCCCCGGAGTTGGTCTTCGGAGAGCGGCTGCGGTGTGGGCAATTCGGCGGCGTATGCGATGCCGCCCAGCATGATCATCCGCGTGACAGGGTTGGCCTGATCGAGCCCGCTGGGATCCTCTCCCGCGATCTTCGCAATAGCCGTGTCCCGCCACGCCTGGGGCAGGAATGACAGCGAGGCGAGCACCGACCACAGCAGCGTGCCCAGCGGAGGCCAGCCGAGCACGAAGGCCGGCTCGAGCAAGGTGAGCGTCTTCACGCGCCCTGGCCGGTGGACTGCGAGCGTCGCCGCACTGGCCGCTCCGAACGAGTGCCCGACGATGTGCGCGTGGTCGATGCCCAACGCGGCCAGGGCGTCGTCGATCCAGATTGCCTGGTCCGCCGGTTCAGTGAGCGGTGCGGACTGCGTCGACAGCCCCGCGTCGCCGATCGCATCCAGCGCGTAGACCGTGCGGTGGGCAAGCAGGCCAGGCAAGTTCTCCGACCACATCGGGACGCCACTGCCGCGGCCCGGCAACAACACCACCGGATCTCCGGTCGCGACCGGACTCACCCAGGCGTAAGCGCGCACGGTGCCGAACGATGTGGGGAGATCCAGTGTGCGGGTCGGCGTCGGCATCAGGGCGAGCGACTCGTTGTAGGCGTCCACGTAGGCAGCGCGATCGGCGATGTTGAGGAAATGACCGACCCGGCGTGCGGCGGTGAACCAGCCGACAACCTGGGCGACTGCGATGACCCAGATCACTGCGGGCACAGCCCGGCGCAGGCGACGGTGCGCCCGCGGCGTCGCCTGGCCTGCCCGCATCGTTCCTCCGACCTCGTCAATACGCATGTATCGTAACCCGAGATCAATACGCTCGTACTGGTATCTTGCAGACATGGACACCGACGTTCCCGATGCCGGTCGGCAATCGATCATGATCGCAGTCTGGGAACTGATCGCCCTCCACGGCATCGAAGGCGTCACCTTCAGGCGCGTGGCCGAGCGCGCACAGGTCTCCGTCGGCCGCATTCAGCACCACTACCGGACGCGAGAGGCGCTGGTCCGCTCCGCCTGCGCAGCGATGATCGAAGGGGCCGACGCTCAGTACCAGCAACTTCCCGACGAACCGCTGGCCCGGCTCAAACACGTTCTGCTGCACACCGTCTCCGACTCACCGCGGGCACGTTTCGGCGCCAGCGTCTGGTACAGCTATCTGGCGAAGTCAGTGGACGACGCCGAGATCGGCCGCCTGCTGGCCGACACCAAACGCGACACGGAAGACGAGTGCGCCCGTCTGATCGAGCTCTCCCGAGGGCCATCCTCAGGATCCGACCAACTCGACACCAGAAGTGCCGCGCGACGGCTGCTTGCCCTCGCCGACGGGCTCACAACACGGGTTCTGATCGGCGACCTCTCCGGCCCAGAAGCCCGCGAGGTACTCGAATCCGAACTGGCCGTGCTCAGCGGATCACACCGGACGAGCCAGGATCCCGTCACACCGGACGAATGACCAGCCAGGAACGTGCTCTGCCGCAGACGGGTTGGTCTCGAGGGGTGTGTCGCGTTGGCCGTCGCGCGTGATGGTGGCGACTCCCCAGCCTGGATGGCTTCGTCTGAGCGGAGCCTGAGCGCGGAGGACCGGCGCCGCATGCTGGACGCGATCAGGGCAGCACGAGAAGCTGGCACGTCCTGGTCAACCATAGGGCTCTTCGTCAGAACCTCCGGCGAGGCGGCCCGGCAGCGCCACGGCCACAAGGTCTGGTGAAACCGCAAACCGGCCCCTTAGGATCACGCAAATGTGATACTCTACTGAGCGCAAACGTAATACTCTATAGACCGCAAACGTGATATCCTCCAGCCATGGCCTACCGGGACCGCGTCGCCGACGACCTCGTGCGCAAGGCGCTCGAGACCTTTGGAGCTGTCATCATCCAGGGGCCTCGCGCCGTCGGCAAGACGACCTCGGGGCTGCAACTGGCCGCGAGTTCCGTCCGACTCGACTCCTCACCCAACGTCGTCACACTCGCCGAGGTTTCACCCGGCCGGGTGCTGGAGGGCCCGACCCCACGGCTGATCGACGAGTGGCAACTGGCGCCAACGCTGTGGAACGCGGTGCGTCACGAGGTTGACGACCGCGGGCTCGCCGGCCAGTTCATCCTGACCGGCTCCGCAACTCCGGCCGACGACGTGACCCGGCACAGCGGCGCCGGACGGTTCCGCCGGATCACGCTCCGTCCGATGTCACTCGACGAGAGCGGCGAGAGCACCCGCTCGGTGAGCTTCCCCAGCCTGTTCAGCTCCTCCGGCAGCGCAGCGGCACCGGACGTCGGCGGCCTCGGCGGGCCGAGCGTCGAGGAGTACGCGGCCCTCACCGTACGGGGAGGCTGGCCCGCTCTGGTGACCCAGCCGACCCGATCAGCCACCGACTACCTCGCCGACTATCTCGACGACGTCGCCCGCACCGACCTCCGGTTCGCCGGACTGAGCGCCGATCCCGTCCGGGTGGCTGCCCTGCAGCGCGCCCTGGCACGCAACACCGCGACCGAGGCGTCCGCGTCCAAGCTGAGCGCAGAAGCCGAGATACCCGTACCCGGCACCGCGACCGCGGAGATCTCGGCACAGACCGTGCGGAAGTACATCGACGCCTTGACCCGGATCTTCGTCGTCGAGGAGCAGCCGGCCTGGGCTCCTCACCTGCGCTCGAAGGTGCGCCTGCGCGTCCAGCCGAAGTGGCACTTCGTCGACCCGTCGCTGGCAACGGCAGCGCTGCGCGCCCAACCAGACGCGCTGCTCGACGACCTTGACACCTTCGGGCTGCTCTTCGAATCACTGGCCATCCGGGACCTCCGGATCTACGCACAGCCCCTCGGCGGAACCGTCTACCACTACCGGGACGATTCCGGCCTCGAGGTCGACTCGATCGTCGAACTAGGCGATGGACGCTGGAGTGCCTTCGAGGTCAAGCTCGGCGGCACAGCCAACATCGAGAAGGCGGCCACGAGCCTTCGGGCACTGAAGGCCAAGGTCTCCGAGCAGCGCGCACGGCAACTCTCCACGCTGAACGTGGTCACGGCCGGCGCCGAAAGCTACACCCGCCCCGACGGCGTCAACGTGATCGCCCTCGGCCACCTCTTCGCCGGGCAGGAGTCCAGCACCGCCACGACGGCCGGTCGCGCTCAGTCACCTTCGGCATCCGGAACAGCTGGCTGAGCCAGCAGCGCCATGCGGTCGGCGATGATCCGGTCGCGGCCCTGAACAGGAGGCCTCACCAGCCAACCACAGGTCGAGACGCGCCAATGGTGGCTGCTCGAGCTGCATAGGCTCCTGGTCATCCCGCGGGAGCCCAACTGGGCTGAGAGGGCGACATACAGTCGCCGACCGCCTGTACCTGATCCGGTTAGCACCGGCGGAGGAAGTGGTGACCATGGCCAGCGGCCTACACGAATCCCAGCGCACGAACGACAACGAAGTTCCCGCGACTCTGCTCGAGCCCGCCCCGACCACTCTCGGGCTGCTCGATCAGGTCGGTTTCTGGGGCAATCTGGGCGTGAGCCTGCTGGGTTTCGGGGGCGCGATCGCGATCCTGGCTCCGGTCGGCGTGCCACAACTCGGTCTGGGCGCTGCCGTGACCGCTGTGGTCGTCGGCACGTTGCTGGGTGCACTCATCCTGGCCGCGACCCTGGCCCTGGGTGCGGTCACGAGAGTCCCGGCGATGGTGCTGTTGCGTGGCCTGTTCGGGGCCCGCGCCTCTGCGATTCCCACGGCCCTGAACATCGGGCAGTGCCTCGGCTGGGGCGCTTTCGAGTTGGTCGTCATCGCCGGTGGTCTGCGCGCGCTCACTGGCGGAGCTGTTCCGGCACCGATCGTCATCGTCGTGGCCGGGCTGGCGAGCACGCTGCTGGCGATCTGGCCGCTGGGTGCGATCCGTCTGCTGCGCCGCTACGTGTGGACGGCGATGGTCGTCGCCACCGTCGTGCTGGCGATCGACCTGCTCAGCCGTCCGCTGCCGCCGCTGGGCGGATCCTGGCAGGGCTTCTGGTTCGGCGCGGACGCCGCGCTCGCCGTCGCGGTGTCCTGGGTTCCGCTCGGCGCCGACTACTCGCGGCACTCCCGGCGGGCCCGGACGGCGTTCTTCGGCGGCCTGACCGGCTTCGGCCTGGCCCAGGTCGCCTGTTACCTGATCGGCCTGCTCGCCCTCGCCCAGGTGTCCTACGATCCCGACCGGGTCTTCGACCTGCTGCTCTCGCTGCCACTGGGCACGATCGCCTTCGCCGTCCTGGTGCTCCGCGAGACCGACCAGGGCTTCGCCACGGTCTACTCGACAGCGGTGTCCCTCCAGAACCTTCGCCCCTCCCTCGACCGCCGCTACCTGGCCGCAGGCGTCGGCACGGTCGTCACCGTGCTCGCGCTCACCGTCGACATCGACGACTTCTCCGGCTTCCTCTACCTGATCGGCGCCGCCTTCGTGCCACTCTCCGGCGTCCTGCTCGCTGCCTGGCTCGCCGCCCGAGGCCGTGGCTGGGACACCAGCGACCGGGCAGCAACCCGCCCCCGGATGCTCGTGGCCTGGGTGTGCGGCATCGCCGTCTACCAGCTGCTCAACCCCGGCGCGGTACCGGGCTGGTCAGACCTGTGGACGTGGCTCGGCGCCGGTCTGCGACACGCGACCGGCACCTGGCTCAGCGCGTCCCTCGCCTCCTTCGTCGTCGCGGCGGTCCTGGCCTATCCGCTGGCCCGCTCCCGGAAGGCGGACGCATGACCGTCTCCGCCGCAGCACTGGGTGAAGCACTCGTCGCGCTCCGCTCGCGAGGGCCGCTGGTGCAGTGCCTCACCAACGTCGTGGTCACCGGCTGGACGGCCAACGTCCTGCTCGCCGCGGGGGCCGCCCCGGCGATGGTCGACAACCCCGTCGAGGCCGGCGCCTTCGCCGCGGTGGCGGACGGCGTGCTGATCAACGTCGGCACACCGTACGCCGAGACCGTGGAAGCCATGCGCGCCGCCGCCAGTTCGGCAGCAGCCGCCGGGACGCCCTGGGTCCTCGACCCCGTCGCGGTCGGGGGCCTGCCCTGGCGCACCGAGGTCGCCTTCAGCCTGCTGGACAGCGCGCCGACCGTGATCCGCGGCAACGCCTCCGAGGTCCTTGCCCTCACCGGAGGCAGCGGCGGCCGCGGCGTGGAGACCGTCGACACACCCGAATCGGTGATCGACCAAGCCCGGGCTCTCGCCCGCAGCCGCAACACCGTGGTGGCGATCAGTGGCCCGGTGGACCACCTCACCGACGGCGAACGCGTCGTCCGGTTGGCCAACGGCCATCCCTGGCTGACGAAGGTGACCGGCGTGGGTTGCGCGCTCGGTGCGCTCACCGCGGCCTTCGCCGCCGTCAGCGACGATCCCCTGGTCGGCGCGAGCGCTGCGACCGCCATGCTGACCGTCGCCGCCGAGACTGCTTCCACATGCGCCGTCGGGCCGGGATCCTTTGCCACGGCCCTCCTGGACGAACTGCACAACCTGACCCCGGCGGAACTGACCGCCCGGGTCAGGCTCGCCTGACATGGCCAGCCGCAGCCACCGGCCGCCGGCCGACTGGTCGGTGTACCTGGTCACGGACAGCCGCCTGTGCGCCCAGCTCGGCGTCCCCGCCACCGTCGCCGCAGCGGTGAGGGGCGGCGCGACCGCCGTCCAACTGCGCGACCACGACTGCGACGATCGTGACTTCACCGCCCTGGGCCGCGACCTCGTCGCCGCGCTGGCCGGCACCGGCGTGCCACTGGTCGTCAACGACCGCGCCCACCTCGTCCACCCGATCGGCGCGGACGGGCTCCACGTCGGCCAGCACGACCTGGACGTCACCGCCGCGCGCGCCCTGATCGGCCCGCACCGCCACCTCGGCCTCTCGATCCAGCACCCGGACCAGGTTCGCCGCGTCCGCCACCTGCGGACCGTGATCGACTACCTCGGCGTCGGCCCGGTCTGGACGCAGTCAACCAAACCGGACGCCGCCCCAGCCTGCGGCCCGGAAGGACTCGCGAGAATCGTTGCGCGCAGCCCGTGGCCCTGCGTCGCGATCGGAGGCGTCACCGCCGCGCAGATCCCCATGGCACGGGCCAGCGGCGCCCTCGGCATCGCGGTGGTCAGCGCCATCTGCGGACGACCCGACCCTGAAGCCGCCACCCGCGAGCTGCGAACCGCCTGGGACCAAGCGGCACGAGGCCCACGCCGATGAGCCCCCGAATCGCACTGACCATCGCCGGCAGCGACCCCAGCGGAGGCGCCGGCATCCAGGCCGACCTGAAGACCTTCTCGGCCCTCGGCGTGTACGGCACCGCGGTGATCACGGCCCTGACCGCGCAGAACACCCGTGCGGTGACCGGCGTCCGGCCCGTCGACGCCGACTTCGTGGTCGAGCAACTCAAGACGCTGATCGCGGACGTCCGGATCGACGCCATCAAGATCGGCATGCTCGGCACCGCCGAACTCGTCCGCGCGGTTACCAGATTCCTCGACCGCTACCCCTGCCCGACCGTGGTCCTCGACCCCGTCATGGTCGCCACCAGCGGCGACCTCCTCCTCGCCCCCGACTCGCTCGACGCCATCCGGGACGCGCTCCCCCGCGCGTCGCTGATCACGCCGAATCTCGCCGAAGCAGCCACACTGCTCGACCAGCCCGTGGCCCACGACATCCCCACGATGCACCAACAGGCGAAGGAGCTCGCCACGCTCGGCGCACCGAGAGTGCTCGTCAAAGGCGGACACCTCACCGACACAGCGGTCGACGTGCTCTACCTAGACGGGCGGACGGTGGAACTGACCGCGCAGCGGATCGCGACCCCCAACACCCACGGCACCGGCTGCTCACTGTCGTCGGCCATCACCGCCATCCACACCAGACAACCCGACTGGCTCGAAACCGTCAGCAGCGCCAAGCACTGGCTCACCGCAGCCATCCGGGCAGCCGACCACCTCAACGTCGGCACCGGCCACGGACCCGTCCACCACTTCCATCAGTGGTGGAACTGACCCACCTGACCGCAAGGGCCCGGCCAGCGGCCGGGCCCTTGCACCACCGGTCGTGTCATGGCGAACCCGGCCGACGGGATGTCCCCAGTTTGCGCCGTCGCCCCAAACTGCGCGGCCGTCACGGGTCGTCACGGGATCCCGGTCGAGCCCGGGATGACAGGGGGGAACCGGGGGCTTCGTCAAGCTCAGCCATCACATCCGCTCAGCCATCACGTCCGCCCAGCTATCACGTCCGCCCAGCCACCAATCCGCCCAGCTATCACATCCGCTCAGCCACCACACCCGCCCAGCCAGCGCACCCGCTCAACCAACCAATCCGCTCACGCCTCCGGAAGGCCGTCGCGGTCGGCCCACTCCAGGAGCGTGTCCAGGCGATGGGCGACGTCATTGATCGCCGCATGCGGGTCCCCCGAGCGTGCGAACCTGGCCGGCACCGTGGCGAGGGTGAGCTCGCGCGGCTCGATCGCGTCCAGCTCGTCCCAGGCGAAGGGCGTCGAGACCGTCCCGTCCGGCACCCCTCGCACCGACCACGCGCTCGCGATCGTGTGGTCGCGCGCGTTCTGGTTGAAATCGACGAAGACGTGTCGAGGATCGCGGTCCCGCCGCCACCAGGTCGTGGTCACGTCGTCCGGTGCCCGCCGCTCGACCTCGCGGGCAAACGCCAGCGCGGCCCGCCGCACCTCTCCGAAACCCCACTCCGGGACGATCCGGACGTAGATGTGCAACCCGTTGCCACCGGACGTCTTCGGGAAACCGGTGATCCCCAGATCGTCCAGCACCGCCTTGGCCACCCCGGCAACCCTCCGGACGCGCTCGAAGCCCGCCTCGGGCATCGGGTCCAGGTCGATCCGCCACTCGTCGGGCTTCTCCACGTCCGCGCGGCGTGAGTTCCAGGGGTGGAACTCGACGGTCGCCATCTGCACGGCCCAGATCACCGAGCCGAGTTCAGTGACGCAGAGCTCGTCCGCCGTCCGTCCGTAGCGCGGGAAGTACACGTTCACGGTCTCCACCCACGGCGGGGCGCCAGCCGGCAGCCGCTTCTGGTGCACCTTCTCCCCCGCCAGCCCGGACGGGAACCGGTGCAGCATGCACGGACGCTCGCGCAACGCCCGGACGATGCCGTCGCCCACGGCGAGGTAGTAGTTCGCCAGATCGAGCTTCGTCCAGCCGTGCGCGGGGAAGTACACCCGATCCGGGCTGGTCAGCCGGACGATCCTCGTCCCCACCTCGAGTTCGACCGGTTCGGCCTTCACCATGGCGTCAAGCTACCCGCGGACGGGCCCGACGTCACCCCTGACTAGCGACGATCCGCTCGTGGAAGTACTCCACCCGCTCGGCGGACGCGCCGCCGGGCGACCACTGCTCGATCGCCGCGCAGGAGGTGGCCATGCCCCAGGCGACCGCTTCGGCGAACGGCGTCCCCTGCTCGAGCCTGGCGACCAGACCGCCGGTGAATGCGTCCCCTGCACCGATCGGGTTGCGGACGGCCACCCGCTGGCCGGGCAGGCGTCCCGAACCCTCCGCCGTCGCCCAGGCGAGTCCGGCCGAGCCGGCCGTCACCACCACCGACTCGACCCCGCGGGCCTGCAGCGCCGCGGCAGCGGACGCCGCCCGCTCGACCGCGCCGGCGCCGACCCAGGTGTTCTCGACCCGCGCGTCCCCGGCCAGGACGGCCTCGGCCTCGGCGAGGTTGGGCGTCACGAGGGACGGCGCCGCGGGCCCGGCGAGGGCGTGCGGCAGCCAGGCCGGACCGGTGTCGAGAGCCAGCCGTCCACCGGCCGCGGCCACGGCGGCGACGAGCCGGGCCAGCGCGTCCGGGCCCACGCCGGGAGGAAAGCTGCCGCTGCAGATCACCCATTCACCAGGGCTGACGCGCTCGACGGCGGCCGCGACAAAGTGGTCCCAGAGTGTCCATTCCACGGGCGCCCCGGTGCCGTTCAGCACCGTCACCCGGCCGGAGTCCTCGATCACGATGATCGACTCCCGCACGTGTCCCGGGCAGGAGTGGGCGACCACGTCCATGCCCTCGGCGCGAAGCGTCGTCAGGTACCAGTCGGAGCCGACCTCCGGCAGCAGGGCGTGCACCTCGGGACGCGCGCCGCCGGCCCGTGCGCCCCGCGCGGCGGACACCGACTTCCCGGCCGGGAACGCGAGGTTCTGCCGCGCCCGGTCGACGGTGCCGGGCCGCAGTTCACCCAGAACCACGAGCCGATCGATGGTCGGGTTCGGGCATACCGCGAGCACGTCGGCCTCCTGTCGCACGGACGCAGCGCGCGCCGGTCAGCGTCGAGTCCAGCACCCGGCGGTCACGGACGCAACCCCGGCCCGGGCGTCAGGTGGTGCGGCTGGTCAGGACCGACCGCGCCGGCGTGGACAGGGCGGCCACCGCCGCGGCCACCAGCGGCACGGCCACCACGAAGCCGCCGACGACCAGCCAGGGCAGCACCACGAGGGGGGTCGCGGTGCCGCCCTGGTCGGTGACCGACAGCGCGAGCGGCGCTCCGGCGGCCAGGCCGAGCGCGAACCCCAGGACGGTGGCCACCAGCGCCAGGACGGCCGCCTGGGTCGCGGCCACCCGCCGGCTGAGCCGCGGACTCGGCCCGACGGCGGCGAACGTGGTCAGGAACGGACGCAGTTCCGCGGTGGCCAGGATCGTCGACATCGCCGCCCCGATCACGGCCAGGAGCGCGAGCGTGCCGGTGATCAGCCACATCCCGGGCTGGGGCGTGGGGACGAAGCCGCGCTCGACGCGCACGCTGAGCCAGGGATCGTCCAGAGCCGCGTCGATCCGGGCGGCGGCCGGCTCCAGGATCGGGCCTTCCGGATCGACCACGCGGACGCCCCAGTCCTGCGTCACCCAGTGCAGGCGGGCGGCGGTCCCGGTCGCGGCGAGGACGGAGGTCCGCTGCGGCGCGGCGCCGCGGGCGAGCAGCGCGGTCGTGACCGCCGTCGCCGGGACGCTCACCGTCCGCTGCTTCGCCTCTGGCCCGGCGGCCACGTCGAGGTAGGCCAGCCGCAGCTTCCCGTCCACGAGGTCGTTCACCGGTGTCCCGAAGCGGGTCCGGACCGGCTCGGTGTTGACCAGCAGGCCGCCCTGCGCGAGGACGTTCGCCTGGCCGGGGTCGAGCCCGAACAGCGAGGTGAGGTCAGCGACGGAGCCGACCAGGATGCCGCTGCCGACGTCCGCGGAGAGCGAGCGGCACCTCTCCGGCACGTCGTCCGCCATCACGTCGGCGGTGGTGCAGCCGGGACGCAGCGCGCCGATCGTCAGAGGATCGCTGTCCGCGGACGCGGCCCAACCGCCGACGCTGCTGAGCCGGAAGGTCCGGTAAAGCCCGGCGGAGTGGACGGCGGCCTCGATGCCGTCCAGTCCCGCCGGAGTGCCGTCCCGGGTTCCCACCGTCCCCTGGCCGTCGGGGGCGCGGGGAATGTACATGCGGGCCTCGTCCGCCTCGATGCTGAGCATCATCGTCCACGCCGTCCCGAGCAGCAGCACTCCCCCGACCACGGACGCCACCGTCGCGGTCGCCCGGCCACGCTGCCGGGCCAGGTCCCGGACGGCCATTCGCGCCACGACCGGCGCCCCGCCCACGAGGCGGGCCAGCAGGCGCAGCAGGCCGGGCGTGGCCAGGAGCACACCCGCCACCGCCAGCACCGCGCCGCCCAGCCAGACGCCGAAGGCGAACCACACGCCGGCCTGCCCCAAGGCCCCGGCCAGCCACGCGCCTGACAGGCCCGCGGCCACCAGCAGGACGCCGGCCGACGGAGCGCGCCCCGGCGCGGCTTCTCCGCCGATCGGACGCTGCCCCGCAGCGCCGCAACCAGATCCAGCCGGCCCAGCCCGCGTGCCGTCACCAGCGCGGCGGCGAGCGCCGTCAGGGTACCCAGCACCAGCAGGCACGCGAGGAACGGCCACGGCACCTCCAGCGGCCCGTAGATCTCGGTGGGATCGGACGACAGGGCCGGCCAGACCGCCACTCCCGCGCCCGTGCCCAGCAGCGTTCCCGTCACGGTCGCCGTCGAACCCAGCAGGACGGCCTGGCCCAGCGCGGCGCGCCGCAACTGCCGGACGGCGGCGCCGTTGGTGGCGGCCAGGGCGAGGCTGCGGCGCTGCCTCGCGGCGCCGATCGCGAAGGCAGGACCGACCAGCAGCGCGACCTCCAGCAGTCCGCCCGCCCCAGCCAACCCGCCGTAGTACAGGCGCTGGTCACTGAGCGGAGTGGCGCCATCCGGTGGATGGGCGACCAGGTCGCGGCTGGTGGTCTCGAAGCCGTACTCGGCCAGCCGTTGCGCATCCGCCCAGGTCACGGGGCGGTCCCCGGTGATCAGGAAGCCCCGCTCGTCCGCGTCGGCGTCCGGCAGCGTGACCAGGTCGAACGTGACCTCTTGGTGTACCACGGCGGTTCCCACCACGGTCACGACGACGTCGCGGCCGTCTTCGCGTCGCAGGGTCGCCGTCCCGCTCGCCGGCAGCCCGCCCTGCCGCCCGGCAGCGGTGACGAGGACCTCTCCGGCCGCCCGCGGCAGGCGTCCGGAGGTCAGCTGGACGATGGGCGCCGCGGCGGGCCGGGTGGCGTCCAGCCCGAGCACCGTCACTGTCTGGCCGGTGGCGCCGAACTCGGCCTGAGTGGTGGTGATCGCGGTGGCCGGCTGGCCGACCAGCGCCGAGACGGCGGCTTCCTGGGCGGCGATGCGGTTACCCCAGCCGGGCAGCGGACGGGGACCGCCCAGGTTCTCTCCGCCAGAGGTCACCTGATTCCGGCCGTCGATGCCGGGCGTGAAGCGGTAGCCGACCCAGGTCAGCCTCGCCTGCGCGGTACCGAGCCTGAGGTCGGTCCACTCCGCGGCGGACACCTCCGCGGACGCCAGCAACACCTGCGAGGCGGCGATCAGCGCGACCGGCACGGCGATCATCAGCCAGACGAACAGGCTGCGTCCCCGGTCGCGGCGGACGTCACGGCGGGCCATCCGCAGCGCCAGTCGCCAGCCAGAGAGCCACGAGCGGACGCGACCGGTACCGTTCGCGGTCAACAGCGGCTGACCGGCCCCACCGGCCGCGCGGAGCGCGACGTCGCTCATGCGGGGCCCCCGCGGAGTTGTTCGGGGGAGCGCAGCGGAGGAGAAGAACTCCGTGGGGTGCTCATGCCGGCACCCGGGCCGGCTGCCTGGCGGTGGTCCCGTCCACCACCACGCCGTCCCGCAGGTACACCACCCGGTCGGCCCACGCGGCGTGGCGAGGTTCGTGGGTGACCAGCAGCCCGGCGGAGCCCGCGTCGCAGCGGGATCGCAGCACGGCAAGTACCTCCTCGCCGGTCACCGAATCCAGCGCTCCCGTGGGCTCGTCGGCCAGCACCACGCGACGTTCGCCGACCAGCGCCCTGGCGATCGCCACCCGCTGCTGCTGGCCGCCGGAGAGCTGGTCAGGGAACCGATCGGCGAGGCCGCCGAGCCCGAGGTCCTTGAGCGTCGCGCGGGCTTCCTGACGGGCGACGAGGACGGGCTGGCCGTCCAGTTCGAGCGGAAGGGCGATGTTCTCCGCTGCGGTCAGGGCAGGAATCAGGTTGTAGTCCTGGAACACCACGCCCACCCGGCGGCGACGCAGCCGGGCGAGCTCCTCCGGCCCGAGGCCCCCGAGGGCCACACCGTCGATCTCCACCTCGCCGCTGGTCGGACGGTCGAGCGCGCCGGCCAAATTGAGGAGCGTCGACTTGCCACTGCCCGACGGGCCCATGACGGCCACCAGTTCACCCGGGGCCACATCGAGAGACACGTCGCGCAGGGCGTGGACGGCCGTCTCGCCGCTGCCGTGGACACGGGACACCGCGAGCAGCCTCAGCACCGGGGCGCTCACCGCCGCACCTCCGCCGCCTGGGCGGCTGCCGCCGACCCGCTCGCCTCGCCAGGAGCAGCGTCCTCACCGACGACGGTCTCCGGCGTCGGACGCCCGTACCGGGCAATGCTCGCCTCCAGCTGGTCGAGCCACCGGATCTCCGCCTCGGCAGCGAACAACTGGTGCTCGACCACCATCAGCCAGGCCAGGTCGGCGGCGGGGTCGACCGACTGCTTGAGCCTCGTCAGCTGCTGCAGTCTGTGCATGGTCGCCGCGCGCTGCGCCTGCGCCACGGCGGCGGAATCCACTCCGGGGCTGGTGATCGCGAGCGCCAGCTTGATCACCAGTTCGTCCCGCGGCGTGACCTGCCGGTCCACTGGGGTGACCCACCATTCCGAGACGGCCTCCAGGCCCGTCTGCGTGAGCGAGTAGCGAATGCGGCCCTCTGCGTCTGCCGTCCCCGCGGAGACGAGTCCGTCCCGCTCGAGCCGGTCCAGGGTCGTGTACACCTGACCGACGTTGACCGGCCAGGTGCCGCCCGTCCGCCGCTCGAAGGACGCTTTCAGTTCCGCGCCGTAGCGCGGCCCCTCCGCCAGTAGTGCCAACATGCCCAGCCGGATCGACACGATCGCTCCCTATACTCGGTATAGTTCCTGATGGAAGGCTACATACCCGGTATAGGGGAGACAAGCCGCCGCGCGAAAACCGCGAAGGAAAGACTGATGTGTCAGTCCGGGTCGGACTCGGACCAGCCGAGTTCGTCCCAGATGTACTGCGGGAGGAGCCGATCGATCCGGTCGAGCACCAGCTTCGGCGCCAGGTGGAGAGGCAGCGCGGCAACGTCCTCGGCGGTGGCCTCGCCCGTGAGCACCACCGCGGCCGCGATGTCCGTCTCGAGTGCCATCTTGATGTCGGTCTGCAGGCGGTCGCCGACCATCACCGAGCGCCCGATGGAGACGCCCGGGAGGGTCGCCAGCACCGTCTGCAGCATGATCGGGTCGGGCTTGCCGAGGCTGCGTCGGCAGGTGGTGCCCGTGCAGGCCTCGATCGCCGCGGTGATGGCTGCACAGTCCGGCTCGCCGCGTCCGCCGGGGAAGGGGCAGAACCGGTCGGGGTTCGTCTGGATCAGGAACGCCCGCTTGTGGAACCAGATCGCGTCGAAGGCGATCTGCAACTTGCGGTAGTCGAACGCCCGGTCGTAGGACGCGATCACGATGTCGATCTCGGCCGGGTCATCGCTGAGCCGGAACCCTGCTTCGCTCAGCGCCCGGACAAGCGGCGCCTCGGCGATCGGGAACAGCACCGCGTCCCGATGGTGGGCCTTGAGCCACTGCACGGTCGTAACGACCGTGTTCGCGATGTCCTCCGCCGGCGTGGGCAGGCCGAGCCGACTGAGTTTGTCGGCGTACATCGCCGGGTCCCTGGTCGGATTGTTCGACAGGTACCGGACGGGAATCTCCCGCCGCCGTAGCTCGCCGACCAGCCGCGCGGCGCCGGGCAGCAGGTGCTCGCCGAGGAAGATCGTGCCGTCCATGTCGAAGACGTAGGCCTCGTACAGCTCGGTGGGGTACCGCAGCACGGCTGGTTCGGTCATCGTTGGCCTTCCTCTGTGTGGCCGATCACAGGGACATCATCCGCCTGCGCATGGCGATTCGCGGGTACGGGGGAACACTGGGGGTGCGACACCTGGAAGGAGCGACATGAATCCGCGTCTCAAGGCCCTGGCCGACGCCGGCGTCTCGATCTGGCTGGACGACCTGTCCCGAGGCCGGCTCAGCAGCGGGAACCTGGCTGACCTGATCGCGAACGACTCGGTGGTGGGAGTCACCACCAACCCCACGATCTTCGCCGCGGCACTGTCGAAGGGCGACGACTACGCCGCCCAACTGGCCTCGCTCGGCGAGGTGCCCGTGTCGGAGGCGATCAAGCAGCTCTGCGCGACCGACGTCCGGAACGCCTGCGACCTGTTCTCCGACACCTACCGCGACAGCAGTGGTTTCGACGGCCGGGTGTCGATCGAGGTGGAGCCGGGCCTGGCCCACGACACGGACGCCACCATCGCGCAGGCCGCGGAACTGCACGACCTGGTGAACCGGGAGAACGTGCTGATCAAGATTCCCGCGACCCTGGCGGGCCTGCCGGCAATCGAGGCGTCCATCGCCGCGGGGATCTCGGTGAACGTCACGCTGATCTTCTCCTTCGAGCGGTATCGCGCGGTGATGGACGCCTACCTGGCCGGCCTGGAGAAGGCGGCAGTCGCGGGCCGGAACCTGTCGACTATCCACTCGGTGGCGTCGTTCTTCATCTCGCGCGTCGACACCGAGATCGACAAGCGCCTGGACGCGCTCGGCCGCTCGGACCTGCGCGGAAAGGCCGCGATCGCGAACGGCGAGGTCGCCCTCGGCGCCTACGCGGAGGCGTTCGGCTCGGATCGCTTCACCGCGCTCGCCGGGCACGGCGCCAACGTGCAGCGTCCGCTCTGGGCGTCCACGGGCACCAAGGACCCGGCCTACTCCGACACCCTCTACGTGTCCGGGCTGGTCGCCCGGGGCGTGGTGAACACCATGCCGGAGAAGACACTGCAGGCGTTCGGCGACCACGGCGAAGTCGGACCGTCCATCGAGGGCAGGGCAGGCGAGGGCCAGGCGGTCCTCGACGAGGTCAGCGCCGCCGGTGTGGACCTGGCCGACGTGTACGACGTCCTGGAGACCGAGGGCGTGGACAAGTTCGCCAAGTCGTGGGACGAACTCGTGGCCAGCGTCCAGGCCGCCCAGGCGAAGGTGCGCTGATCACCCTCGCCTAGTTCGCTGATCACCGTCGCAAAGTGTCCCGAAGGTGTCGATGACGACCTCTTCGGGACACTTTGCGATGATGGGGGCAGTCCAGCCGAGGAGAACCCATGATCGTCGTCACACCCGTCACCGCTGAGGGGCTGTCCGCCGCGGCCTGGGGGCGGGCGCACTGGATCGGCGTGGCCGACGTGGCGGACGGTGCCGTGCGCGCCTGGCAGGTGCACGAGGTGGGCTGGGACGTCTCCCACGACGAGGGGACGCACGGCTCGCACCACGCGCGGATCGTCCGTTTCCTCAAGGAACAGGGCGTGGAGGCGGTCGTGGTCGACCACATGGGGCCAGGCATGATGCAGGTCATGAACACCATGGGGATCCCGCTGCTGCCGGCTACGCCCGGGGACGCCCAAGCGTCGATCCTGGCTGCGCTGGCTGCGGCCGAGGGCTGACCCTCACCACGCCGGCCAGCGCAGCACGAGGTCGGCACTGTCCCGGTGTGTGGCGACGAGCCGGGCGTTTGCCTCGTCCGAGCTCAGCACGTGCCGCCGGGCGCGCTCGGGACTCTTGCCGAAGCGCTCGTGGCGCTCGATCAGCCGGGCCACGCGCGACTCCTCGTCCGGCGCCTCCAGGAACCAGACCTCGTCCAACTGCTCCCGCACCCGGCGCCACACCGGTTCGGGGTGCAGCAGGTAGTTGCCTTCGGTGAGGATGATCGGGCATTCCTTCGAGACGGCGATCGCGCCCGCGACCGGGTCCTCGATCTCGCGGCGGTACTCGGGTGCGTACACCACCTTGTCTGTGTTCGACCGCAGCCGCCGCAGCAGCGCGGCGTAACCGTCGGGGTCGAACGTGTCGGGAGCGCCACGCCGGCTGGCCCGGTCGCCACCGGCGATCACGGACGCGGCGAGGTGGAACCCGTCCATGGGCACCACCACCGCGGTGCCGGGTGCGGTGTTGTTCAGTTCAGCGGCCAGCAGGCCGACCAGCGTCGACTTGCCTGCGCCCGGCGCCCCGCAGATCCCGACGATCACCCGGGACGAACCGGAGACCAGTCGCCGGAGCCGCTCGGCCAGCGCCCGCAGATCGACGGGTTCGGGAGTCAGCACTGCTGCATCCTCTCAGGCCTGATCCAGGTCAGAGATCCCGGGTCGAACCCGGGACGCCAGCGGAGAGAGGCAGCACCACGCAGCCGTCCGGGTCCAGCCGGACGCGGACGCTGTGCGGCGGACGAGCGTGGTCGGCGATGGACGGCGTCCGCACGCTAGCCGGTTCGCCGCCGGGCAAGCGGACGGTGAGTTCGCTGCCGCCGCGCCGCGCCTGCACCTGGAGCACCGGCACCTCCACGCCTCCGGCGTCGACCACGAGCCCGTCCGGCCCGATCCCCACGAGGCCGGCGGCGCCCGTCCAGCCGAGCCGGGACGCCTCAGCAGCCGCGAGGAACGGCTCGTACCCGAGGAACTCCGCCACCTCACGGGTGGCCGGACGCCGCCACAGCGTGGCGGGGTCGGCGACCTGCAGCAGCCGCCCCTCGGCGAGGACGGCGACCCGGTCCGCGATCGCGAAGGCCTCGTCCTGGTCGTGCGTGACGTAGAGCGCGGGGATCCGGGTCGTCCGCATGGTCTCGTCCAGCACGCCGACCATGTGCTCGCGCAGGCCGCGATCGAGCGCGGAGAGCGGCTCATCCAGCAGCAGCAGGCGGGGGCCGGCGGCCAGGGAGCGGGCCAGCGCGACCCGCTGCGCCTGTCCGCCCGACAACGCCGTGACCGGACGCGGTCCGTAGCCGGTCAGGCCGACCAGCTCGAGGAGCTCTGCGACCCGCTGCTCGCGCGTCCGCCGCGGCGAGCGGGCCAGCGCGTAGCCGACGTTGCCCGCGACCGAGAGGTGCGGGAACAGCTGCCCGTCCTGGAACATGACCACGAATCCGCGCTTGTGGACGGGCACTCCGGCCAGGTCCTCGCCGTCCCAGCTGACCGAGCCGCCGGCCAGCGGTTCAAGGCCCGCGATCGCGCGCAGCAGCGACGACTTGCCCGAACCGGACGCGCCGAGCAGCGCCACCACCTCACCGGGCGCGACCTCCAGCGACACCCGGTCGACGGCGGCAATAGGCCCGTAGCGGACGATGGCGTCCCGCACGTCAAGCCCGGCTACCACGGGTGCACCTCCCTCGGTCCGATCCACTCGGCCAGGCCCATCACGGTAGCCGTGAGCACGGCGAGGATCACGGACGCCGCCATCGCCGTGCCGAAGTTCTCCGCACCCGGTCGTCCGATGAGCTGGAAGATCACCACCGGCAGCGTCGGACGGTCGGGCCGCGCGAGGAACGACGTGGCGCCGAACTCACCCAGGCTGGTCGCGAACGCGAAGCCGAGCGCGAGGCCGAGGCCGCGCAGGGCGAAGGGCGCGTCGATCGTCGCCACGACGCGACCCGGCCCGGCGCCCAGGGTGGCCGCCGCCTCGTGCAGCCGGGGGTCGATGGCCCGCAGCGTGGGCAGCAATGTGCGCACCACGAGGGGCAACGCCACCATCGCCTGCGCGATCGGGATCAGCAGCCAGCTGGACCGCAGGTCGAGCGGCGGACGGTTCAGCGTGATCAGGAATCCGAACCCGACGGTGACCGCGGACACGCCCAGCGGCAGCATGAAGACGGCGTCCACCGTCCGCATCGTCCGCCGACCGAGCCGGGACGCCGGGCGCCGGGACAGCACATAGCTGACCAGGAGTCCGAGCCCGATCGCGATGAGGGTGGCGGCCAGGGCGGTGGCGAGAGAGTTCAGCAACGCCTGCCAGATGCTGACCGTGATCGTGCCGGCCGTCCCGGAGAGCGCGGCGTAATTGGCGAGGCCGAGGCCGTCCGCGGTGACGAAGGAGCGCCAGACCAGCGAGCCCATCGGGAACAGCAGCAGCCCCGCCACGACCACGGCGGTCAGCAGCACCGCGGGCAGGTCGGACGCGCGCAGCGGGGCGTCCACGGGGTTGCCGGACAGGCGCAGCGCCCGCTCCTGCCGCGCGCGGGTGGCGCCGGCGACCATCAGGGACGCGCTGACGACCAGTAATTGCAGGATCGACAACGCGGCGGCGGCGGGCAGGTCGAGCAGCTGGGTGGTCTGGTACCAGATCTCGGTCTCGATCGTGCCGTAGGTCTCGCCGCCGAGCACCAGCACGATCCCGAACGCCGAGGCGCAGAACAGGAACACCAGCGCCGCGCCGGATGCGATCGCGGGCGCGAGAGCAGGCAGGGTCACGGTGGCGAGTACGCGCAGCCGGCCGGCGCCGAGGCTGCGGGCGGCGTCCTCTGCGCGAGGATCGAGGCGCGACCAGAGTGCACCGACCGTCCGCACGATGACCGAGTAGTTGAAGAACACGAGCGCGGCGACGATCGCGGTGAGCGACTCCTGCAGGTGGAGGTTCCCCAGCGGTCCCTTGGGCGCCAACAGCGACTGGAACGCCACGCCGACCACCACGGTGGGCAGCACGAACGGGACGCTGACCACCGCGCGCGCCAGCCGGCGTCCAGGGAAGCGGCGGCGGTAGAGGACGTACGCACCGGGCACGCCGAGGACGACGGCGGCGAGGGTGCCGAGCACGGCCTGAGTGAACGTCTGAGTGACGATGCGCCAGGTGCGCGGCGCGGCCAGCACCTCCTGGACGCCGGCGAGGGTGGGCTGGCCGTCGATCACGAACCCGCGCGCGACCAGGGCCGTCACCGGCCAAGCGAAGAAGATCGCCAGGAACGCCACCGGAAGGACCGCAGCGGCCGTCCAGGCCCAGGGGTTCCCGCCGATCCCGCGGAACCGAATGGTCCCTGAGCCTGACGAAGGGCCTGAGCCTGACGAAGGGCCTGAGCCTGACGAGAGCCGTCCGACGGTGACGGTCGGGGCTTCGTCAAGCTCAGCCGCCAGGCCCGCAGGTCCGTCGATCAGCCGATGACCGTCGCCGTCCATGCCTTGATCCAGTCGTCGCGCTTGGCGCCGAGATCGGCGGCGGGCACCGTGATCGGGTGGTCGACGACCGCGGCGTACTTCTTCCAGTCGGCGGGCAGGCCGACCTTGGAGTCGACCGGGTCCATGTACATCTGCTCGGGGATCTGCGCCTGCACCTCGGCCGAGAGCATGAAGTCGACGAAGGTGCGCGCGCCGACCTCGTTCTGGGCACCCGCCAGCACCCCGGCGTACTCGACCTGGCGGAAGCAGATCTGGGTGAGCGCCTGGGTGGCGTGCTCATAGGCGGGGGACGACGAGTACGACACCACCAGCGGACGGTCACCCTTGCCCGTCGAACCCGAGAAGTCGACCGTGTAGGCGTCCGTCCAGCCCTTGTCGACCTTCACGCCGTTGGCCTTGAGCGCCTTCCAGTAGTCGAGGTAGCCGGGATCGCCCTTCGCGCCGACGGTGGCCGCGAGGAACGCCATGCCAGGCGAGGAGGACGCAGGGTTCTCCACCACCAGCAGGTTCTTGTACTCGGGCTTGAGCAGGTCGTCCAGGGTCTGCGGGACGGCGACGCCCTTCGCCTTGAACCAGGCCGTGTCGGCGTTCAGGCAGACGTCTCCGTAGTCGATCGGGGTGAGGGAGTTCGAGTCGTCCACGGCGTACTGCTTGGCGTCCGCGGGCAGGGCCGGCGAGGAGTAGGGGCTGAGGATGCCGGCGGAGATCGCGCGTCCGGCGAAGGTGTTGTCGATGCCGTAGACGACGTCGCCCAGCGGAGCGTCCTTGGTCAGGATCAGCTGGTTCACCACCGTCCCGACATCGCCCGGCGCGATGTACTTCACGTCGTAGCCGGTGTCGGCCTTGAACTTCGCCAACGTCGCCTTGTCGAGCGCGAACGAGTCGTGGGTGACGACGGTGAGCGTCTTGCTCTCGGTCGGCGCGGACGAGCCGGCCGGGCTCGCCGGGCCGGCGGAAGGGGCGGCGCCCGCGCACCCCGCGAGCAGGACGACGGCCGCTGACGCGACCAGGAAACCACGGATGGACATGACGACTCCTCCAATCGCTCGGAGGGCCCGGGAACTGCCCCGGGGAGATGATTCCCGACTCCCTACGCCGGTGCGAGCCGGATCAGGTTCGAGGGTCTGCGGATGCCCCGCACTCTCAGCGCCTCGTGGCGCTCCCCTGTCTGCGGCCAAGGTTACCAGCGTGAACGGTGGCGCCTGAACGGTGGGGACGGTTCTCCCGGTTCATCGGGTGAATCGGGAGAACCGTCCCCCCGAACCAGGAGAACCGTCCCCCCGAACCAGGAGAACCGTCCCCCCGAACCGGGAGAACCGTCCCCACAGTTCAGCGGGCGAATTCGGGGCTCGGGAGCACCCGATGTGCCACTCTTGGGCGCATGACTGCGCAGTCCGACGCCATCGAGACCATCAAGTCCGGCTACACGTTCACCACGCCGTCCATCGACCTGGGCGTGCTGATGGTGGACGGCCAGCCCGACCCGGACGTCCGGGTGCGAATCTCGCTGTCGATGCTGAACCGGCACGGCCTGGTCGCCGGCGCCACCGGGACGGGCAAGACCCGCACCCTGCAACTGATGGCCGAGCAGATCTCGGACGCTGGCGTGAGCGTGTTCGCCGCCGACATCAAGGGCGACCTGTCCGGGATCGCGATCCCCGGCACGCCGAGCGACAAGCTCACCGCCCGCACCCAGGCGATCGGCCAGGACTGGAAGCCGGCCGGCCACCCCACCGAGTTCTACGCCCTCGGCGGGCAGGGCACCGGCGTCCCGCTGCGCGCGACGGTATCGTCGTTCGGCCCGATCCTGCTGTCCAAGGTGCTGGGCCTGAACGAGACGCAGGAGTCGTCGCTGGGGCTGGTGTTCCACTACGCCGACACCGCCGGGCTGCCGCTGCTGGACCTCGCCGACCTCAGGGAGGTGCTGGTCTACCTCACCGCCGACGAGGGCAAGGCCGACCTGAAGAACATCGGCGGGCTGAGCTCGGCCACCGCCGGGGTGATCCTGCGCAGCCTGGTCACCCTGCAGACTCAGGGCGCTGACGAGTTCTTCGGCGAACCCGAATTCGACACCAGGGACCTGATCCGGCAGTCGGACGGCAAGGGCGTCATCTCGCTGCTCGAGCTGCCGAACCTGCAGGACCGCCCGGCGATCTTCTCCACCTTCCTGATGTGGCTGCTGGCCGACCTGTTCCACGACCTGCCCGAGATCGGGGACGTGGACGTGCCCAAGCTCGTCTTCTTCTTCGACGAGGCACACCTGCTCTTCGATGGCGCCTCGAAGGCGTTCCTGGACGCGATCGCCCAGACCGTCCGCCTGATCCGCTCCAAGGGCGTCGGCATCTTCTTCGTCACCCAGTCGCCCACGGACGTCCCGGACAATGTTCTGGCGCAGCTCGGCTCGCGGGTCCAGCACCAGCTGCGGGCGCACACCCCGAACGACGCGAAGGCACTCAAGGCCACCGTCCAGACCTACCCGACCAGTCAGTACGACCTGGCCGAGACGCTGCAGGCGCTGGGCATCGGCGAGGCGATCGTCACCGTCCTGAACCCGGACGGCGCCCCCACCCCGGTCGCGTGGACGCGGATGCTCGCGCCGCTGGCGTCCATGGGACCGATGCCGGCGGACTGGATGACGAAGGGCGTGGCCGCGTCCGCCATGCAGGCCAAGTACGGGCAGGCGATCAACCGCGACTCCGCGTACGAGATGCTCGCCCGCAAGCTGGAGGCCGGCGCCGCGAAGGCCCAGGCCGAGGCGGACGCCGCCCAGCAGGCCAAGGAGCAGGCCGCCCAAGCGAAGGCGCAGGCCGCCCAGGATCGGGCGGAGGCTCCGCGCGCCCCGCGGACCTCGTCCCGTCCCGCCCCGAAGTCTGGCGTGGAGAAGGTGCTCGGCTCCGCGACCTTCTGGAACCAGGTCATCCGGGTCGGCGGCCAGGTCGTCCGGACGATGTGGGGCACCGCCCGCCGCTGAACGGCTTGGTGAACGGACCGCGGTCCCCGACTTGGCGGGGACGGTTCCGAAAAACCGCTCTTCGGACGACTTCGGACTGCGGATTTCGGAACCGTCCCCTTTTCGTTCAGCCGGTGAAGTCGTCCAGGGAGACGGCCGGGTCGGCGAGCTGCTCGCGTGCGACCGCCGTGTGGTGGCGGATCATCGTCTGGACGGCGTCCATCGTGTCCCAGGTGTTCACGTGCATGCCGGCCAGCAACCGGACGCCGGATGCCTCCGGCAGCACCCAGAAGGCCATGAACTCGTTCGTCCGCGGATCGCCGCGCACGACCAGTTCGGCCCCGGAGTCGGCGGGCACGTAGCCGGAGTACTCCAGGCCGGCGTCGTACTGGTCGGAGAAGAAGAACGGCACCGGGTCGTAGGTGATCTCGGCTCCGGCCATTGAGCGTCCAGCCGCGAGCCCGCCGTCCTGGGCGTTCGCCCAGTGCTCGACGCGCAGGCGCCGGCCGAACAGCACGCTGTCCCAGCGGGCGACGTCCCCGGCCGCCCACACACCGTCCAGGCTGGTGCGCAGCGTGTGGTCGGTCACCACGCCGTCCTCGACCTGCGCGCCGGCGGCCTCGGCGAGTTCCGTCCGCGGCCGGATGCCGATGCCGACCACCACCAGGTCGGCGGGGATCGTCACGTCGCCCTCGGTGAGCACGCCGTTCACGCGATCGGTGCCGGTGAACGCGGCCACACCCGTCCCCAGCCGCAACTGGACGCCGTGGGACGCGTGCAGTTCGGCGAACCAGCGTCCGATCTGTGGGCCCACAACGCCCTGCAGCGGCGCAGCCTGCGGCTCGACCAGCGTCACCCTGCAGTCGTGCGAACGCGCCGCCGCGGCGACCTCCAGGCCGATCCAGCCGCCGCCGACGACCACCACGTCACCGCCGCCACGCAGTTTCTCCAGAAGCGCGAGCGAGTCGTCCAGGGTGCGCAGGTAGTGGACGCCGGGCAGGTCGCCGCCCGGCACGTTCAGCTTCCGCACCGCCGAGCCAGTCGCCAGCAGGGCGCGGTCCCAGTACCGCACGGCGCCGCCGCGCAGGGTCGCCGTCCGTGCGGACGCGTCCAGGCTCGCGACCGGGTCGCCGAGGACGACGTCCACGCCCTGGTCGGCGTACCAGTGGGCGGAGTACGGGAACACCACGTCGAAGGGTTCCTTGCCGATCAGCACGTCCTTCGACAGCGGCGGACGCTCGTACGGAAGGTGTTCCTCCTCCGTGACGAGGGTGATCTCACCGTCCGGGTCGTGTTCACGGATGCCCTCGACGGCCTTCGCGGCGGCCAGTCCACCGCCGATGATCAGGTAGCGCACGTGTCCATCATTACCCCTTTTGTGCCGGGGTCAGGCGTAGCGACCCGAGTGCAGCACTGTCTGGTACTGGACGCGCTCGTAGACCGACGTGTCGGGCACGGACGCAGCGCTCATCGAGCCGCGCAGCTGGTCGACGCTCTCGTACTCGTGGGCGGTCAGCCAGGCCTCGGCCTCGGCCAGCATCAGCGTGATCGCCTCCGGTCCCCTGCGCAGCACGGCCGACGTCGTGCAGGCCACGTCCGCCCCGACCAGCAGGGCCTTGATCACCTCCGCGCCGGAGTGGACGCCGGACGTGCACGCCAGGCTCGCCTCGGGCAGCTGTCCGCGCAGGATGCCCAGCCAGCGCAGCACGATCCGCTGGTCGTCGGGCTCGGAGAGGTCGGCGCGGGCCAGCAGCGCGAGTCGTTCCAGGTCGATGTCCGGCGCGTAGAACCGGTTGAACAGCACGAGCCCGTCGGCGCCGGCGTCCACGGCGAGCGCGGCGAACTTCGACATCGCCGAGTAGTACGGCGACAGCTTCACCGCCAGCGGGATGTCGACGGCGATCTTCACCGCCTCGATCGCGGCCAGGTGTGCGAGTTCGATGTCGCCCGCCCCGATGCCCGGGTCGGCGGCCATCGTGTACAGGTTCAGCTCCAGGGCGTCCGCGCCGGCGTCCGCGAGTTCGGCCGCGTATCGCTGCCAAGAGCCGGGACGGGTGGCGTTGAGGCTGGCGATCACCGGGATCTTCAGTTGCTGCTTCGCCTTGCGCACCAGGCCGGAGAACCGGCCGGCGCCCAGATCGGGCTGCTCCATGTCGGGCAGCGCCGCCCCGGTGAACTCGGCGAAGTCCTCGCCGGCGTCCAGCATCTCGGCGAGCTTCCCCTCCTCCGCCAGTACCTCCTCCTCGAACAGCGACGGCAGCACGACAGCGGACGCGCCCGCGGCCTCCAGCTCGAGCAGGGAGTCCAGCCGGCCGGTCATGGGTGACGCCGAGGCGATCAGCGGACCGGACAACGGCAGCCCGAGGTAGGTGGTGGCCAGTTGGGGCCTCATGGTTCCTCCTTGACCGCCGGCAGGGTTCGCTCCACACCGGCCAGTTGCGAGTAATAGTGCCAGCGAACGTCCACGTCCGCTTGTGCGAGTTTTGCCAATTCCTCGGCACGGGCAGGATTTGCCCTCGCCAGCATGGCAAAACGGGCCTCGTTGAGCATGAAGTCCCGCACGCCGATCGTCGGCGCCTTGCTGTCCAGGTGCAGCGGGTGGCCGTCCCCGCCCGGACGGAACCGGTACAGCGGCCAGTACCCGCTCGCGACCGCGTCCGACTGATGGCTCATGGACGTGGCCATGTCGATGCCGTGCGCGATGCAGGTCGAGTAGGCGATCAGCAGGGACGGGCCGGGCCAGGCCTGCGCTTCGAGCATCGCCCGGACGGTCTGCTGCTGGTTCGCCCCGATCGCCAGCTGTGCGACGTAGACGTTGCCGTACGCCTGCGCGAGCATGCCCAGATCCTTCTTCTGCGTGCCCTTGCCTGCGGTGGCGAACTTCGCGGACGCTCCCCGCGGAGTGGCCTTGGACGCCTGCCCGCCGGTGTTCGAGTACACCTCGGTGTCGAGGACGAGGACGTTGACGTTGCGGCCCGACCCCAGCACGTGGTCCAACCCGCCGTACCCGATGTCGTACGCCCACCCGTCGCCGCCGACGATCCAGACCGACTTCTCCACCAGTTCGTCCGCCAGGGAGAGCAGGCGGCGCGCAACTTGTCCCACGCTCCCTGAGGAGCCGGCGAGGGACGAGCCGGCGTCACGAAGGGCGCGTTCGTCGCCGGCCCTTCGTGACGGTCGCAGAGCGACCTCCTCAGGGACCGTTTGGGGTGCCGCGGGCTCCTCAGGGACCGTCAACTCCATACCGCTCCCTGAGGAGCCGGCTCCTGAGCTTGCGAAGGAGCCGGCGTCACGAAGGGCGTCCGCGAGCACCCGCTTCAACTCGGCGACCCTCTCACGCTGGACGGCGAGGCCGGCCTCTTCGGACTGGTCGGCGGACAGCAGGGCGTCCGTGAGCTCGTGGCCGACCTCGTGGCGCAACTCGCCCAGCAGGCGGACGGCTTCGGCGTGCTGCTGTTCCCAGGCGATCCGCATGCCGAGGCCGAACTCGGCGTTGTCCTCGAACAGGGAGTTCGACCAGGCCGGGCCGCGGCCGTCCGGGTTGGTCGTGTAGGGCGTGGTGGGCAGGTTGCCGCCGAAGATCGACGAGCAGCCGGTGGCGTTGGCGATGATCATCCGGTCGCCGAACAGCTGGGTGAGCGTCTTGATGTACGGGGTCTCACCGCAACCAGAGCAGGCCAGCGAGAACTCGAACAGCGGCTGCAGCTGGGCGACGCCCTTCACCTGGTCGCGGCGCACCTGCGTCCGGTCGATCTCGGGCAGGCCGAGGAAGAAGTCGAAGTTGGCCCGCTCTGCGTCCCTGCGCTCGCGCGCAGGAGCCATGTCCAGCGACTTGTGCTTGAACTCGCTCTTGTCGCGGGCAGGGCAGATGTCGGAGCAGATCCCGCAGCCCGTGCAGTCGTCCGGAGCCACCTGGACGATCAGCCGCCGCCCGGGGTTCGCGCGGTCCTTGTACTCCTTGTGCGGGAAGCCTTCGGGCGCGCTGCCGAGATCGGCCGGGTCGGCCAGCTTGATCCGGATCGCCGAGTGCGGGCAGACGATCGCGCACTTGCCGCAGTCGATGCACAGGGACGGGTCCCAGACCGGCAGCTCCGCGGCGACGCCGCGTTTCTCCCACTTCGCGGTGCCGGTCGGCCACGCGCCGTCCACGGGCAGCGCGCTGACCGGCAGCAGGTCGCCCTGGCCGTGGAGCATCGCGCCGGTGACCCGCTTCACGAAGTCACCCGCGGCGTCCGGCAGTGGCGGCAGCCGGTGCTCGTGACTGGACGGACGCAGGCCAGCGGGCAGCGGGTGCAGCGCTGCGATGGCCGCGTCGACCGCAGCGAAGTTGCGCTCGACGACCGTGCGTCCGCGCCGTCCGTAGGTCTTCTCGATCGACTGCTTGATGGCAGCGATCGCCTCGTCGGCGGGCAGCACCCCGGACAGGTAGAAGAAGCACGGCTGCATCACGGTGTTGATCCGCCGGCCCAGGCCGGCGGCCTTCGACACGGCCTCCGCGTCGATCACCCACGTGCGCAGCCGCTTGGCGGAGATCTCGGCCTGCACCTCCACCGGCAGGTGCTCCCAGGTGTCCTCACCGTAGGGCGAGTTCAGCAGCAGGGTGGCGCCCGGCTTGGCGACGTCCACGGTCTTCATCGCGCGCAGCAGCTCGAACTGGTGGACCGCGACGAAGTCGGCCCGGTCGACGAGGTACGTGGCTCGGATCGGTGTCGTTCCGAACCGCAGGTGCGAGACCGTGGTCGCGCCCGACTTGCGGGAGTCGTAGACGAAGTAGCCCTGCGCATGCGCGTCCGGCTGCTCCCCGATGATCTTCACCGAGTTCTTCGCCGCGCCCACCGTGCCATCCGAGCCCAGCCCGTAGAACACCGCGGCCAGGTGGTCGTCGGGGACGCGGAAGTCGCCGTCCGGCTCCAGCGACAGGTGCGTGACGTCGTCGATGATGCCGACGGTGAACCGCGGCTTGGGGTTGGGCTTCGCGAGTTCGTCGAAGACGGCCTTCGCCAGCTGCGGCGTGAACTCCTTGGACGAGAGCCCGTAGCGTCCGCCGATGACGGTGCGCACCCCAACCGGTCCCTGAGGAGACCCGTGAGGAACGAGCGGGTCGTCACGAAGGGCCCTCGGCTCGGCGGCCCCTTCGAGACGCGGGCAGGTTCGTTCCTCACCTGTCCGCTCCTCAGGACGGCGCCTTCGTGACGGTCGCAGAGCGACCTCCTCAGGGACCGTTTCGGGGGAAGCGACCTCCTCAAGGACCGTTACTCCTCCGCCGCTCCCTGAGGAGCTGGCGGTGAGGAACGAACCGCCAGCGTCACGAAGGGCGGCGGACGCCAGCGCCACCAGGACGTCGGCGTGCAGCGGCTCGGCGGGGGCGCCGACCTCCTTGGTGCGGTCGAGCACGGCGATCGAGCGGACGGTGGGTGGCAGCGCGGCCAGGAACGCGTCCACGGGGAACGGCCGGTAGAGCCGGACGGTGACGACCCCGACTCTCTCGCCGCGGCGGACCAGCTCGTCCACGGTCTCGGCGAGGCAGCCGGCGGCCGAGCCCATCACGACCACGACGCGCTCGGCGTCCGGAGCACCGTGGTAGTCGACCAGCGAGTACCGCCGTCCGGTGCGCTCGGCCAGTTCGTCGAAGACCTCGGCGACCGCCTCCGGCACCGCGAAGTGGAACGGGTTGGCGGCCTCGGCGGCCTGGAAGTACGTGTCCGGGTTCTCGGCGACGCCGCGGATCACCGGCGCGTCCGGGGTGAGGCCGCGCGCCCGGTGAGCGAGCACGTCCTCTTCCCGCACCAGTGCGCGGAGGTCGGCGTCGTCCAGCAGCTCGATCGTGTTCACCTCGTGGCTGGTCCGGAAGCCGTCGAAGAAGTGCACGAACGGGACGCGGGTGCGCAGCGTCGCGGCGTGCGCGACGAGCGCGAAGTCGTGCGCCTCCTGCACGCTGGACGCGCACAGCATCGCCCAGCCGGTCATCCGGGCGGCCATCACGTCCGACTGGTCACCGAAGATGCTCAGCGCGTGGGCGGCCACCGTCCGCGCGGCGACATGGATCACTGCCGGCGTGAGCTCGCCGGCGATCTTGTACATGTTGGGCAGCATCAGCAGCAGGCCCTGGGACGCCGTGAACGTCGCGCCCAGCACCCCCTTCGTCACCACCCCGTGCAGGGCTCCCGCCGCGCCGGCCTCGGACTGCAGCTCCACCACCTCTGGCACCGCGCCCCACAGGTTCGGCCGGCCGGACGCCGACCAGGCGTCCGCTGACTCCCCCATCGCGGAGGACGGGGTGATCGGATAGATCGCCAGCACCTCGCTCAGCGCGTGCGCCACCCGGGCCGCCGCCTCGTTGCCGTCCAGGGTCGCGCGGACGGCGATGCTCCCTGAGCTTGACGAAGGGCGGGCTTCGTCAAGCTCAGCCATCATCCGGGCTTGACCCGGGATCCCGGAAGCGTCCTCAGGTCGGCTGCGGGGATCCTGGCTTTCGCCGGGATGCCGTGTGGCGGGGCTGCTCACTCCGTCATTGTCGCCGCTCACAGCGGCTGACGACCGGCTGTACCGACGATTCCGGCGCGGTACTCCGCGCTGCTGAACTTGTCGTACTCGGCCTGGGCCGCCTCGATCCGCTTCGGGACGTCGAGGCGCACCGAGGGTTCCTCGTTGCCCGGCGTGGAGATGAACTTCTCCAGGGCGCGCAGGCCCGCCTCGGCCCGTCCGGCGGCCGCGTCCTGCTTGGCGTCCAGTCGCGCGGCGTACCAGTCGGACGCGAGGATGCTCTCGCGGGTGAACAGCGCACGGAACTCCGGCGTCTCCAGCGTCCAGCCCTCTGCGGACGTGCCGTGCGCCATGATCTCCAGCAGCGCTCTCAGCGGCGGGATGGCCAGGCTGATCGTCCCGTCGTCGAAGTAGGACTGCGCGACCCGCTGGTGGGTGGCGACGATCGTGTCCACCGACTCGGCGAAGACGTCCGGGTCCTGAAGCTCGGGACGCATCATCTCGGGCGTGAACACCGCGTGCGGGTGCAGGAAGATCCGGCCGAAGTACTTCCGGGCGAACGCCTGGGTCATCCGGTAGCCCAGCCGGCTCGCCCGGACCGTGTGCCCGTGGTACTCGAAGTCCTCGATCTTCTCCAGCGCGCCTTCGGCGACCAGGTTGACCGCCCGCCGCTCGGTCGGGGTCATCCGGCTGAACACCTCGGGCACCAGCATCGAGATGTCGTGGTCGACGCGCACCTGCGGGCCGACGTAGCCCGCGCAGGAGACCCAGCCGTCGTCCCCGGTCAGCGCGAACGACAGCAGCGCGGCATTCAGGTCGAGCAGCGCGGGCATCGCGTTGAACGGGCCCTTGGTCATCGCGCCCTCGGAGCCGGCGCCGGTCGTGGACGGCGACTTGCCGGTCATCGAGGAGATGAACTCGGCGAACAGCTCCGGGAGCTCCATGTAGTGCAGTGGGTTGTAGGAGCACAGCGGCGGGATCGGGCCGTCCGGCGGGTTGTTGCGCCGACCGGCCGCGACCACGTCCACGGGCAGCGGCAGCGGCGCGTGCGAGGGCAGCCTGCGCACCAGGTGGGACGCCAGGTCCGCCGTCGCGGTCGCCTTCGCATTGGTCCGGTCGGGACGCTTCTGCAGGTAGCGCGGGTTCTTGCTCGGCTTCCCTTCCACCAGCCGGGGGTTGGCGGAGGAGACGAAGTACTCGGGCACCGAACCCGGCTTCGCGTCGGCGAAATCGCTGATCAGCGCCTGCATCGGCTCGGTGAACTGGCTGAACGCCACCGCGTCGTCCCGCATCTCGATCGCGTCGGCGCGGGTGAGCGGCTGGAAGTTCGACAGGAAGGTGCCGGGCTCGGCCAGGTCGCGCTCGGTCTGCTTGTCGTAGCCGCGGTGGATGGCGTCGTCCGGACGCTGGAAGAGCAACTCCTCACAGTTCTCGACCAGCTTGTAGGAGCGGTTCTCGTCCAGGCCCAGCATGTGGCCGCCGATCACGACGGACGCGGTGATGTCGTCCTCGGTCTGCACCTTGGCCGCGGGATTGAAGTCGTGCCGCAGCCCGAACAGTCGCCAGCTGCCGTCCGCGTCGAAGCCGACCCGCAGCATGTTCACCATGATCTTGTCGCCGTCGAGGCGCAGCTGGTTGCCGCGGCGGCCGTTGATGATGCCCACGGTGAAGTGGCTGCGCCAGTCCTCGCCCCACTCGGGACGGTAGAAACGCTTGACCACGTAGACCAACTCGCGGATGTGCTGCGGGATGGACTCCAGCCACGCGTTGTACTCGTCCGTGAACTCGCTGCCGGGGGTGAGCAGCTTGATCACGCTGCCGATCGAACGGTCGTTCGCGAGCAGGGCGCGCTGGTCGGTCCCGCGTTCCTCCGGGTCGGCGAACCGGTCGGAGAAGTCTCTGCTGAGGATCGCGGCCACCGCGTCCATGTCGTTGTCGAAGTCGGGAGAATAGGCCGCGCCGAAGATGAACGCGTCGGTGATCGCCTTCGAGATCTCCGACTTGCCGCCACCGGAGACCGTGGCCGGCTTGTGGCAGGACGTCGCCATCGGCACGGTGCCGACCAGGCTCCACTGCGTGCGATCGGCGGCCTGCTGGTGCATGTGCACCCGGTAGCCGTCAGGGGTGACGTAGGTCTTGTCCGCGCGCAGCTTGATCGACACCGGGGTGCCGTCGGGATTCGTCCAGCTGACCGTCCGGGTGCGCAGCGAGAAGTTGGAGTCCATCGGCACCAGCACGATGTGCGGCTGCTCGGAGTCGAGGGCGTGGCCCTCGGCCTGCAGGTGGAACCGTTCCGGGTCGCGGCAGAGCACCTCTTCGAGGGTGTAGATCTCCGGGCTGCGGGCGGTGACCGTGTACTCCTGGCCGAGGTTGTAGGACGGGAAGACCAGCGCTCCGCCGGCGTGCTCCTCCTCGGCATTGCCGAACAGGTTCGCCGAGTAGGAGATCTGGGTCTTCACCTCCTTCTTGCAGTAACCGAAGTAGTTGTCCGCGATCACCGTGACGATCACCCCGCGAGCGTCCCGCGCACACGCCTTGAACGCCTGCCCGCCGTTGTAGCGCTCGTCCTCGCGCTCCCAGCACATCCCGTCCCGACGCTGCCGCTCGGTCGCCTCACTGACGTGCGGAAGGCCCAAGGCCTTCTTGGTGACCGAGGTCAGGTGCGGCGCGAGGATGACGGCCCCGGTGTGGCCCGTCCACGTCTCGGGAGCCAGGGACGCGTCGTTCTCCGGCAGGTACGGGTCGCCGCCATTACCGAAGATGCCCTCCACGAAGTCCAGGTTCGCGACGAGCCCGCCCGGCACGATGAACCGGGTCTCCATCCTTTTCTCGCGCACCCACCCAGGCACCGCAGGGGCAACCAGCGGACGCAGCTGCAACGACACGAAACACGCCGCCGGCACAGGCTCGTTGGCGGTGTACGGCAGGACGAGGTCGGTCTCGGGCGGACGGAAGGCGAGGTCCAGCAGCCGGGCGAAGACCGGCTTGGGCACGGCGATCTTGTCGTCGGGAATCGGCAGTCCGCCCTCGGCGACATGGAACACGCCGGCGGTCGTGCGGCGGTCGTTGGCCGGATTGTGCAGCACCCCGTTGACGAGCCGATAGGAACTCAACAGCGGCGAGGAATAGGAATCGGCGTCGTACGGCAGCGACAGCTCACGGGCCAGGCCCGGCTCGTCCAGCACGAAGGTGCGCCGGGGCAGGTGCGGGGTGGTGCCGGTGTCGGCCAGGTAGTCGTCCAGCCAGGTCTGGATGCGTTGGTCGGCCGCGCACAGGCGGTCGGCGAGACGACGGCTGAGCTCGCGTTGCCGGGCGATGATCGGCGCGACCAGCTTCGACGTCGCCGAATCCTGCACCTCGGCGGGCATCGGCAGGCCGAGCTGGGCGAGCCGGAGGTAGATGGCAGCGGGATCGATCTGGGCCATGCCCCCATTCTCTGTTGCGTGGCGAACCCGTCTCCGCCGGTCTCGCTCAGGGGACGCGGTCGGTGACGGACGTGCAGGGCGCTGCCCTCGACACGCAACTTCGACGGGCTGGGCGGACGGCCGTGCGCCGCCGTCCGCTATCCCCCAAATGGGGGACCGGAATGGCGATTAGGAGGGAATCGGGTGCCCATTCTGGCGCGTTCGGCAGGGTGAGCTCATCGGCTCTATGTTGTTTCCGCGTCCGGCCGGGTACCCTCACCACATGGATCTGGCAATGGACCCGGTCTGGGTAGGGGTGGCTGAAATAGTCCTGGGCCTGGTGTTCTGTTTCGTCGGGTACACGGCGGCCCGGGTGGTGCTGGCGCTGTGGGGCGCGCTGGTGGGCTTCTTCGGGGGCACCGTCGTGCACCTGGCGCTCCTGCAATGGCTCAAGGGGAGCTTTCTCGAGGCCGTGCCGTGGTGGGTGTTCGCCGTTGTCATGGCGCTGCTGATGGCGTGGCTGGCGTTCGCCTTCTACACGATCGGCGTGCTGGTCTCGATGGGCGCTGTGGGCTGGGGCCTGGGGCAGCTGATGTCGACCACGCTGCACCTGCCCGGCTGGATCTCCTTCGCGATGGGCCTGGTCGTGGCGGCTGGGCTCGTGATGGTGGGCTGGACGCTCAACCTGCCCAAGCTCCTGCTCATCGTGCTGACCGCTGTCGTCGGCGCCGGATCGATCCTGGACGGCGTCCAGTTGGTCCTCGGGCAGCGCCTGGACTGGTTCGACCAGGAGAGCTGGCGGGGCGACTTCGTCAGCCACGCCGCCTGGACGGTGGCGTACGTGGTCCTCGCCGCCGCGGGCATGATCGTCCAGTTCCGGCAGCGTTCCGAGGACAACCTGAGGGACGCCTACAAGCGCGCCTGACTCCCGCCTCCGCCTCGCGCTCACAGGAATCTCCTAATGCACGTCGGAAATGGCTGCTTTCGTTCGGATCTGGCGTATGACAAACACCCGGCACCAGCAATTAGGATTGCGGCATGCTGATCGTCACCAGTAATGACATTCCCGGCTACCACATCGAGGCGGTGCTGGGCGAGGTCATGGGCATGACCGTCCGGAGCGCCAACATCGGCGCCAACATCGTGGCCAGCTTCCGCGCGATCGGCGGCGGCGGGGTCGACGAGTACACCAAGCTCGTCTACGACAGCCGCCAGCAGGTCATGCAGCGGATGTGGCAGGACGCGACCTCGCGCGGCGCGAACGCCATCGTCGCGATGCGCTTCGACACCGGCGACATCGCGCAGGCCTTCTCCGAGGTCTGCGCGTACGGCACCGCCGTCGTGGTGGAGCCGATCCCCGAAGGCGAGCCCGGTGCGACCAAGCAGTCCGCCGGTGTGGCCGCCCGGCAGGGCCAGCAGCAGATGCGCTGACCTCTGGTTCAAAGGGACAGTCCCTTTCGGCCAACTCAGCGGCTGAGCGTGCCCAGCACAGCGGACGCGACCTGCTCGTAGCTGCGCTCGGGGTGGAAGACCAGCCACTCCAGGCCGGCCATCAGGGTGGCGCCGACGATCGCCGCAGCCTGGACGCCGGCAACCACGGGCTCGGCTCCGCCGGCTTCCAGGTCCTCGATCAGGGGCGACAGCGCGAGCGCCCGCCACTTCTCGATCGACTCCCGCCACGACCGCTCGGTCCGGAACAGCTCGGTGACCATCACCCGGGCGGCGGACGCGTGTTCCTGCACCAGCCTGAGCAGCACCCGCACCACCTCGTCGCGCAGCGCCACTCCCGTCCGTCCGGTGGTCGCCTCGCGCAGGGCGTCCGCGAGCAACGCGCTGTTGCGGCCCATGATCTCCTCGACCAGGCCGGCCTTGGACTCGAAGTTGTAGTAGATGGAGCCCTTGGCGATCCCGGCCGAGGCGGCGATGTCGTCGATCGAGGTGGACGTCACCCCGCGGGCGGCGAACAACTCGGTGGCGGCGTCCATGATCGCCTCCCGGGTGCCGGCGCGACGCGCCACGCGCCCGTCCGGCTTGGTCTCGACACGCTCGACCAGCGGTTTCGGTGTCACCGTCACCTCCTAGATGCTCAGCGCCGGGTGCAGCCGCGACATCGTCCACATCCGCTTGCGGGCGGACGCGATCGAGGTGGCGGCCAGCGACACCACGAAGATAGCGGCCAGCACGGCGACGCTCGTCCAGAACCGGGTCTCGATGCCGCCGGTGATCGCCTCGCGCAGGCCGTTCACGACGTAGGTCATCGGCATGTACGGACTGATCGCCTGCAGGAACGACGGGGTCGTCTGGATCGGGTACGTCCCGCCAGCGGAAGCCAACTGCACCATCAGCAGCACGATGATCACGACCTTGCCGACGGCGGAGCCGAGCGTGACCTGGAAGAACTGCTGCAGCGCGAAGAACGCGGCCGCGGCCAGCATCGCGAAGCAGAAGGTGGCCAGCACGTTCTGCGGATCCAGCCCGATCGCGAAGTGCATCACCGACAGCATGATCACGACCTGCCCGAGCGAGAGCAGCAGCGCGGAGTTCAGCGAGCCCCAGGCCATCCGGAAACCGTTCACCGACGTCATCAGCGCTCTCGTCTGCAGCGGACGCAGCAGCAGCCATGTGATCAGCGCGCCCACCCACAGGGCCAGCGAGATGAAGAACGGCGCGAAGCCCTCGCCCCAGGAGTCGGCCTCGAAGACGTGGCTGGACGACAACGTCACGGGCGTCGAGACCGCCTTCGCCCGGTCGTGGCGGACGGCCTTGCTGTCGTCGGGGATCTGGTCGGCGCCGTCGGTGAGCTTGGTGCCCAGCTTGGTCGCGCCAGCCTGGGCGTCCGACAACCCGGACGCCAACTCCGGCGTGTTCGCGGCGAGCTTCGAACTGCCGGAACTGAGCTTCGCCGCTCCGGCGTCCGCGGTCTTCAGCCCGTCCGCGAGATCGGACGCGCCACCGTGCAGCGCCTTCGCGCCGCTGACCAGGCCCTGTTCGGGATCGCTGTTGTCGAAACCCGCGACCAGTTGCCGCAGACCCGCCTGCAGGGCCGGGATGCCGGACGTCGAGTCGGAAGCGGCCGTGCTCATCGTAGTGAGCGCGGCGGAGAGCTGGTCGGCGGCGGCGGTGAGTTGCTGCACCTGGGCCAGCGTCGCCGGATCGGCCAGCTGGGCCGCGCCAGACGTGAGCCCGGACGCCCCTGCCGTCAGCTGCTTCTGGGCGGCGTCGAGTTGGGTCAGTCCCGCGCCCAGCTGCCCATCCGGCGTCAGCACGGAGTGGACGCCGGCCCAGCCAGACTGCAGCGAGCTCGCACCGTCGGAGAGGTCGGACGCGCCGGAGTGCACCTGCGCGAGCCCGTCCTTCACCTGACCGGCGCCGGACGCGAGGCCCTTCGCGCTGGAGTGGGCAGAGCTCGTGGCCTTCTCCGCGGCGGAGAGGTACGCAGCGGCCTGGTCGGTGTCACCGTCGCTGAGCGCGGACTGCGCCTTGGCGAGCAGGCCGTCGATGCTGTCCAGGCCGTCGGCGAGGTCGCCCGTCCCCTTCGCGACGGCCGCCGCGCCCTGGCCGAGCGTGGAGCCCGAGCTGGTCACGTCGGCCAGGCCGGAGGCACCCGAGGCGAGCTTCTTCGTCCCTACCGCCAGCTGTCCGTCGGACGCCGTCGCGGCCGACGCACCGGCCTGCCACTGCTTCGCGCCGGTCACCCAGGTGCCGGCGCCGGACGCGAAGTCGGTCGCGCCCTTCGCGTAGCTGGTGGCGCCTTCGGCGAGAGTGGTCACGCCGGAGCCGAGCTGATGCACTCCTGCGGCCAGCGCGGGGGCACCGGTGGTCGGGTCGGCCGCCTGGGCGAGGCCGTTCTGCAGCGCCGTGAGGTTCGCCGCTCCTGCGTTGAGCTGCTCGGCCCCCTTCGCTGCAGTGCTGACGCCCGCGACGTAGTCGGCGAGCTTGTCACGCAGCGTCCGGCTACCCGTGGCCAGGTCGTCCGTGCCGTCGGCCAGTTTCGCCGCGCCTGCGGCCAGGTCCTGCGCGCCGACGTTCAGCCGGTCGGCGCCGTCGGCGGCGTCGGTGAGCCCGGCAGCGAGGTCGAACGCGCCGTCCGAGGCCTTGGCGAAGCCGTCCCTGGCATCCCCGACCCCGACCAGCAGGGTGTTCACTGCTTCCTTGCTGACCTTCTTGGCTACGGCGTCACGCACCTCGAGCATGGCCGTGCGGCCGAGTGTCGAGGCGAGGAAGGAGTTGCTGTCGTCGTAGCTGACCATGATCTTCGCCGCGCGCGGGTCATCCTCGCCGAGGGAGAGGATATCGGAGGTGAAGTCGCCGGGGATGGTGACCGCGAAGTAGTACTTGCCGTCCTCGACCCCGGTCGCCGCGGCGTCCGCGTCCAGCACCGTCCAGCCCACCGAATCGTCGTCGAGCAACTGGTCGACGACATCCTGGCCGTAGTGCTGAAGCGTACCGTCGTCGTCCTTCGCAGGGACGTCGGCGTTGACCAGCGCGACCGGGAGCTCATTCATGCGGGTGGTCGGATCCCAGAACGCCCAGACGTACATCGCGCCGTAGAGCAGGGGGATCAGCAACATCACCGCGATGGCCGCGCGGGTGATCGGCTGGCGGGCGAACCGCTTCAGTTCGGTTCCATGGGAGGTCCAGGCAAACATGCTTTCTTCTTCTGCAGTAATCGAGAATCCGGCTGGTCGAGCCTGTCGAGACCGAGGCTGGTTTCGACACGCTCAACCAGCCGTTATGCGGGCAGGGGAATGTGGGTGGGCAGGGTGTCCCAGCCGAGGCGGGAGAGCTCGCCCGCGGTGGCAGCGGACGCGATCACGGTCACGCCGCGCTCGGTCAGGGCGCGCAGCGACTCCCAGACCAGGCGGCGGCCGTCGGTGTCGTGCAGGGCGTCGATGTCGTCCACCACGATGAGCTGCGGGTCGCTGAGCATCGCCAGCGCGAGCCGCAGCTGGAGGTTGGCCGCCTCGTCCAGCTCGTGGACGAGCTGCTTCGCCCGCGGGACGGGGTTGCGTCCGAACACCTCGGCGCAGACCCTCGCGACGTGGGCGTCGTCCGGGGAGCGGACGACGCGGTACCAGGGCGAGAGCCACGCCTCACGTTCGCGGACGGTCGCCGCGACCGTCACCTCCTCGTCCAGGTCGTCGAGGCCGTGGACTCCGACCGCCGCCGTCCGGCGCTGGACACCGGCCGCCCGCGTGGGCAGGCGGCGGCCCAGGACGACGAGGTCGGAGCCCCGATTGGGCTTCATCCGCCCGACCAGGGTGAGCAGCAGCGAAGTCTTGCCGCTACCGGCCTTGCCGGTGACGAGGTTCAGCGTGCCAGGTGCGATGTCCAGGTCGACCGGTCCGTAGATCCGGCCGCGCCGGCCGTCCAGTTGCAGTCCGGACGCGGACACCACGCTCGCACGCAATGCCGCCCCGGCGCCGGAATCCTCCAGGACGTCCATCCCGGGATTCGCCACGCTCACACCCATCTCGTCTCCTTGCTGCTCGACCTCCAGAGTAGTTGAACTGACCGGTCATTACAAATAGATGCATCTTGTTCGGCCGGGCAGACTGTCGCCATGAGCGAACTCCCCGGTGGCAGCGTCCGACTAGCCGGCGACCTCGTCCTCACCCGCGTCGGCTACGGGGCCATGCAACTGGCCGGACCCGGTGTGTTCGGGCCGCCCAGGGACCGCGAAGAGGCCATCGCCGTGCTCCGCGAGGCCGTCGACCTGGGCATCACGCACATCGACACCGCCGAGTACTACGGCCCGCACGTCACCAACGAGCTGATCCGAGAGGCGCTGCACCCCTATCCCGAGGGCCTCCACATCGTCACCAAGGTGGGCGCGACCCGCGATGCGGAGGGCGGCTGGCCGCACGCGCGCAGACCGGAGCAGTTGCGCGCCCAGGTGCACGAGAACCTGCGCAGCCTCGGCCTGGAGGCGCTCGACGTGGTGAACCTCAGGCTGGGCGGCGGCTCGGACGGCCACTCGTCTGCCCCCGGCGCTGTCGCCGAGCCGTTCGGAGCGCTCGCCGACCTGCAGAAGGAGGGCCTGATCCGGCACCTCGGGATCAGCACGGTGGACGCGGGCCAGATCGCCGAGGCCCAGGCCATCGCACCGATCGTGTGCGTGCAGAACTGGTACAACATCGCCACCCGGCGCGACGACGCACTGGTGGCCGATCTCGCCGCGCAGGGCATCGCGTACGTGCCCTACTGGCCGCTGGGCGGTTTCACCCCGCTGCAGTCGGACGCGCTGGACGCTGTGGCCGCACGGCTGGACGCGTCCCCGTTCGCGGTGGCACTCGCCTGGCTGCTGCAGCGCTCGCCGAACATCCTGCTGATTCCCGGGACGTCGACCCGGGCGCATCTGCGGGAGAACATCGCGGCTGCGGCGCTGGAGCTTCCCGAAGCCGAACTGGTGGTCCTGGACGGAGTCGCCGGCTGAGAATCACCGCGAAGGACCCGAGGGATCGCTAGTCGGCCTTGGGCTTCTGGTCGTCTGACGCAGGCTTGCGGGAATCCGGACGAGTCAGCTTGATCGGTCCGCTCGGCTTTGCCGGGGTGGACGGTTTCGCGGCCCCGCGGCGCAGGTCGATGAAGCCCTTCACACCGCGATAGGTGGCGACGACGCCCATGCCGAGGATGCCCCAGTCGAGGATGCTGAAGCTGTCCTGGCCCTGAGTCTCGGTGGAGAGGAAGTAGATCGCGGCGGCGATCGCCACCACCCCGGCGACGAGGTACATCCAGGCTTGGCGTTTCGGGTCCTCCATGGGGCGAAGCCTAAGGCGATTCGCCCGCGCAGGGCGAGTCCGGTACGGCGCCTGGGAGTCGTCAGGCTGGTATCGGGGATCCAGGCGTCCGCCGGGACGACACGGAGTGAACGTCGGGCAGCGCCGCCGCGAGCACGCGGGACGGCGCGTAGCTGTCGGCCTGCGCACCGCCGAAGACGTGGGCGTTGTGACCGTTCCACGCCGGCCAGCCCGGGTCTGCGGACGTGACGAACCGCGCCCAGGCCGCATGCATGGCGTCCGCCAGGTCCTGCGGCGGGTTCGGGCCGGTGGACGCGGAGACGCCTGCCGCGCCCAGCAGGTCCCAGGCGAAGGGCAGGTCCAGGCAGTGGAAGGCGAGCCCCCGCAGCGGCGAGACCCAGCGGAAGTCGTACAGCCAGGTCGGGCCGGTCCGGGCGTCCGCCCAGTCCAGCGTGGGGATCCGGAACGCGAGGTCGGTGTCGAGCTGGCCGAGCTGAGCGGCGGCGTTCGGCAGCTCGGGCTGCCCTGCGACGTACGCCGCGGCGGCCGGACGTGGCAGGCCACCGGCGACCAGCGCCTCGACGGCGTCGAAATCGCCCCACGCGCCGGCGAACGGCAGCGCAGCCATCGTGAACTCGTGCGCCACCGTGCCGGCCAGCAGGGCCACGTCCGTGCCCATGCCCCTGCTGAGCGCGTCCGTGATCTCGAGCGGGAGCACGTCGTCGCCCACCAGCGGCACGAACGGCAGTCCGACGCCGCGGCTGCACAACGTCGTGCGTACCTGGTCGGCCGGAGTCGCCGGCGGCGCCTGGGTCGGCGCCATGAAGGCGGCCTGAGCGTCCAGCACCGCGTCCTCAGTGAGACTGGACCACTCCTCCCGGGTGGGCTCGACCCCCGCCTGGGTGGCGAGGTCCCGGCCGAGCTGTTCAGCCCTGGCCAGACCCAGCGAGAGGTCGGCCGCCGAGTGGGCGATCGCACCGGAGAACAGCCCTGCGGCAAGCGGTGATGCCAGCAGCGCCAGGACCGCCGAGCCACCGGCCGACTGTCCCGCGATCGTCACCCGCGCCGGATCGCCCCCGAAGGCCGCGATGTTGCCCTGCACCCACTGCAGGCCGAGGAGCAGGTCGCGCAGGCCGCGGTTGGTGGGCGCGTCGGCCATCCAGCCGAAGCCGTCGAAACCGAGCCGGTACGACAGCGACACCGTGACCACGCCGTCCCGGTTGAAGGACGCGCCGTCGTACCACGGGCTGGACGGCGAGCCGGCGAAGAATCCGCCGCCGTGGATCCACACGAGCACGGGGAGCCCCGCGTCCGAATGCCCGGGAGCCGGGGTGAACACGTTCAGGTTCAGCGTCGCGTCGCCCGGGTAGGAAGGCTCGGGAATCGTGGTCACGTCCCCGAACGGACGCCGCTGCGGCGTCGGCCCGGGCGCGGACGCGTCCCGCACCCCGTCCCACGACGTCGCAGGGACGGGCGCGGCGAACCGCAACTCCCCGACCGGGGCCTGCCCGAACGGGATGCCGCAGAACGCGGCCGACCCGCCCCGCCACACCCCGCGAACCGCACCCGCCTGCGTCCCGACGACGGGACGCCCCTCCTGCCGCGACTCCGCACCCATACGTCCAACTCTGCCCGACAGCCCCGGGTTTCGGCGCTGTCGGCACAAGGGCGCAGGATGGGACCATGCCCAGAGCGATTGTGATCCGTCCGTTCGAGCCCGCCGTCCCCGATGGCCCGGTGAACACCGCGGCCCTGGAGGAGATCGGCCCGCCCGATCCGGCCGACGGCCTGGTGCTGGTCGACGTCGCCTACTCCGGCATCAACTACAAGGACGGGCTCGCGCTGACCGGGCGTCCGGGTGTGGTCCGTCGCGCGCCGCTGATCGGCGGGATCGACCTGGTCGGCACGGTCCGGAGTTCGGACGACCCGCGCTGGGCGGCCGGTGACGTGGTCGTCCTCAACGGCACGGGACTCTCGGAGACCCGCAACGGCGGACTCGCCGAAGTCGCCCGTGTGCCCGGCGATCACCTCGTCCGGCTGCCCGAAGGACTCACGCCCGCGCGGGCCGCGGCCATCGGCACCGCCGGCTACACCGCGGCACTGTGCGTCCTGCGGCTGGAACGGGAGGGTGCCACATCGTCGGCCGACCAGCCGATCCTCGTCACCGGAGCCACCGGCGGGGTGGGCTCGATCGCGATCCTCCTGCTGGCGGCGTCCGGGCAGCACGTCGCCGCACTGACCGGACGGGCCGAGGCGTACGCCGACTATCTGCGCGGATTGGGTGCGGCGACCATCGTGCCGCGGGACGAACTCAGCGGTGCCGGCCGTCCGCTGCAGTCGCAGCGCTGGGCGGGCGTCGTCGACACCGTGGGCGGCGAGGTGCTGGCGAACGCCATCGCGCAGACCCGCTACGGCGGGACGGTGACCGCCTGCGGTCTCGCCGGCTCGCCATCGCTGCCGGCGAGCGTGATGCCGTTCATCCTGCGCGCGGTCACCCTGGCCGGGGTCGACTCCGTCGCCGCGGCCCGTGCCGACCGGGAGGCGGCATGGGCCCGCCTGGCCCGCGACCTCGACCCCGACGTGCTGGACGGCCTCACCGAGACCGTGCCGCTCGCCGGCGCGATCGAGGCCGCGGGCCGGCTGCTGGCCGGACGGAGCCACGGGCGCATCGTGGTGGACGTCCGGGCCTAACCGATCGCCCCGATTCCGTCATCGGGCCGCGCCCGGATCGCATACCCTGAATCCTGGCCCCAGGAGGTGTGATGATCCGAGCCACCGCTGCCAGCGGTCATGTGTTGCGGAGCATCCGACTGCTCCTGGAGGCGTACGCCGGCACAGAGCTCCCGGAATGGGACGCGTTCGTCCGCACGCTGCACAGCAGCCACCTCGATCCGGGCGATGTGCTCTTCTCTGCCGGGGAGCGTCACCCGTTCGTCTACTTCGTCGAACAGGGCCTGCTGAAGGCGCAGATCACCAATGCGCGCGGGCGTCCGGTGATCGCGTTCTTCTCCGAGGAGGGCGAGATCCTGGCCTCGATGCCTGCGCTGGCGCCAGAGGGCGTGCGGCAGGTGGCGCTGCGGAACCTGCACCCGCGCGCGCGAGACCTGCAGGCAGCTGTCGACGGGCTGAGCGTGCACACGGTCACCGCGATCGAGCCGTCCGTCGTGCACCGGTGCGACTTCCGGGTCATCGACCGGCTGGGCTCGCGGTACATCGCCTGGGCCCGGGTGGCCAGCGCCGTCTCGATGACGTACGCCATCACCCTGCAGGCGGACGCGGCCACCCTGCGCAGTTCTCCCGAGCAGCGCTACCGGCAGGAGCTCGAGCTCCACCCCGATCTCCTCGAGCGGGTCAGCCGCAAGGACCTCGCCAGCTACCTGGCCGTCACCGATGTCGCCCTCAGCCGGATCGCCCGGCGCGTGGCGGAGAGCCAGGCCGGCCACCCCGGCTGATCGAGCCTGTCGAGATCACCCCACGGGCTTCGTCATGCTCAGCCACCATCCCCGGCGGCTTCGTCACGCTCAGCCAGCATCATCGCCATCCGCCGCGACTGTGCGAGACTCGTCGGGTGCGCTCCTACCGTGACATCCTCGCGATCCCGGGCGCACTGAGGTTCAGCGCGGCCGGCCTGCTGGCCCGTTCCGGCGGCGCGATGATGGGCATCGGCGTCGTCCTCATGGTCTCCGCGATCTACGGCAGCTATGGGCTGGCCGGCGCGCTCGTGGCGGCGAACGCGGTGTCGTGGGCGGTCGGGACGGCCGTCCTGTCGAACCTCGTCGACCGCTACGGCCAGCGTCGGGTGATGTATCCCGCCACGATCGTCTCCGCGGTCACGCTCACCGTGGTCGTCGTGCTGGCCGTGCTGAGAATGCCGGCGTGGACGCTGTTCGTGCCCTCGATCCTCAGCGGCGCCACTGGCGGCTCGCCCGGAGCGCTGGTGCGGGCCCGCTGGAACCACGTCATCTCCGACCCGCACCAGTTGCACGCCGCCTACTCACTGGAGTCGACGCTCGATGAAGTGACCTTCGTGGTCGGTCCGGTTCTCGCGACCGCGCTGTCCACCAGCGTCCACCCGGCCGCAGGGCTCGTGGCGCCGATCATCCTGATGCTGGCGGGCGCACAGCTGTTCTACTCCCAGCGCGCCACCGAGCCGCCGGTGGCCCCGCGCCCCGCGCCCGGCACCGAGCGGCCGGCAGTGCTGCGCCGATTCATCCTGCTCACTCCCGGCGTGGCCGCCGTGGTGACGGTGAACCTGCTGATCGGCTGCGTGTTCGGTGGCATTGACGTCAGCGTGGTCGCCGCGGCGACAGCCTGGGACGTCCGCGCGGCCGCCGGCATCGTGCTGGCGGTGTTCTCGGCCGCCTCCGGACTGGCCGGCCTGCTCTACGGCGCCCGGCACTGGAACTCCCCGCTGCCCGGACGCTTCACCACTGGCGTGGTCGCCTTGTTCGTCGCCACCCTCGGGCTGTTCCTGGCCAACTCCGTGATCGTGCTCGCCGCGGTGGGCGTGCTGGTCGGCCTGACCGTCGCGCCGACGCTGATCAACGGCAACACGCTGATCGGACGGATGGTCCTTCGCGAGAGGCTCACCGAGGGCCTGGCCTGGATGGGCACCGGCATCGGGATCGGCGCCGCGACGGGCTCCAGCATCGCCGGCGGACTCATCGACGGATACGGATACCCCGTAGGGTTCCTAGTCATCGCGGGTTTCGCCGCCGTCGCGGCCCTGATCGCGGTCGCCTCGCTCCCGTCCCTGCGCCGCGCCGAGCAGCGGCTCGTGGACGCCGACGACGCCTCCGGCGATCGAGACACCATTTTCGAATAACTGCGTTTCCGCCCCGGACTACGTGGAACGGAGAGAGAATGCAGTGACCTCGCGTCCGGGAGCCCTCCCACCACCGTCACCGATGACGAGCGGAAGCCCTCCTGGGGTCAGGTCGTACGAGAACTCAAGGAAGAGTCTGCATGTCCACGTATACGCCCCAGTACCCCGGCGTCCCCGACGTCATCAACGGCAACGGGGCCGTCGCCCACGTGATGAAGCACGTGTGCGGCGGCGTCATCGGCTACCCGATCACCCCGTCCACCGAGATCTCCGAGATCTTCGAGGCCGCCCGCGCCGAAGGCCAGCTGAACGCCTTCGGCAAGCACCCGTTCTTCGTCGAGACCGAGGGCGAGCACTCGGCGCAGAGCGGCGCGCTCGGCGCGGCGCTGGTGGGTGGCAACTACATCTCCAACGCCTCCTCCAGCCAGGGCATCCTCTACGGCCTGGAGTCGCACTACGTGAGCGTCGGCAAGAAGATCGGCGGCTTCGTGCTGCAGGTCGCCGCCCGCGTGGTCACCCGGCACTCGCTGAACGTGATGGCCGGCCACGACGACGTCTACGCGCTGCTGCCGACCGGCTACACGATCCTGTTCGGCTCGAACCCGCAGGAGGCCGCCGACCTCGCCGCGATCTCGTACCGTGCGTCCGCCCTGTCGCTGATCCCCGTGGCCAACGCCATGGACGGGTTCGCGACCAGCCACGTGATGAGCGAGGTCCTGCTGCCTGAGCCCGAACTGCTGCGCACCTACCTCGGCGATCCGGCCGGACGTATCCCCTGCCCCACCGTCGCGCAGGAACTCCTGTTCGGCGCCAAGGGGCGCGTGTTCCAGCTGAACCGCTACCTCGACCGCCACGCGGACGACTTCTCCCCGGCCGATCTCACCGCGCTGCGCAACTGGCTGGGCGCCCGCGTCCCCCGAGTGGAGGCCGACAATGACGGCGACCTGATCGAGGAGTCGCTCCCCCGCGTCCCGCAGCAGCTGCAGGCCCAGTGGCGCAGGCAGTGGCTGAACGCGTGGCCGGCCGGCACCCGGCAGCTCGTCCCTGCCCTCGTCGACCCGCACAACCCCGGGCTCACCGGCCCCGTCCAGAACCAGCCCGACTTCCAGGCCGGGTCGGCCGACCACCGCACCCACTTCGCCAGCGCCGTGCCCGCCCTCGTGCGGCAGGCGATGGCCGAGTACTCCGAGCTGACCGGACGCGAGTACGCGCCGGTGCTCAGCTACGACTGTGAGGACGCCGACTACGTGATGGTCGGCATGGGCTCGATCACCGACGACATCCGCGCGGTCCTGCCGTACCTGCGCGCGCAGGGGCTGAAGGTCGGCGTCGTCTCGGTGAAGCTGCTGCAGCCGTTCCCCGAGGCCGAGCTCATCGCGGCGCTCGGCACCGCGAAGGCGGTCACCGTCCTGGAGCGCTCGGACGACACGGCGCTCACCCGGCTGGTCACCCAGGCGCTGTTCCACGCCCGCGCCAACGGCGAGGCCCCTTCGTCAGGCTCAGGGAGCGATTGGGCGCCGTACCCCGGCGTGCCCGCGCTGCCGGTGATCCCGCGGCTGACCACGGCCATCTTCGGGCTCGGCGGCCACGACATCCAGCCGCGCTATCTGGTGGCGGCGTTCCGGAACATGGCAAAAGCCACTCCCGCACCGCTGGTCTACCTCGGATCGCAGTTCTTCACTGCCAACCCGACTCCCGCGGTCGCGGCGATCCAGGGCCGGCTGCGCGAGGCCTATCCCGAGACCGAGCTGATGGGGCTGGAGACCGAACCCAACCCGGCCGTCCTGCCGGAGGGGACGCTGCGGATCCGGTTCCACTCGGTCGGCGGCTACGGAACGGTGGCCACGGGCAAGCTGCTCACCGACGTCCTGTCCTCGCTGCTGGGCATGCACTCGAAGTCGGCGCCGAAGTACGGCTCGGAGAAGTCGGGCGCGGCGACGAACTACTACATCACCCTGTCTCCCGAGCCGGTGCTGCTCACCAACGCGGAACTCGAGGACGTCGAGATCGTGGTCTGCCCCGATCACCAGGTGTTCTCCCACACCAACCCGCTGAAGGGCCTGGTCAGCGGCGGGACGCTGATCATGCAGTCCGACAAGCAGCCGCTGGCCGTGTGGCGCGAACTGCCCGCGTTCGCCCGCAGGGCGATCCGGGAGCGCGGCGTCCACTTCCTGGTGCTGGACGCCTTCGCGATCGCCCGCGCGCACGCCCCGAACCCCGAGCTGGAGACGCGGATGATGGGCATCGCCTTCATCGGCGCGATCCTCGGCCAGGTGCCGATCGAGGGCGGCGAGAAGGAGATCGAGGCCGAGGTGCGCGCCGAGCTGGCCAAGAAGTTCGGCCGCCGCGGCGAACTCGTGATCGAGGCCAACCTGGCCGCGGTCCGGGACGGGATGAAGGCCGTCCCCGTCGACTATGCGGACGAGGCCTTCGCTGCCGTCGAGGCCGACCCGGTGCTGGCCGGCGTCCGCGAGTCGCTGTCCGCCGCGATGACCCCGTCCATCGGACGCGAGCGAACCAGCGGCCTGTTCGACCCCGGCTACTACGACGAGATCATGGCCCGGCCGTTCCGTGAGGGCACGATCGACGAGGCGCCCGTGCTGCCCGGCACCGGCCTGTTCATGCCGATCGGTACCGGCGCGGCCAAGAACAAGGGCATCTTCCGGCGCACGGTGCCGGTCTTCGACCCGACGGCATGCACGGCGTGCATGGAGTGCGCGCTGGCCTGCCCTGACAACGCGATCCCGAATACGGGGCACGAGCTCAGCGACCTGCTGGGCGCAGCCGTCGACGCCACCGGGCTCAGCGAAGGCGAACGGGCCGTCTGGTACGGCCTCGTGCCCGAGTGGGCGGACGCGGTCCGCGCAGGCTTCCGCGCCGACACCGCCGCCACCGACCTGGCGTCCGTCGCACGGACCGCGGCCACGGCGCTGGAGGACCGGCTGCCGGCCGGTCAGCTGGACGGCGTGGTCGCGGCGATCGCCGCCTTCCCTGTCGCGCGGACGCGTCCGCTGTTCGACGCGCCCGAGAAGGCCGAGCCGGGCAGCGGCGTCCTGTTCTCTGCGGTCGTCGACCCCTGGAAGTGCACGGGCTGCCTGCAGTGCATTGACGTGTGCGGTCCGGACGCGCTGGTCTCCGCCGACCAGGACGACGTGCTCCTTGGCATGCTGGAGACCCGGTTCGAGCGGCTGACGAAGCTGCCGGACTCCCCGACCCGGCTGACCGCGGACGCGACCGCGCCGGGCGGCGACATCAAGCGCATCCTGCTCAACCGTGCGGACTACTACTCGATGACCGGCGGTCACGGCGCCTGTCGCGGCTGCGGTGAGGTGACCGCGATCCACCTGCTGAACTCGCTCAGCCACCGGATCGGCGAGGACCGGCGCCAGCTCCACCTGCGCGAGCTGGACGCGACCCTCGACGAGCTCGGCGGGCTGCTGGCGAAGCTGCCGGAGGGCGCCCGCCGCGACCGGGTCGCGGCCACGATGGCCGAGCTCGAGCGCCGGCTGTACCTGTACGAGTCCGGCCCGACCGGGGACGGTCCGTCCTCGACGGTGATGGCGAACTCCACCGGCTGCTCGAGCGTGTACGCGTCCACCGTCCCGTTCTCGCCGTACCTCGACCCGTGGGTGAACGGCCTGTTCCAGGACGCCCAGCCGCTGGCGATGGGCATCTACGAAGGCCTGGTCTCGGGACTGGTCGGCGAAGTGCGCGCGCTGCGCGTCGCCCGTCTCGAGCTGGACGGTGCGTATGACGCTGAACTACACGAAGCGTCCCTGGCCACCCTGTCGTGGCGGGATTTCACCCCCGCCGAGCGGGCGCTGGTGCCGGTCGTGCTGACGATCAGCGGCGACGGCGCGGCGTTCGATATCGGCTTCGGCGCCATGTCCCGCGTGCTCGCCGGAGGTACCCCGATCAAGTCGCTCGTGCTGGACACCGGCGGGTACTCCAACACCGGCGGGCAGGCGTCCACCGCCAGCTTCGCCGGCCAGGACGCCGATCTCGCCCGCTACGGCGGTGCCCACGGCGGCAAGCAGGAGTCCCGCAAGGAGCTCGGCCTGCTGGCGGCGTTCCACCCGAACGTGTTCGTGTGCTCGACGTCCACAGCGCTGCACGGCCACTTCCTGAAGGCGTCCGCGGACCTGATCGGCTACAAAGAGGGCGCCGCGCTGATGATCGTCTACGCCCCCTGCGACACCGAGAACGGCATGGCCGAGGACCTCGCCAACGCCCGCTCCCGGCTCGCTGTGGAGAGCCGGATGCACCCGCTGTTCGTGCACGACCCGCGCAAGGGCTCCACGCTGTCCGAACGGTTCAGCCTGGACGGCAACCCTGAGCCCGAGGGCCTGTGGATCCAGACCACGCTGACCTACCGCGACGAGCGCGGCCAGCTGCAGCTGCTGAGCATGCCGCTGACCCCCGCCGACTTCGCCATCGGCGAGGTGCGGTTCGCCAAGCAGTTCCGCTGGCTGGCCAACTACGAGGAGGCCGGCGCGGTGCCGATCGCCGAGTACGTCGAGTTGCCGCTGCACCAGCGCGCGGGCCGGACGCCGTTCGTCTACACCACCGACCGCAAGCGGCGGCTGGTGAAGATGGCGTGCTCGCCGAGCATCGTGGCGCTCGTCGAGGACCGGAAGCGGAACTGGCAGACCCTGCAGTTCCTTGCCGGGCAGGCCGAGACCGTCCTGACCGCCCAGCATCGCGTCGAGGTGAACGAGTGGACGGCCCGCTACGGCGAGGCGATCGATGCCCGCGAGTCCGCGCTCGACGTGATCGCCAAGGCCATGGCCGACCTGGCCACGGCGAGCGGTGCCCCCGCCGGCGGCCCGCTGCACCTGGGCCTGTTCGGCGCACCGATGGCAGCCCCCGCAACCGACACCGCACCCGTCCAGACGGCGGTGGCTGACCGTCCGATCTGGCTCGATGTGGACGACCTGCCGAAGTGCAACGACTGCGCGACCTGCTACCAGGAGCTGCCGCAGCTGTTCGAGAAGGCCACGATCGTCGTGGACGGGAGTCCCCGCACGGTCGGCCGGATGAGGCCCGACGCCCTGGAAGGTCTGGAGGTGACCCCGGAGCTGCAGGCCCGGATCACCCGGGTCAGGGCGACCTGTGACGCGGAGATCATCCAGTGACCACCCAGGAGTTCAGCAACCAGCTGGGGCTGCTGGAGCGGCGACTGGTCGCCGACCCCCGGGCGTTCCGGGAGCTGTTCACCGCCGACGGCATGGAGGCGGTCGCGTGGGAGTTCCGCCAGCCCGCCCTCGGTGCCAAGTTCACCCGGCAGCTGTGGGAGGTGCTCAGCCGCGACGACGACTCCAGCCGGCTGCTGATGCGGTTCCTGTGGCAGCTGCCGGTGGGCAAGAAGCGGATGTTCATCCGCGCCCTCGACGAGCACCTCTCCGGGCGCTACCCGATGTTCGCAGGGCTCAGCGAGAACTGGCCGGCCGGCAACGCGATCGGCCCGTACATCCGCAAGCCGTCCGAGCGCTGGGAGGACTTCGAGCTGGTCAACAAGGGGTTCCTCGGCTACATGGACCTCGGCTACACCCGGCGTGACGTCGAGCTGTTCGTGTGGCTGGAGGCGCTGCGGGACAAGCAGTGCGCGGAGGCGCCGTGCGAGCTGGGCGTGCTGTTGGCAGGGCACAAGGAGCCGCAGGGCGGGTGCCCCGTCCAGATCCACATCCCGAAGATGTTCGAGCTGATCGGCACCGGGCACTTCCGCGAGGCGCTGGAGATGCTCGAGTCGTGCAACCCGCTGCCGAACGTGACGGGACGGGTGTGCCCGCAGGAGCTGCAGTGCCAGGGCATGTGCATCCACAAGCAGTCGATGACCATCGGCCAACTGGAGTGGTTCCTGCCCGAGTGGGAGAAGCTGGCCGACCCCGAGGGGGCTCGCTCGCGCTACGCCGGCGTCCGCGACCCGTGGGCGACGGCCCTGCGTCCGCCGATCGCCGTGGTCGGCTCCGGCCCGTCCGGGTTGATCACCGCCTACCTGCTGGCCGCGGAGGGCTTTCCGGTGACGGTGTTCGAGGCGTTCCACGAGCTGGGCGGCGTGCTGCGCTACGGCATCCCCGAGTTCCGGCTGCCGAACGAGCTGATCGACGACGTGGTGGCGAAGATCCGCCAGCTCGGCGGCCGGTTCGTGACCAACTTCGTGGTCGGCAAGACCGCGACGCTGGAACAGCTCCGGGATGCGGGGTTCGCCCGGGTGTTCGTGGGCAGCGGCGCCGGGCTGCCGCGCTTCCTCAACGTGCCGGGCGAGCACCTGCTGAACGTGATGAGCGCCAACGAGTTCCTCACCCGGGTGAACCTCATGCAGGCCCACAAGCCTGAGCGCGAGACCCCGCTGCCGGTCGTGCCCGGCAAGCAGGTGCTGATCATCGGCGGCGGCAACACCGCGATGGATGCGGCGCGGACCGCGCGACGGCTGGGCGGTCTGGTGACGATCGTGTACCGCCGGACGCGCTCGGAGATGCCCGCCCGCGTCGAGGAGCTCGAGCACGCGCTCGAGGAAGGCATCGAGCTGGCCGTGCTGCGCTCGCCGGTGGAGTTCGGCGGGGACGAGCGTGGCTTCGTCACGTCCGCGACCGTGGAGATCATGGGGCTGGGTGAGCCGGACGCGTCCGGACGCCGCCGTCCGGTGGCCACCGGACGAACCACGGAGATGCCGGCCGACCTGGTGATCATGGCGCTGGGCAACTCGGCCAACCCGATCATCAAGGATTCCGAGCCCAGGCTGTCGGTGTCGCCGTTCGGCACCATCCAGCAAGTCGCGGACGGCTCGAAGGAGACCTCTCTGCAGGGCGTCTACACCGGCGGGGACGCGGCCCGCGGCGGCTCGACGGCCATCCGGGCGGCAGGGGACGGCCAGTCGGCGGCCCGCGAGATCGTCCGGACGCTCGGCCATCTGGACGCCGAGGAGATCACCGCGCGGGTGGCCCGGGCGCTGGCCTACACCGAACTCGCCGGCGAGGTGCCGGTGATCGTGGCCAAGCAGCACCTGAGCGTGGGGATCGAAGAGTTCACCGTCCGCGCGCCCGTGATCGCACGGACCGCCCAGGCCGGGCAGTTCGTCCGGGTGCTGCCGACGCAGAACGGGGAGCTGATTCCGCTCACCCTCGCCGACTGGGACGCCAAGGCCGGCACGATCACGCTGGTCGTGCAGAGCATGGGCACGTCCACGATCAGCCTCAACCAGATGCGCGAGGGCCAGTCGCTGGCCGGGGTGGCCGGGCCGCTGGGGCGTCCGAGCGACGTGCGCCGCTACCCGGAGGATTCGACGGTCGTCTTCACCGCGGGCGGGCTGGGGCTGCCGCCGGTGTACCCGATCATGCGGGAGCACCTGCGGCTGGGGAACCACGTCACGCTGATCTCCGGGTTCCGCAGCGCCGACCTGATGTTCTGGGACGGTCCCGACGAGCGGATCGGACGCATCCAGGCCGAGTTCGGCGACCAGCTCGACGTCATCTACGCCACCAACGACGGCTCGGTCGGCGTCCAGGGGTTCGTCACCGCTCCGCTGGAGGAGATGCTCAACGCCAACCAGGCCGGCCAGGGTCGCCGGATCGCCGAGGTGGTGACGATCGGCCCGCCGTTGATGATGCGGTCGGTCTCCGACCTCACCAAGCCGTACGGCGTGCCGTGCGTGGCCAGCCTGAACTCGATCATGGTGGACGCCACCGGCATGTGCGGCGCCTGCATGGTGCCCGTCGTCGAGGACGGCAAGCTGATCCGCAAGCACGCCTGCATCGACGGCCCGGAGATCAATTCGCACAGCATCGACTGGGACAAGTTCCTGCCGAGGTTCGGCCTCTTCCGCGCCCAGGAGCAGGAGAGCCGCGCCCGCCACGGCTTCTAGGCCCCAAACGATCCCTGAGGAGCGTTCGCGAGGAACGAGCGAGCGCGTCACGAAGGGCCGCCGCCACGGCTGGTCGAGCCTGTCGAGACCATCCCAACGGTCCCTGAGGAGCTTCCCAGCCGAGGAACGAAGCCGGGAAGCGTCACGAAGGGCCCTCGCCACCAAACCTCCTTGTCACGCGGATTCGTGGTGCCCGGAGAGGACTGTCGGAGGCGAGTGTTTGGATGGGTTCATGGACGGGACGAACGGCACGCTGATGTCGGCTGGCGAGGTGTTGGCCGGGATGGAGGCTGCGCTGGATCGGCTGGATCCGGATCGTTCGGTTCTTGATCCGCAGGCGCGTTTGGGGTTGGTGCGAGCCGCTCGCCGGGTGCAGGGCCGGGTGGCGGCGCTGGCCGCGGTGCTGACCGCGGAGGCCGACTCCGCTAAGGCTGCCGAGACGACCGCGGGGACCCCGCTGTCCTCGTGGTTGGGGATGGGTGAGCCGTTGTCGCGGCGGGAGGCGGCGGGGCAGGTTCGTCAGGCGCGCCGGTTGGGTCAGCACCGGTTGTTAGGGGAAGCGGCGGTGGCGGGCACGGTGGGTCCCGGTCAGGCGCGGGCGATCACTGGCGTGCTGGACGGACTGGCCGACCAACTCGATGAGTCTCAGCAGGCCCAGGCTGAGCAGGTGTTGGTGGAGTTGGCGGGTCAGCTGGATGCGGATCAGCTGTCGAAGGCGGCTGGTCGGGTGTTGCAGGTGGTGGCGGCGGGGCGGTCCGAAGAGACGCTGGAACAGCACCTTCAGCGAGAGGCCGAGCGGGCTCACCGGGAACGCCGCTTGAGGTTCTTCTACGAAGGCGCCTCGGTGCGGTTCGACGGGTCGCTGCCGCGGCTGGTGGCCGAGAAATGGATCGCCCAGCTGGACGCCCGTCAGGAACAGACGCGCAGGACTGTGATCGAGCGGCGGGACCGGCTGGCTGAGCTGCCCACGCCGGAGCAGCGCCGGGCGGATGCGCTGATCGCCTTGATCGAACAGCCGGAGCGTATGGCTGCTGGTGCGGGTGAGCCGCCGGCCCGGGTGATGGTGATGGTGGACTACGACAAGCTGGCCGCCGACGCGGCCGCGGCGGGCGTGCTGCCGGACGGGCAGCCGTTGAGCGCGGGCGAGTTGCGTCGGACCTGTTGTGACGCCGAGATCGTGCCGGTGGTGCTCGGTGCGGTCTCGCAGGTGTTGGATGTGGGCCGGGCCGAGCGCTTGGTAACCCCGGAGTTGCGGACCGCGCTGGTGGCTCGGGACCGCGGCTGCGTGTTCCCCGGCTGTGACGCTCCCCACACACGATGCGAGGCGCATCACGTGATTCCGTGGTGGGCTGGCGGCGACACCGCTCTGCACAACCTCGTCCTGTTGTGTCACAGCCACCATCCGGTGGTCGAGCCGGCCCGGTTCGCAGTCCGGGATCAGTGGCAGGTTCGGATCGCCGCCGACGGGATCCCCGAGTTCAGCCCGCCGGCCAGGATCGACCCGCAACAGAAACCGGTCCGGCACGCCAGGCATCAACGACGCGGCGAGAACAGCGAGGCGGATCCGCCGGGTGAATCAGGTGACATCGGCCCGCCCCACGCCGCCTGACCCGAGGTTCGCGCGTCTGTCGGCGGCGCAGGGAGGGCGAACGCGCCGGGTCTGCCTGCCGTGGTTTCGAGCGAGCGTCGCGAGCGAGCGTCGCGAAGGGCCGCGAAAGGGACACAGAAGGTGTGCGTTTGTCCACGCGGGACGGTGGACCCACTCTGGGTCGGGGGCCACCTGAGTCCTTAGGGGCCGTTGATCGGGGTGCTCGGCACAACCGTGAGGGCCGCGACGAGGTCGGCCCGGGCGCGGGCGACGCGCGAGCGGATGGTCCCCACCGGACAGCCGCAGACTTCCGCGGCGTCGGCGTAGCTGAAGCCCATCAGCTGGGTCAGCAGCAGCGCCTCTCGGCGGTCCGGTTCCAGCAGTTCCAGTAACTCGGCCAGGCGCAGGTCGCTGGACGGGTCAGGGCGCGTCACTAGCAGGTCGGTGGCTTCCGTCCAGTCGACGACGACCGGACGGGGTCGCGCGCGTTCGTACCGCACCCGGTCCGCCGCGACCCGGCGGGCGATCGCCAGCAGCCAGGCCAGGGCGTTCGAGCGTCCCTCGAACCGCGGCAGCGCTTCCAGCGCGCGCAGGTAGGTCTCCTGGGTGAGGTCGTCGGCCACGTCCCGGCCAGCCAGGTGGACGACGAAGCGCCACACGTCCGCCTGCGTGGCGCGGATGAACTCCGCGAGTGCCGCGCGGTCGCCGGCGCCTGCCGCAAGGGCGAGTGCAGTGACGGGATCGGCGGCGGCCATGCGTCACTGTAACCCGGAGCGTATGCTGCGCGGATGGAGCCGACGGCCGCGATGGACGAGCAGGCGTGGCGCGCCGCGCTTTCCGTGCTCCTGGACGGCGAGGAGCCGCCCGTCCCGATAGCCGCGATCATGGCCCACCTCGACACCTGCGCAGCCTGCTCGGAATGGCTCGACCAGGCGACCCTCGTGAACCGCGGCCTCCGCAGCCTGCCCGTCCTCGAGCCCGAACTCGGCGAGCGCGTCGTGAACACCGTGGACGTCCACCTCTGCGGGTGCCGGACCGGCGGCGAGTGCCTGTGCGCCGACTGCCAGTGCGGGCCCGACTGCACGTGCCACCGCGCGGCCGGCTGACCGCCTACCAGGTGCGGTACGCCGCGGCGGTCGTGTAGCTCACGTCCGAGCCGAGCGAGACGGTGAGCGTGACCGTCCACTCCCCTGCCGCCGGGACGACCGTCCGGCCGGTCCAGCTGCCGTCCGGCTGCGGGGAGAGCGGGACGTCGAGTCCCGGCACCGCCGCCGATCCCAGCCGTGCCGTCACGGACGTCGCCGCGACCGGCGTCCCGTCGGCGCCGAGCGTGCGGACAGTCAGGGTCTGGACGCCGGTCCGCGTCGGCTCGATCTGCACCTGGGCCGTACCGCCATGTAGTGGGGCCGCGAGCGTGACCCCCGGACCATACGTCGTGCGGGCCGGCGGCGTCGCGACCAGTGCGGTCGTCACGGCGAGGGCGGCCAGCACCAGTACCGCCTCCACCAGTACCCCCACGCGCAGCCGACGCCGCGCAAGGGGCTGCGTCCGCGTGATCAGCCGGCGGCCCAGCGCGGCAAGCACCAGCGCCGCCGCCACGAGGCCCAGCTTGACCAGCAGCAGTTGCCCGTACGCGGTCGACGACAGCGCGTCGAGCGGCTGGACCTGTCGCCAGGCCTGGTACTCGCCGGACAGCACCAGCAGCCCGACCGCCACGTAGGCGAACAGCGACCAGCGGCGCAAGCGCCCGGCGATGCCGCTCGTCGGGGCCAGCACGCCCACGACAAGCACCAGCAGGCCACCCAGCCAGAAGCTCATCGCCGCCAGGTGGACGGTCGTGGCCACCACGGCGATCGGCGCATCACTGCCCGCGGCCGCGTGACCGTCCAGGGCGATGGTCACCAGCAGCAGCGCCGCCAGGCCGGGGAGGAGGATACGACCGGTCCCAAGGTGGCCTGACCGGACCAGCAACGGCGCCAGCGCGGCCAGCAGGACGAGTCGCAGGATGGCCGAGCTACCGGCCAGCTCGTTCAGCATCTCGTCCAGGCCACCCAGCGCGAGGACGCCGGTGACGAGGCGGACGAGCGTGCCCGCCGCCAGCGCGACCCAGCCGGCGACCAGCAGCCCACGGATGCGTCCAGACCCCTCCGCGCCCGGCCAGACCAGCCGAACCGCCAGACCCACACCGACGAGCAGGACCGCACCGACGTAGACCAGTCCCTGGCTCGCGTCGTGCACGACGTCCAGCGAGGTCGGGGAGGACGCCGGAGAAGGAACTGCGGCGACGGCGGGATCGGCGTTCACCCCGAACCGGATCGAACCGGTGACCACGTGCCCGTCGGCCGACACCACCCGGTAGCTGGCGGTGTAGGTGCCGTCGGAGAGGTCAGGTGGAAGGGCGACGACCAGCGTGGCCCCGCCATCGGTGAGCCCGGTCGAGCCGTCGACACGTTGGCCGGCGTCCGTCAGCACCGACGCGGGGTGGTCCGGCAGCGTGACGGGCTCGTCGAAGGTGAAGCGCACCTCGGCCGGCGCGGTCCCGAGCCGCTGGCCGTCCTGAGGCGAGCTCGACTCCAGCACGGCGTGGGCCGAGGCCGGCGCCGCACCGGCGATGGACGCTGCGAGCACCCCGAACAGGCCGAGCAGGGCGACCGCGACGTGACCGGCCCAACTGCGCCGCCTCACTGTCCTGGACGCCCGGCCGCGCGAACCAGCGCCAGTGCCGCCAGCACGACGCCGAGGCCGCCGAGCACGACGCCCGCGACGCCGAGCGGATCAGGGCCGGAGTTCGCCACCGGGTTGGGGGCAGGGGACTCCGCGGCGACCGGGACGGACGGGGCCGGGTGGTCGGGCTCGGCGTTCCCTTCGGCGATCTCCGACCAGTCGACGGTCGTCCCGTCGCTGTAGGTCTGCCGGGTAGGGAAGACGAGTTCACGGACAGCGGGGACCGGGCCGAGGGAGATCGCGAAGGTGTCGAACTGGCCCGGCTTGATGCCGCCGGCGGTCGCCGTCCAGGTCACGGCGGTGACGTAGGTGGCGATCTTCTCGCCGTCCTCGTTCGTGGTCGGGACGGGGAGGTCGGCGCGGTCGAGCTTCACGGTCCAGCCCGGCTTGGCGAGCGTGCTGACCGAGGCGAACGGCGCGTCTGCCGGCAGGCTGACCCGGATCGAGGTGGTCGACGCGGTGTCCGACTCGGTCGGCACCCGGAAGGTCACGACGGCGTACCCGCCGACGGTTGCGCTGCCGTCCGCGTGGACGTGCGCAGACGCCGGGGCGGCCGTCGCCAGCGCGAACAGGGCGGTGCCGGCGAGGACCAGGCCGGACCGGGCCGCGAGCCGGGTGCGGTTCATGTGCGTCCGTCCCTCCTGAATCAGTGCATCGCGAGTAGTGAGCCGCCCATTCCGACCGCCATGCCGAGGCCGGTCAACAAGTCCACGACGGGCGGAAGCGGACCGGACGGCGCCGTGTCCGAGGGGCGGCCGAGGCGGACGAGGTACCAGATCGACGCCACAGCGAACACCGCGACGAAGCCGGCGCTGGGCAGCCACGCCCAATCCGGCAGCGTCGTGGTCTGGATCGCGAGGGTGTGCACCGCCGCGCCGGACATGTCCATGCCGGCCATGCCTGCCGACTCGGCTGTGGCCGCCTGGCCGCCCGCGCTGTCCGGAAGGTCCGGCGGTGCCGACATCAGCAGCGCCATCCAGACCATCGCCGCCATCATCGCGGCGTGGTAGGCGAGCACCGGGACGCCCGCGTGGTGCGTGGCGTCCGGACGGAAGACCGCCAATCCGACGAACCACAGCACCGCGGCCGAGAACAGCAGCACCGGGACCACCGCCGGGACGCGCATCGCCCACGGCCACGGCATGGCCGCCATCGCCGCGCACATCAGCACGTGCGCCCCGGACGAGACGCGCGCGATCCATCCGGCCGAGCGGACGGTCGCGACCACCGCGACGGCGCCGAGCACGGTGAACCAGGCCGTGACCAGCCAGGTCAGGGCATCTCCAGAGCCGAGCATTTCATCCGATCGTCCGTAGCCTGCGGGAAAGACAGTGCGGGCACCATCACCACAACAAGTCGTGTCCGGCCACTCCAGAGTTCCCCGGATGCGTCGAAGTGCGTAGCAGCTGAACGGAAAGGGGACGGTTCCTTTTTCGTTCACCCCATCCGAGCGGGCGGTGGGTCAGGGACGGGACCGGCGGAGCCGCGGGACAGCGGCGAGCCAGACGACCAGCGCGACGCCCAGCGGCAGGGCGGTGACCAGTAGCCGGCCGTCGGTGAGCCTCGCGGCGACCGCGAGCAGCCCGGCGGCCGCCGTGAGCCCGGCCAGCCAGGCGATCAGGTCCGGCCTCGGCAGCCGGGCTGCGGCGAGCTGGAGCAGCAGCCAGCCGAGCGCCAGCAGCAGGAGTGTGCCGAAAGCCAGCAGCCACCGGACGCCGAGCAGCCACTGCGCGCCGCTGAGCACGAGCATGAGCACGGTCGCGCCCAGCAACCAGCCGGACGCGGCCCACACCGAGGTGGACGCCGCGGCGCGCTGGGCCACCAGATCGTCCGCGGGCTCGCTCCAGGCGCCCACGCCCGGCCACCAGCCGCCCGCGGACGCCAGGCGCGCGCGTCCCGCCGCGGTGACCAGCCGCCGGACCAGCGTCCAGGCCACGTCCACCCCGACGACCAGGACGGGCGCCAGCACCATCGCCGGCGAGGCGTTCGCCAGCCAGGCATAGATCCCGGTCGCCCAGCCGGCCGCCGCCAGGACGGGGCCCAGCGCCCGCTCCTCAGCACCGGCCCGCCCGGGCAGGACCGCGAACGGCAGGACGGCGGCGGCCACCACGACCACGAGCGCGCTCAGGCCGAGGTTCGGCAGGCCCCGGGCGATCAGGAACAGGTAGGCGGCGCCCAGCAGAGCTACCAGCGGTGGCGTCCGGCCGGCCCCGGAGAGCTGTGCAGCCCGGGTCGCGAAGTCCATCGCCTGGAACGCGACCACGCCGACCGCGGCACCGACAGCGGCGGTCACGAGGAACACGTCCCCGCGCTGGTACTCCACTGCCATCGCGCCGCCGAGTACCACCAGCTGCGCGAGCGACCGGAACACCCAGTGCGCGCGGAAGAGCTGCAGCACCGTCTCCACCAGCCCGGCGACCAGCGCCGCACCCAGCAGGATCAGGGTCAGGTTCGTCGCGGCCGAGGTGCGCCACAGCACCAGCAGGCCCACGGCCAGACCCAGCCACGCCGGGCCGCCGCCGGCCACCCGCGTCCGCCAACCGGGCAGGGTCCGGGCCAGCAGTGCGGCTCCGCCGCTGACCACGAGGGCGAGCCCCCCGGCAAGGATCGCGCCCACGTCAGCCCACCTTGATCCCGTAGATCTTCTGGTTGTACGAGGCGACCACCAGCATGTTGTCGTACGCCGACACCGAGGCCTCGACGTTCTTGCCCAGCGACAGCGTCGAGTAGTCCTTCCCCGTGGCGGGTTCGAACAGGTGCAGCAGGCCCGCCGAGTCGCCGAAGACGCCGTATTCGTGCCCGTCCGATCCGTGGATCAGCACCGGAGAACTCCACGAGTAGTGGGCGAGGCTCCGCGACCAGATCGTCTTCCCAGACTGCCGGTCCAGCGCGATCAGGGTGCCCTCCGACGGCGCGGTGGTCTTGGCGACGTTGAAGATCACCATGTCGGCGTCCTCGCCCTGGCCCAGCAGCGGAGTGGAGAGCAGGCCGCCCTTCACCGCAAAGTCGTAGTAGGTGGGCAGGTCGTACTGCCAGACGACTTGCCCGGTCAGCCCGTCCACTTTGACCAGGCGGGTCACCTGGTCACGCCGCTGCGCGCCCCGCCAACCGACCGAGTTGCCGGTGTACAGGTAGGGGTGACCGCCCTCGTCCGCCAACACCGGGGTGGAGTCGGCGTTGTCGGAGAAGTTGTGCGCCCAGACGACCTGCAGCGTGGTCGCGTCCCAGCACACCATGTTCCCGTCGTTGTCGTTGGCGTACATCAGGTTGCGCCACGCCGCGGCAGAGCTCTCGATGCCGTACTGCCGGCTGACCGGGGTGGAGTACGTCATCTTGGTGATCTGCGGGTCGACCGAGACCTTCTTCGCCGCAGGGTCGAAGGACGCGTTCAGCTTCGCCTGGTAGATCACCCCGTTCTCGCCGGGTTCGATCAGGGTGTCGGAGAACCGGTCGACCAGCGCGGACGAGTCGAAGGCGCCCCAGCCCACCGGATCCTGGCGGCGCGACACCTCGTCGGTGCCGCTGATCTGGGCGACCTGCTTGTTCTGGATCAGGTCGAAGATCCGGTACTCCCACGGGCCCTTGGCCTCTCCGTTCTCGTTCAGGCCCTGACCGGTGTACAGCAGCGGGTAGCCGCGCGGGTCGATCGAGCCAGTGCCCTTGAAGCCCCAGCCGGAGTCGATCGCCGGCTTGGTCTGAGCGCCGGTGGCCAGGTCGAGCCGGTAGATGTGGCCGTCGAAGACCGGGTAGATCACCTCGACGAAGCTCGGGTCGTCCACCTCGGACGCGGGCAGCCCCATCGCCTCCTTGGTCGCCTTCGGCCAGTTCACGAGCAGCGGCTGGCCCGTCCAGCCGGCGCCAGGGAAGTAGCTGCCGTCCGCCTTCACGGCGCCGATGTCGTGGGTCCACACGATCCGCATGGTCTTGTCTGCGATGTTCGCCGTGCCGTAGGTGGGCGCGGTGCGGGCGTTGTTCCCCCGCCAGACCAGGACGCCGGGGATCTTCGTGTAGTCCTGGGGCGCCCCCCAGGCGACCGTCCGCGAAGGGCTGTACGACGGCATCGGCTGGCTCTGCTGGTCATACACCGTCCAGCTGATGTCGCCCGAGGCGCCCAGCAGCGGACGCGAGTACGTCCCGTTGCCCAGCGGCGTTGGCGCGACCCAGCCGGGAAGGTCCGGCAGCGCGATGGCGGTCCGCGACTCCGGGGCGGCGGACGGCGCAGCGCCCGCGTTCGGACGGCTGCCCGTGGTGATCGGGTCGGCCGAGGAACAGGCGACCAGGCCCAACAGGGACAACGCCAGGGTCACCGCCGCCAGCTTTGGCCTCACCCGTCTGCGCGATGCTGTCGCTCGACCTGCCACTTCTTCCCTCTCCGGTCCGCGGGGCTAACCGCGCCGCCCGGTCGAGTGTAGGCAGCGCTGGCTGTGACCCGGCGGACGCCTCACCCCGGAGGACTCAGCGGCCGGCCGGACCGTCGTGGCGCGGGTCGAAGCGGCGCAGCCGCATCGAGTTCGTGACCACGAACACGCTGGACAGCGACATTGCGAAGCCGGCGATCAGCGGGTTGAGCAGGCCGAATGCCGCGAGCGGGATCGCCGCCACGTTGTAGGCGAACGCCCAGACCAGGTTGCCGCGGATCGTGCCCAGCGTGCGCCGGGCGAGCCGGATCGCGTCCGGGACGACGTCGAGACTGCGCCGCACCAGGATGATGTCGGCCGACTTCAGCGCCACGTCCGTGCCGCTCACCACGGCCATGCCCAGATTGGCCGTCGCCAGCGCGGCAGCGTCGTTGATGCCGTCGCCGACCATCGCCACCCTGCGTCCGTCCGCCTGCAGCCGCTCGATCACGCGGGCCTTCTCCGCGGGCAGCACGCCGGCGATCACCTCGTCCACGCCGACCTGGTGACCGACGTCCTCCGCCGCGCCGTCCCGGTCGCCGGTGAGCAGCACCGTGCGCAGGCCCAGCTTCTGCAGCCGTGCGACCGCTGCCGGCGCGGACGCCTTCAGCTCGTCTGCGACCTCGAACCCGCCACGGACGACTCTGTCGACGGCGAGCAGGACCGCCGTGCGGCCCGCCTCCGCTGCCGCCTCGACCAGCTCCCACGCCTCGGCAGGGACGGTGAACCCCTGTGCTTCCATCAGTTCCCGGTTGCCGAGCACCACCTGGTGTTCGGTTCCGCCGTGAACGACCACCCCGCGGACCCCGTGTCCTGGCAGCGCGGTCACGTCGGTGGCGTCCGGGAGATCGAGCCCGGACGCGCCGGCCACGATCGCCCGTGCGATCGGGTGCTCCGAGTACGTCTCGACGGCCGCAGCGAGCGCCAGCAACCGTTGGGTCGTGGTCCCTAAGCCTGACGAAGGGTCAGGAGAACCCCCCGTGATCCCTGAGCTTGACGAAGGGTCAGCCGGACGGGCTTCGTCAAGCTCAGCCACCACCCCAGGACGGGCTTCGTCAAGCTCAGCCACCACCCCAGGACGGGCTTCGTCAAGCCCAGCCACCACCCCTAGACGCGAGTCGAACGAGTGCATCCCGGCGAGGGTCATGATGCCGGTGGTGAGGGTGCCGGTCTTGTCGAGAACGACGGTGTCGATCACGCCGGACGCCTCCAGGGCGTCCGGGCCCTTGATCAGGATGCCGAGCTGGCCGCCGCGTCCGACGCCGACGAGCAGCGCGGTGGGGGTGGCCAGGCCGAGCGCGCACGGGCAGGCGATGATCAGCACCGACATCGCCGCGCTGAACGCCGCCCGCGACCCGGCCCCGATCGCCAGCCACACGATCAGGGTGATCAGCGCGATCCCCAAGACGGACGGCACGAACCACGCCACGACCTTGTCGACCAGCGTCTGCACGGACGCCTTGCGCGCCTGCGCCTGCTCGGCCAGCACGGCGAGCTGGGCCAGCTGCGTGTGCGCTCCGACCTTCTCGGCCTCGACGACCAGGGCGCCGGTGGTGTTGGTGGTGCCGCCCAGCACCCGTTCGCCGACCGTCACCTCGATCGGAGCGGGCTCGCCGGTCATCGCGGACGTGTCGATCGCGGACGTGCCGACCAGCACCTGGCCGTCGGTGGCGATCCGCTCGCCCGGACGCACCACGAACCGCTCGCCGACCTTGAGCGAGCCGATCGGCACCAGCTGCTCGACCCCGTCCCTGACCACCCGGACGGTCTTCGGCGCGAGCTGGCCGATGGCCTCCAGCACCCCGCGCGCCGACCGCTTCGAGCGCGCCTCGACGTAGCGCCCGGCCAGCAGGAACGTGGTCACGGCTGCGGCGGCCTCCAGGTACAGCGTGTCCGCGCCGGCCGGGGCGAGGCCGTAGCCGAACCAGTACGAGGTCTCCTGCGGAGAGCCGAGGACCGTGGCCACCACCGACCAGGTGAACGCGGACAGCACGCCAAGGGAGACCAGAGTGTCCATGCTGGTCGCGCCGTGGCGCAGGTTCCGCCAGGCCGCCCGGTGGAACGGCCAGGCGCACCAGAACACCACCGGGATCGCGCCGATGATCAGGGCCCACTCCCAGCCGGGGAACCGCAGCTGCGGGGTCAGGGCCAGCACGATCGCCGCGTCGCCGAGCGGGAACGTGATCAGCGCGGCCACCAGCAGGCGCGTCCGGAGCAGCTTCACCCGGTCGCTGTAGCCGTCCGGCTCGGCGCCCTCGACGACCTGTTTCGCGTCGTAACCGGCCGCCTGCACGGTGGAGATCAGCTCGGAGACGTGCTGGGGCGGCATGCCGAGGACCACCGCGCGCTCGGTCGCGTAGTTCACTGTCGCACGGACGCCGTCCAGCTTGTTCAGCTTCTTCTCGATCCGGTTCGCGCAGGCTGCGCAGGTCATGCCGGAGATGTCGAGCTCGACGCGTGCCTCCAGTCCGGCGTCCGCCGTGGTGTCGGTGCTCACTCTCCCTCACCTCCGTGCTGCCGGTCGCGCTCGGCCAGCTGGGCGAGCATGTCGTTGTAGGCGCCGAGCTCGTCGCCGTCCGCTCCCGTGTCGGCCAGCAGGTCGGAGACGGCGGCCTCGCGGCTGTCACTGCGGAACCACTGCGCGGCCAGCACGATCACGGCGACGAACACCGGCACCTCCCCAGTGAACCACGTGATCTGGCCGGCGATGTTCTGGTCGGCGAGCAGGTCCGGAACCCAGCTCACCGAGATGGTCTTGTAGAACTCCTCGCCGATCACCTGGCGCGCCATCATGATGCCCACCGCGAAGATCGCGTGGAACGGCATGATGCTCACCAACAGGGCGAACTTCACCAGGTACGGCAATTGCCACGGGTGGCGATCGGGTCCGACGAGCAGGCTGAAGAACAGGTAGCCGGCGACCATGAAGTGCAGCAGCATCAGCTGGTGTGCCCAGTGGTAGCGCATCAGCCAGGCGAACAGGGGCGTGAAGTAGACCAGGAACAGCGACGACACATAGTTCACCCAGATCACCGGCGGGCTGAGCAGGAACCGGACGAACCGGTTGGCGGCCAGCCCGGCCAGCAGCTCGCGCGGCCCGGGCAGTTCGCCGGACGTCCGCGGCCTGGACGCGGCATCGATCAGCGTGAACGGGGCGCCCAGCACGCAGAGCACCGGCACCATCATGTTCACGGTCATGTGCACGAGCATGTGCCAGCTGTAGGCGGCCGTGGAGTACATCCACAGCCCGCTGGTGGCGAGGTAGAGCGTGAGGCCCCAGCCGGCAACCCAGAACAGGAACCGCCACGCCGGCCAGCGTCCGCCCGTCCGGTGCACGCGCAGCATGCCCCACGCGTACGCGCCGATCGCGGTGAGCGCCAGCAGCACCCACAGGACGTTCGGACGGCCCAGGCCGGTGAGCGTCGCGATCGTGGCCGGGACGTCCACGTCGTAGCCCAGGTAGTTCACCTGGCTCGACTGTGGGACGTCGAACCGCGGTGGCGGCAGGTGGGTGGCCGCGCTCAGGCAGGCCGCGCCCAGCACGATCAGGACGATGTCGCGGGCCACGGCGGACACCCGCCTCCGGACGTCCGGGCCGTTCTGACCTGTCCCGGAGAACTGACGGACCAGCCAACTGACTCCGAGCAGCACGAGCACGGCGGCCCCTGCGACCACCGGCGCGCCGGCCACCACGTCGAACGGGGACCTGCCGGCGAGCTGCTGCCAGGCGACCAGCGCGTAACCCGCGGCGGCCAGCACGATCAGGGGCAGCGCGGCCCTGTGATACCGGCGGACGCCAGCCAGCGGGTCCGGAGCTCCGGACGCGGCCGCCGCCACCACGCCGATCGCCCCGCTGCCGAGCAGGACCGTCGCCAGGGTGGCCACGCCGGCGGCGTCCGTCGCCCAGTCGTGGTTGAGGCCGACCGAGACGTTCCCGGTGACCGCGACGAACACCGCGGCGACCGCGCCGGCGATCCAGCAGACGACGAACGCCGAGGCACGCGTGGAGCGGTAGGCCACCAGGACCGTGGCGAGCGCGACCACGGCCGAGACCAGCCAGGCCAGCGCGCTGGGCGTGCTGCTGAAGTTGTACAGCCAGATGTCGGGGCGCAGCGTGTAGGCGATCGGGATTCCGGTGACGAACGCGGGGTTCGCGAAGGTCATCAGCAACGCGGAGACGAACCACACCTGCGCGGCGCGTCCCGCCCAGCGGACGAGCCGGCCCGCGGGCGCGGCGAGCGTCCCGTCCGATCCGGCAGGGACGAACGCGACCATTCCCGCCAGCAGGCCCAGCGTTGCGGTCGAGGTGAGGCGTCCGACGAGGTCGCCGAGGCTGGAGACCAGGCCTGTCGTCGCATCCGCTTCGAGGCGTCCGGGCAGGGACGGAAGCAGCGTCAGCACTCCGGCGACGAGCAGAGCGGACGCGACCGCCACGCCGACCGCCAGCCAGATCGCCGCGGTCACCAGCAGCGAGGGGCCACGACGGAGCCCGTCGGTGTTCGTCTCTGCAGACAAACCGGTCATCACCCCGCCTTCACCCGCCCGAACCGGGTGGCGCGAGTCTAGTCGCCAGGGCACGACGATAGCTCCGCCCGCGACCGCCGGAGGACACGCGTCCAGGATGAGCCAATTCTCCGTAATTGGACTACACAGCCCGCGTTGTTACCGGTAACGTTCCAATCGGTGTACTCGGGACGGGGTTGCCCCTTCCCCTCGGGGCGCCCCGGCCTCCTCTGTTCCCGGGCACCACGCAGATAGGCGTCGCCCCGCCAGGCCGCTGGTCTCCAGTTCGTGCTGCCCCTCAGTCACCCCCCACGGACTGTTCCCACGCACGCGCCGTCCCCGTGGATGGGAGGATGGGCGCATGGCGGGACTCCTGGTGGCGGGCACATCGTCGGACGCCGGGAAGTCCCTGGTCGTCGCGGGATTGTGCCGGGCGTGGGCGCGACAGGGCATCCGGGTGGCTCCGTTCAAGGCGCAGAACATGTCGAACAACTCGATGGTCTGCCCCGACGGGTCGGAGATCGGTCGCGCCCAGTACCTGCAGGCGATCGCGGCCGGCGTGGAGCCGTCCGCACTGCTGAATCCCGTGCTGCTCAAGCCCGGGACCGACCGGCGCTCGTTCATCGTGCTGCGCGGGCAGCCGGGCGGAACGTTGGAGGCCGGGGAGTACGTCGGTGGGCGCACGCAGCTGGCCGAGGCCGCCTTCTCGGCGTACGCGGAGCTGGAGGCCGGCTACGACCTGATCGTGGCCGAGGGGGCGGGGTCGCCCGCTGAGATCAATCTGCGAGTGGGCGACTACGTGAACTTCGGCCTGGCCCGGCGGTTCGGACTGCCGGTGGTGCTGGTCGGAGACATCGATCGCGGCGGGGTGCTGGCGTCCGTCTACGGCCACTGGGCGATCGTGGACGACGCCGACCGGGCCACGCTCGCCGGCTACCTGGTCAACAAGTTCCGCGGTGACCAGTCAGTGCTCGACCCGGGGTTGACCGAGCTCACCGAGCGGACGGGCCTGCGCTGCTTCGGCGTCCTGCCGTGGCTCGACCGGGTCTGGCTGGACAGCGAGGACGCGCTGGCCTTCGCGAAGTGGCCGCGGTTGCCCGGCCGTGCGGGGACGCTGCGGGTGGCGGCGATCCGGTTCCCGCGGATCTCGAACGCCACCGACCTCGACGCGCTGGCCGCCGAGCCGGGCCTGGACGTGTTCGCGACCGCGAGCCCGGTCGACCTGGCGAACGCGGACCTGGTGGTGCTGCCCGGCAGCCGGTCGACGCTGGCCGATCTGGACTGGATGCGAACGCTGGGACTGGCGGACGCCCTGGTCGCGCGCGCGGCTGCCGGGCGTCCGATCCTCGGAATCTGCGGGGGCTACCAGATGCTCACCGACGTGATCGACGACCCTGTGGAGTCGGCGCGCGGTACCGAGCCGGGGCTGGGCCTGCTGCCGGCGCGCGTCCGGTTCAGCCCGGACAAGGTGCTCGGCCGGCCACACGGTGAATGGCACGGGCACGCGGTGATCGGCTACGAGATCCATCACGGCGTGGTCGAGCCGACCGGTGGCGAGCCGTTCCTGGACGGCGTCCGGGTGGGCAACACCTGGGGCACGATCTGGCACGGCGCCTTCGAGAACGACGACTTCCGCCGGGCCTGGCTCACCGAACTGGCCGCGACCGTCGGCTCGTCATGGCAGCCCGCCCCTGACCAGCCCGGCTTCAGCGAGCGCCGCACCCAGATGCTGGACGATCTCGCCGATGCGCTGGAGGCCCACGTCGACCTCGATGCACTCCTGGCCCTGGCCGCGCCACCTCCTTCGCGCAAGGTGCACCGTTTCTGACCGTGTTCGGTTCAGACGACGCTCACGGGGCGGTAGCACTCGGGTAGCATTGGTGGTGTGAAGCTGAGCGTGAGTCTTTCCGAGAGCGAGGTCGCGGCGCTGGACAAGTACGCCCAGGCAGCCGGCCTGAAGTCGCGGTCGGCGGCGATCCAGCAGGCGATCAAACTGCTGGGCGACCCCGACCTGGAGGACGCCTACGTGGCGGCCTGGCAGGACTGGGAGGCCTCCGGCGACGCTGGGGCCTGGGAGGGCACCGCCGCGGACGGGCTGGCGGATGCTCCGCGGTGAGATCCGGCTGACCGACCTGGAGCCGGCGATGGCAGGCGTGGCCGACAAGCGCCGGCCGGCGGTCATCGTCAGCAATGACCGCGCCAACACCACGGCCGCTCGGCTGGGACGAGGCGTGGTGACCGTCGTCCCCGTAACCAGCAACGTCACCCGGATCTTTCCGTTCCAGGTTCTCCTGCCTGCGGAGGACACCGGCATTCGGATCGACTCCAAGGCCCAGGCCGAGCAGGTCCGTTCGGTCTCGGTCGCCCGGATCGGACCGGTGATCGGACGCGTCCCCACCCATCTCATGGCTCAACTCGACGACGCCCTGCGCCTTCACCTCCAGCTCTGAGCGTCCGGCTGCCCTGCCCTTGCGTCATCCCGGCGAAAGCCGGGATCCCCAACAGCCGACCTCAGGACTCTCCAGGTCCCGGATCACATCCGGGACGACGGTGGCACGAGGGCCTGGAACCGCCAGGTGCCCGCGTGACGGCCGAGAGTCGCGGAGGCGCCGGGCACGACGTCCAGGTGCGACAGGGACGCGAAGCCTGCGGCCAGTGCGTGGACGCACGCGGCGCGGACGGTGAACGAGGACGCCACCACGGCCGCGCCCCGTTCGGGCCACTCGTAGCCGTCAAGCAGGGCCGCCACCCGGTCCAGGTGCTGCGCCAGCGACTCGCCGCCGTGCGGGTTCGCGGCCGGATCGGCGATCCACTGCTGGAGGCCCCCTGCGTCCCGCGACAGTACGTCCTCGAGGCTGAGTCCCGTCCAGACTCCGAAATCGGGGCCGGCCAGGCCGTCCAGCACCACCGAGTCGGCGCGGATGGTCGCGACCGTCTGGACGCAGGCCGGTTCCGGCCCGCTGAACACCGGCTTGCCCGCCCGGATGGGCAGCAGGCCCGGAGCTTCGAGCAGGTCTCCGGTGTCGCCGAACACCGAGCGCCGGGTTCCCGTCGTCGGTCCCGGCGCGATCAGGGTCAGCCGCATGACGCCTCCTTCTGTTCGAGCCCGGGCGTGCGCCGCAGCTGCCCGGCATGGTCCATCAGCACGGCCTCGCACCCGGCCGCTACCGCCATCGGCAGGCCTCGCGTCCCCAGCACCAGCAGCGCCGTCGACCAGGCCTCCGCGTGGGCACCGTCGTCGCAGAGGACGGTGGCCAACCGCGCACCGCTGGCTGATGGCTCGCCCGTGGCCGGGTCGATCGTGTGGCCGGAGGCGGGGACCTCGTCGCCGGAGGTGGAGAGGTAGCCCTCGCCGAAGGTGAGCACGGGCCAGGACGGGGTCTCGACAGGCTCGACCAGCCGGATGGGCTCGTCCGGCGGCGTCGGGCAATTGATGGCCACGCGCCACTGGTCGCGTCCGGGCGGAGTACCGAGCGTGCCGATCGAGGAGCGGCCGAGGTTCACGAGGGCCGTTCTCGCCCCGCGGCGCCGCAGCAGGTCGATGACCCGCTGCACGGCCGCGCCCTTGCCGATCCCGCCGAGGTCGAGCCGGGCTCCGGGCGGCAGCCGGACGGTGTCGCCGCGAACCTCTGCCGGCCGAGCCGCGCTACCGAGCGTGATGTCGAACGCCCCGCCGGTCGCCTCGGTCATCGCCAGGGCCGTCCCGACCAGGGCCGCCGTCTCGGGCGACACCTCGATCCACGCCCCGGACGCCGCGTTGAGCATCGCCACGTCCGACGTCGGCTGGAACCGCGACCAGAGCGACTCCAGCCGGTCCAGTTCGTCCGCGGCCTCTCCGACCGCGGCGGACGCGTGGGCGCCCCACACGCTGATCATTGCCAGCGTGCCCATGCATGACGTGACGCTGTGCAGCAGCATGCCCGGCGTCTCGACAGGCTCGACGAGCCGTCCGGTGGGTTCAGGCTCAGTGCGGGCCGTTGCGAAGGGCATCGGTCACCGCCTCCTGGAACTGGCGGTAGCTCAGCGACGCCCCGGTGATCGCGTCCACGGAACCGAGGTCGTCGGTCTCGACCAGCTGGGCGGCGAACTCCGGAGCTGCGGCGATCCCGGCCTGCGCCCTGCGATAGGTCGGGATGTCGACGACCTTGCCGTTGGTCATGCCGTAGTCCTTGCCCTTCTCGCTGCCGTCCTTGAGGCGCAGCGTGAAGGTCGCGGCGGTGATGTCGTCGCCCTTGATGGTCAGCGTGACCTCGCCGTACCCGCCGTCGTCGTCGGCCTGGCTGCGTCCGCTGTAGGTGCCGTCGGCGTAGCCGCCGTCCTTCACGTCGGTGTCGACCGCCCCGGCGCAGCCGGCCAGGACGAGCCCCCCGAGCGCGGCGAGCGCGAGGCCGCGCGACTCCCGCCGTCCGTTCATGCCTGCTCCTTCGGGTTGTCGATCCGACGGACGATGCGGCCGTGGTCGAGCACGACCTGGCGGTCGGCCATCCCCGCGACCGTGGGGTCGTGCGTGACGACGATCAGCGTGGTGCCCTCGGCGTGCAGTTGGCGGAAGAAGTCCAGGACGAGCCGCTCGTTGACCTCGTCGAGGTTGCCGGTGGGCTCGTCGGCGAGCACGAGCTTCGGGTAGTTGATCAGGGCCCTGGCGATGCACACGCGCTGCTGCTCACCGCCGGACAGCTGACTGGGCAGGTGGTGGGCGCGCTCGCGCAGGCCGACCCGGTCGAGCGCGGCCAGGGCTTCGGCCTCGTCGGGCAGGGAGTGGTAGTACTGCGCGACCATCACGTTCTCCACTGCGGTCAGGTGGTTGACCATGTGGAACTTCTGGAAGATCAGCCCGATGGTCCGCCGCCGCGCCTGGGTCAGGCCGGACGCGCTCAGCGTCGCCACGTCCGAGCCGTCCAGCACGACCGCGCCCGAGGTGGGCCGGTCCAGGCAGCCGACGATGTTCATCATCGTCGACTTGCCCGAGCCGGATGGCCCGACCACCGACACCCACTCCCCCGCCTCCACGGTGAGGCTGACGTCGTGGAGCGCGTTCAGGTCGCCGTACGACTTGGTGACGTTCTTCAGCTCCAGTACCGGCATCGCTCCCTACTCTCCCCGCAGCACGATCGCGGGCTCGACTTCGGACGCCTGCCGCACCGGCAGCAGGCAGGCCAGACCGGTGACCAGCACCGACACCACGACGGCGGACGGGACCAGCCACCAGTCCGCGGAGATGCCCCGTCCGAACACCTGCAGGCTGACCACCTGCGCGAAGCCCAGCCCGAGCAGGCCGCCGAGCAGTCCCCCGGCCGCACCGAGCAGCAGGCCCTCACCGAGGAAGTCCGCCGCGATCGCGCGGGCGTCCGCCCCGATCGCCTTCTTCAGTCCGATCTCGACGCGCCGCTCCGCCACCACGGCCATCATCGTGGTGGCCACCGTGATCATCGCCAGCGCCAGCACGATCACCGTCACCGACAGCAGCAGCGCGCTCAGCGTGGTCAGCACGGTGGTCTCCGAGCGGGCGAGGCGCTTGACCGGGGTGGCGGTGACGTGGTGGTCGCCGCCGGTAATCCGGGTCGCGAGGGACGTCAGGGCGCCCGCGTCGAGCGAGATGCTGTACTCCAGGACGTCCGCGCCGCGGTCACCGCCCATGATCCGGTCGAGGTCGTCGCGGCTCATCACGATGAAGCCGTCCTCGGCGTCCCCCGCGTCGAGGACGCCGCTGACCACGGCCTTGTGGTCGACGTCCTTGCCGTCCTTGCCTGCGAGCGTGAGCTTCACCGGGCTGCCGACGCCCAGGCCGCTGGCATCGGCCACATCGCGTCCGATCAGCACCTGCCCGGACGCGGGCCACGCCCCGGTGAGGAGCCAGTACGGCCGGACGGAGCGCAGGCCGGCGAGGTCGGCGCCCGCCGCCGTCCACGGCTGGGAGTTGATCCGCATGGTCTCGTAGCGGAAGGAGGTGCGTCCGACCAGTGCGTCGGAAGGGACGAGTGCGTCGACAGCGGCCACGGACGCGTCCGGGATGGCGGTGTCGCCCTGCGGCACGACCACGAGGTTCGCCCCGTAGGAGCGCAGCTCGCGACCCATCTGGCCGGGAATGTCGATCGAGATCGTGACCAGCCCGGCGAGCGTCGTCGCGCCGACCGCGATCGCGAGGACGGCGATCAACACCCGCGAGCGGCGCACCGACACGGAGCGCAGCAGCATGTGCAGGTACATCCTGCGGCGGGCCGCGGCCCGCGTCCGGTCAACGGCCATGCAGCACCTCCGCGGGACGCAGTGACAGCAGCAGTCGGACGGCCGGCAGCGAGCCGACCAGGATCACCGCGAGGACGAACGCGCCGACGACCGGGATCACCAGCGGCTTGAACGCGATCGCCGAGCCGAAGGCCGCCGTCCCGATCACCTGGGCGAGGCCCAGTCCGCCGACGTAGCCCACGAGGCCGCCCAGGAGCCCGACGATCAGGGTCTCGGTGAGCACCAGCGCCACGACCGCGCGGTCGGTGGCCCCGATCGCCTTCAGCAGCCCGATCTCCGGGGCGCGCTCCATCACCGAGACCGTCACCAGGTTCGCGATGCCCAGCGCCGCGGCGAGCAGGCTCAGTCCGGTGACCAGCAGCATCAGCAGTTGGGTCTTCTCCAGCACGACGCCCTCCGACTCGGCGACCTGCCGGACGGGCTTGGCCACCGACCCGCTGATCACCTCCTCCAGCTGGTAGGAGATCGAGGAGACGTAGGCCGTGCAGTACCAGGTCTCCCAGTCCCGCGCCGACAGCGAGTCGGGGTCCTTGGCGGCCCGCCGGGCCAGGTCGTTGTCCGGGGTGGTCAGGGCCGACACCTCGACCCGTCCGACCGCCCCCGGACGATTCGTCAGCTTCTGCACGGTGGCCAGCGGGACGAACACCTGGTCGTCCTCGTCGCTGCCGGAGTCGAAGATGCCGACGACGGTGAGCTCAACGGTGTTGCGGCCGGACGCCATAGCCAGCTTCTGGCCGACCCGGATGCCGTGCGCCGCGGCCAGGCGTGCGCCGACCATCGCCGAACCGGCGTCCCCGTCGTCGGCCCAGGCGCCCTGCACGTCCCACCAGGAGCGCAACGAGCGCATGCCTGTGGTGACCGACTCCCCGGTGGGCAGGTCGAGGCGCCGGGCGAACCAGGTGCCGACCGCCTGCGCCTTCATCGATTCGGCCCCGCCCTCCGGCAGCAGCGACACCTCGGACGACAGGAACGGCGCGAAGTCGAGGATGTTGTACGCCCAGAAGATCGTCTTGATCTTTGGCAGCTCCTTCTCCTTCAGCGCCGCCCCGGACGAGGCGTCGGCGACGCCCCCGTAGAGGTCGTCGACCACCGCCGCGCCTTTCGGACGCAGGACGATGTTGGCCCCGTACGCCTTCAGCTCCGCGTTCACCTTGTCGCCGACGTCGAGCATCACGCTCAGGATCGCCGTCGACAGCGAGACGCCCAGGGCGACCGTCAGCGCGATCAGGACCCGCTTGCCCCGCTGCCGCTGCAGCGCCCGGGTGACCATCCGCCAGAACATCGCCAGACTCCTACGCGAAGACCTTGGTGTTGGCCTCGAGCACGGTGCGCGCCACGACCAGCCGTCCGTTCGTGACCGTGTAGTCGATCGGGATCGGGTTACAGCCGCCCTTGAAGCCGATCGTCGCGATGTTCATGGCGACGCCGCAGCGCGCGCAGATCACCTGGCCGTCCAACTCGTAGTAGCCCGCCGGTCCGCAGATGTTGCAGGCGTCGAGCGCGGCCACGAAGGAGTTCGCCATCTTCCGGATGGCGAGGAACCGCACATCGGTGCCGTCCCTGGCCGGGTAGGCGAAGCGGTGCAGGTGGCCGTCGTCGATGGCTGCTACCTCCACCCAGACGTCGCGGGCGTCGCTGTCGAACTTCTCCGGTGGCGACAGTGTCGGCTCGGCGTCGGCGATCGCCCGGCCCACGGTCATCGCGACGGCCGCCGCCCCCAGGCCGGTCGCAGCCGTCACGAGGAAGCGTCGCCGGCTGAGCGCCGCGGCCCGCCAGAGCCGTCCGTCCGCCGGATTGCCGGACGCCGCTCGCGCGCGCCGGTGCGCCCGCCACGCCGACGCCACAGGCAGGAGGGCGGCCAGCGCCAGCAGGACCGTGAACAGCCCGTCGTTGTTGAGCAGCCAGACCACGCACGCGAACCCCCAACGGGGTAGCTCGACCAGCTGGCGGACGAGCAGCGTCCGCAGCAGGCTGGTCAGCTGGCCCAGCAGCAGGACGGCGAGCACGAGTGATGTCGCGAGCCGCACCCACCCGGGCGCCGCTCCAGCCGACGCCCGACAGGCCGCCCAGGCGATCACGACCGCCAGACCCACCCCGAGCACGTAGCCGCCCACGTTCAGCACGAGGGTGCTGGTGAACGGAGACGTGCCCGGCTCCACGAATCCCACGCTGAGCAGCAGAAGATCGGGCAGGTCGAGCACGAGCACCAGGCCCGCCAGGACGGCGAGCAGCGGAGGCCCCCAGCGCACCGGGGCACGTCCGGCCGGTCGCGGCCACCAGAGCGACGCCAGGACGGCCGCGCCAAGCAGCAGCGCGACCGGCAGCAGCACGATGACCAGCAGTTCCCGGTTGAGCCAGTTCGTGGACTGGCGCAGCACGGAGACCGCGACGGCCGCCACGGCCCCGGTGCCGGAGAGGATGAGGAAGAGGCGCAGCCCGCGGCCTCCGTCGGAACGGGCGGCAACCGCGAACAGTGCGGCCCAGGCCAGCGCCAGCGGAAGGCCCAGGGTCACCGAGTCGGCGAAGAAGGCGAGCGTGGACACGCGCGGGTCACCGGATTCGGCGGGTGGGCTCCCGCCGGGTCACCACTGGCGCGGCAGGTAGTCGAAGTCCCACGACGCCACGAGCGGGGCGTCCCAGAACTTTCCGGTCACGCCCATCGTCTTGTCGACGTGCACCATCAGGCCGCCCTCGGTGGGGCTGTGCACGGTGTAGGTGACCTTGTAGGTACCGGCCTTGCCCATCTTCACGTTGGCGCCGTAGTGCTGGCCGTGCGAACTGGTCATCGGCATCAGCGCGCCCTTGGCCACCTTTCCGTCCGGGCCAGTGATCTGGTAGTCGATGGTCACGTACGGGATCCAGGCGCCGACCGCGAAGCCCATCTTGTTCCCCTGCATGGCGGTGACGTTGCCTTCGAGGTGGATGTCGGCGTCCGCGGCGGACATGCCCATGCCCGACGGCTCCATGTCGGCGGGCTTGGAGTAGGCCGCCGAGACCTGGACGACGTCGAACTTCTGGGACTGGCCGATCGGGTACTCGACCATGTTCATGGCGCCCGACGCCGTCGAGCCACCGGATCCCGACGTCCCGGACATGTCGCCCATCCCCGACGAGCAGCCCGCGAACAACAGGGCCGCCGCGGCGACCGCGACTCCGGAACGGGACAGCTTGTGCATCTCAGGTTTCCTTTCGTGGGCCCGCAGGATGGGGCCCGCGTCCGCCGTGGGGGACACGACGGACGCGGCGCCGTCCAGTGCGGGTGGCGCTCAGGCCGCGACCGGCTCCTCGACCGCTGCCTTCACGGCCGGGGTCTTCGGGGCGAGCAGCTTCTCCAGCAGAGCGCCGAACACCAGGGCGATCACGCCCCAGACCAGCGCCTGGTTGAGCAGGGAGTACCAGCGGAACGCCCACAGCACATCGGCGTTGAACCCGGGGTAGATGATCTGGCCGGGGGCGTAGATGATGCCGTCCACCGTGATCGGCTCACTGAGGATGTTGGTGATCGGCAGTGGCGTCTCGGTGCTCGACCTGGCGAAACCGAACTCGTTGGTCATGGCCACGTTCGCGGGCAGATCGCCGAGCGAGGGCATCAGCGCGCAGACGACGACGAACACGACCAGCAACGCGGCGGCGGAGATCACCACTGCCCACGTCCAGCCCAGCCGTCGCGACAGGTACCGCGCCAGGAACACGGCTCCGGCAAGCAGGATCAGTGAGATCGCCACCATCGCCAGGTACAGCGCGCCTCTCGCCTCGATCGTGAAGTCGTGCCCGATCGCCGGCGGGTTGGACGGGTACTTCGCGAACGGCAGCAGGAACACGCCCAGGAAGCCGAAGGCGGCGACCGACCAGACCAGCACCCGCGGGCGGACCTTGACGCGTCCGTGCAGGATCAGGAAGGCGACGGCGACCAGCAGGGCCAGCGCGATCGCCACCCCGATGATGCCGGTGGCCAGTCCGATGGTGGCCTGGAACGGCCGGCTGAAGATCTCGGGGCCCTCGGCCTCGACCGGCTGGCCGATGGCCTCGTGAATGGCGTCGAGGACCTCGCCCCGACCCGATTCGTAGTCAATCGCCTTGTCGATGTACGGCTCGACGTTGATGAACGCAAAGACGAAGCCCAGCACGCCGGCGATCAGACCGGCGAGGGCTCCGCGTGCAATGACGCGGTTCTCCATGTTCGGGACTCAGTGGCAGGGGAAGCCGAGGAAGTGCCGCGCGTCGTGCACCCACTCGTGGATCACGAGCGTGTTGCCGAACACGGACGCCATACCCTCATCGACACCGATGAAGTAGTACAGCGCGAGGGCGACCAGCACAGTGGCGCTCAGCAGGAACGCGCGGCCGGTCTGGGTCAGGGTGTGGGTCGACACCCCGGTCACTGGAATGGAAGCGGTGGTGCTCATGGCATCTCCTATCAGGGATGGTTCGTCCCTATCGGCGGATCTGACACATGACGGCGGAGTATCTGGCTCACCCGGTTTCCCGGGCTCACAGTGGCGCCACCGCGCCGGATTCTCACCGGCTTCCTCGGGCCCTCATGCAGCCGAAACACTACACCTGACCGTCTGCCATTACGAGAAGTACCACCTTTGTGCGGACGGTCGACCATCGTGCTCCGCTACGGCGCCTGCCGCTCTACGCCTTGCGGGCCGCCCAGGCGGTGACCGTTCGCAGCGGCTTGAAGCCGGTGAACCGTCCGATCGGCTCCGCGTTCTCGACGGCGATCCGGCACAGTTCGCCGCCGCGGGTGCGGTAGGCGTCCAGCAGGACGGCGTCGGACTCGGCGGTCACGCTGTGCGCGACGAGGCGTCCGCCGGACGGCAGCGCGGCCCAGCAGCGGGACAGGGTGTCGCCCGTCACTCCCCCGCCGACGAAGACCGCGTCCGGGGACGGCAGGCCGGGGAGCGCATCGAGGACGTCGGCCGCGACCACCCGGAGTTGCGCGGCCACTCCCAGGCTCGCGGCATTCGAGCCGATCCGGGAGACGCGCTCCGGATCCCGCTCCACCGCGACGGCCGAGTTCCCCGCGTCGCACCGGCACCACTCGATGCCGATGCTGCCGGTGCCTGCCCCCAGGTCCCAGAGCAGTTCGTTCCCGACCGGGGCGAGCATGGCCAGGGCATAGGCGCGCAGCACCCGTTTGGTGAGCAGGCCGTCGGTGACGAACGCCTCGTCGGGCAGCCCGGCGGTGAGCTGGCCGAAGGGCCTGGGGTCGGCGTCCATGGGCAGCACCCTAGGCCCCGTCCGGCGTCATCCGGGCGCGATCGGCGATCGAGGCGGCGGGCATGGGGCAGAATCGTGGATCGTGACCAAGGACCACCCCGATGCCTGAGGGTGTGCCGCCAACGGCCCCGGACGACGGGCTCACCCCGCGCGAGCGGCGGCTGCGTCCCGCGCTGATCGTGAACACCGGCGAGGGCAAGGGCAAGACCACGGCGGCGATGGGCCTCGCCCTGCGCGCGTGGCACCGGGGCTGGTCGATCGGGGTGTTCCAGTTCGTGAAGTCTGGGAGATGGGTGACCGGCGAGCGGGTCGCCCTCGAAGCCCTCGGCGCCGAGCACGAGCGCACCGGCACCGGTGGCGAGGTGGAGTGGTACGCCACCGGCTCCGGGCGCCACTGGGTGCGCACGCCGGACGCCGAGCCGGACCGGGCGGAGTCTGCCCGCGAGGCGTGGGCCGAGGTGGCCGAGCGGCTCGCGGCCGAACGCCACCGGCTGTACGTCCTGGACGAGTTCACCTACCCGCTGACCTGGGGCTGGCTGGACGTCGACGAAGTGGTGACGACCCTGCGCGACCGGCCCGGTACACAGCACGTCGTGATCACCGGACGCGGGGCGCCGCCCGAACTGCTGGAGATCGCCACCACCGTGACCGAGATGCGCAAGGTGAAGCATCCCTTCGACAACGGGCAGAAGGGGCAGGCGGGCATCGAATGGTGAACCTCCCCCGACTGGTGGTGGCGGCCGCCGCATCGTCCGCGGGAAAGACCACGATCGCCACGGGTCTGATGGCCGCGCTGCGCGCGTCCGGCCATGAGGTGGCCGGCTTCAAGGTGGGTCCGGACTTCATCGACCCCGGCTACCACTCGCTCGCCACCGGCCGTCCCGGGCGCAACCTGGACGCCGTCCTGACCAGCGAGGAGCTCGTCCCGCGCCTGTTCCTCCACGGCGCCGGCTTCGGAAGCAACCCGCAGTCGCTGGGGAGTCACGAATCGCCGCTGCGGTCTCGACAAGCTCGACCAGCCGAATGGTTGAGCCCGTCGAAACCGACCGGGTGGTCTAGCTCGTCGAGACCTCCTGCGGGCATCGCGATCATCGAAGGCGTGATGGGCCTGTTCGACGGCCAACTGGGCGGCGATGGCTTCGGCTCGACAGCGCACATCGCCCGGCTCGTCGACGCCCCCGTCCTGCTGGTTGTGGACGCCGCCGGCTCGTCGCGCACCGCTGCCGCTGCGGCGCTCGGCCTGCGGACCTACAGCCCCGACGTCCGCATCGCCGGCGTGGTGGTGAACCGGGTGGCGAGCTCGCGGCACGCGGCCGAGATCGGCAGCGTGTTCGAGGCCGCCGGGCTCCCTGTGCTGGGAATGGTGCCGCGCAACGCCGGCATCGCCGCACCCTCGCGCCATCTCGGGCTGGTACCCGCGGCGGAACGGACCGAGTCAGCCGCGACCATTGATGCGCTGGCCGCCCACGTCGCCGAGCACGTCGACCTGGCCGCGGTGCTCGACTTGGCGTCCTCCGCGCCAGGGCTGGACGCCGAGCCCTGGGACCCGACGTCCGAGGTCGCACCGGTGGCCGGGCGTCCGGTGGTCGGCGTGATGGCGGGCCGGGCGTTCACCTTCCGCTACGCCGAGACGACCGAGCTGCTCGCCGCGGCCGGATGCGAGGTGGTGGAGATTGACCCGCTGGGCGACGCCGGCCTGCCGTCCGGGCTGGCCGGGCTCTACATCGGGGGCGGCTTCCCCGAGGTGCACGCGGTGGAACTGAGCCGGAACGCACCGCTGCGCGCGGCAATCGCCGACGCGGTGGCGTCAGGGCTGCCGACCGTCGCGGAGTGTGCCGGGCAGTTGTATCTGGGCGAGCACCTCGACGGCCATCCCATGGTCGGGGCGCTCCCTGCGTCCGCCCGGATGACCCCGCGGCTCACCCTCGGCTACCGGATCGCGACCGCTCCGCACGACACCCTGCTGGCCGCGGCCGGCACCGAGGTGACCGGCCACGAGTTCCACCGGACGCAGACCGTCCCGAGTCACGGCGGCGCTCCGGCCTGGACCTGGGCGGGCAAGGCCGAGGGCTTCTCGCTCGACCCCGCCCGCGTCGGAGAGGCGACCGTCCACGCGTCTTATCTGCACCTGCACTGGGCAGGCCGGCCGGCCTGCGCCCAGCGCTTCGCCGAGGCCGCTGCGCGGTTCGGCTCCGGTTCGGCATCCGCCCTTCGTGACGCCGGCCGCTCGTCCCTCACGGCCGGCTCCTCAGGGAGCGTCCTGGAAACAGTCCCTGAGGAGCACCGCCCCGAACCTGCGAAAGGCAGCACCCAGCCAACAGTCCCTGAGGAGCACCGCCCCGAACCTGAGAAGGGCAGCGCCCAGCCAACAGTCCCTGAGGAGCACCGCCCCGAACCTGAGAAGGGCAGCGCCCAGCCAACAGTCCCTGAGGAGCACCGCCCTGAACCTGCGAAGGGCAGCGCCCAGCCAACGGTCCCTGAGGAGCGCCGGCCTGAGCTTGCGAAGGGCGGCGCGTCACGAAGGGCGGCCGCCATCGACGGAATCGACCTGCACCATCACGGCGACCACGACATCGCACCAGGTCTGGTCGACCTGGCAGTGAACGTGATGCTGCCCGGCCCCCCGGGCTGGCTGGCCGCCGAGATCTCGCGGACGCTTGACACCCTCGGGGCCTACCCGGACGCCACCGCCGCGCGGCAGGCCGTCGCCGACGCCCATGGAGTCCCGCCGGAGATGGTGCTGCCGACCGCCGGTGCGGCCGAGGGCTTCGCCCTGATCTCGCGCGCCCTCCCCACGTCCCACCCGCTGGTCGTGCACCCGCAGTTCACCGAGCCGGAGGCCGCCCTGCGGGCGACCGGGCACGCCGTGCAGCGCTGGCTGCTCCCCGTGCAGGCCGGGGACGGTTCTCCCGGTTCAGCACCACCGCTCGGCGAGCTCCCTACCTGGGCGGACGCGCTGTTCGTCGGCAACCCGACGAACCCGACCGGTTGGCTGCACGGCCGTGACGCCCTGCTCGAGGCCGGCCGCGGCCGCCTGCTCGTGGTGGACGAAGCCTTCATGGACGCCACGGACGAGCGCGAGTCGCTGATCGGGCCCGAGATGGTGAACCGGCTGGTCCTGCGGTCGCTGTCCAAGACCTGGGGCCTGGCGGGCCTGCGGGTCGGTTATGTGGTGGGCGACCCCGTCCTGATCGCTTTGCTCCAGCAGGCACAGCCGACGTGGCCCGTGTCGGCTCCGGCTCTCGCGGCGATGGCCGCCACCAGCACGCCTGAGGCGCTGGCCGAGGCCGCCCGGTGCTACCGCGAACTGAGCGCGCACCGCGAGCACCTCGTGACCGCACTGGCCGCGGCCGGCTTCGGCACGGTCTCAAGCGCCGCTCCTTTCGTCCTGGTCGACACCTCTCCCTGCGGGCCGGCCTCGGTGCGCCCACGTCTGGCCGAGGCGGGCTTCGCCGTCCGCCGCGGTGAGTCGTTCCCCGGGCTCGGCCCCACCTGGATCCGCGTCCGGGTACCGTCGCCAGACGTGGCGGACGCCTTCGTGGCCGCGCTGGCCTCGCTGCGCACGACCTGAGCCGGGAGAGGAACGACAGATGGAGACCGAGGACGACCGCCGCCACCCGCGCGGACCGCTCGTGCTGCGCACGCTCGCGATGCCGCGGGACACCAATCCACGCGGCGACATCTTCGGAGGCTGGATCCTCTCCCAGATGGACATCGCCGCCGGCCTGATGGCCGCCGAGGTCGCCCAGGGCCGGGCGGTGACCGTCGCCGTCGACGACGTCGTGTTCCTGCAGCCGGTCGCTGTCGGCGACACGATCTGCGTCCACGCCGAGCTGGTGAGGGTCGGACGCAGCTCGCTCGACCTCAAGCTGGAGGTCTGGGCCCGCGGACTGGTCACGATCTACGAGGAGGAACGCGAACTCGTCGCCGAGGGCACCTTCCGCTACGTCGCCGTGGACGAGGCCGGACGCCCGCGTCCGATCGCCGACAACCCGGCGTTCTTCACCAGGGAACCGGTCGCCGACTGACCGGACCGGTCAGGCTCGCCGCACCACCACGCCGTCCGGCACGTCCGGGACAACGTCGGCCAGCACCCGTCCGGCCAGGCGTTCGGCGTAGCCGGGACGGGCGCCGAGCGGCCGCGCCTGTTGCAGGACCACCCGAGCCACCCCCGCCTCGCGGAGCCGTCGGACGAGCGTCTCGACGTGCTCGGCGCTGTGCACCGTCGGGTCGACGGTGACCCGCACCTCGTGGTCGACGCCGCTGTCCAGCACGAGCCGGAGCGACTCGTAGGCCTTCACCGCGCTCGCCTTCACACCGGTCACCGCGGTGTAGCCGGACGGCAGCGCCTTGATGTCGAGCCCCACCCATTCGACCAGCGGCAGCACTTCGGACAGGCGCCGCGGGTAAGCACCGGCGGTGTGCAGCCCGACCCCGAAACCGAGGTCGCGCACTTCCAGCATCGCCGCCCCGAGACCCTCCTGCCGCGTCGGCTCTCCGCCGGAGAACACCAGACCGTCCAGCATCCCGTGCCGCCGCAGCAGCAGGTCGCGCACCTGCTGCCACGGCACCTGGCCGGGGACCGTCGGGTCGAGCAGCCCCGGGTTGTGGCAGTAGGTGCACCGCCACGGGCAGCCCTGCAGGAACACCGTGGCCACCAGGCGTCCGGGCCAGTCGCAGGTGGAGAGTCGGGTCAGCCCGGCGACCGCCAGCGTCTGCTGGACGGTTCGCGGGGCGACGTAGGGGGGAGCTGCTGCGGTCATGCGAGGGCTTCGTGAAGCTCAGCCACCATGGGAGCACTCTCGTCGAGCTCAGCCATCACAGCCGTGGCTCGCGCCTCGAGGAACGGCGTCCGCTCGGCGTGCTCACCCTTCTTGCCGATGTTGAACGACGACGTCGGACGGTGGTAGCCCATCACCCGCGTCCACACCTCGCAGGCCTGCTCGACGCCGGCCGCCGCGCAGGTCGGGCAGGTCGGCTGCTCGCCGGCGAGGTAGCCGTGGGACGGGCAGATCGAAAACGTCGGCGTGACCGTGATGTAGGGCAGCCGGAAGTTCGTCAGCGACCGGCGGACGAGTTCGCGGCACGCGTCAGCGTCCGAGATCCGCTCCAGCATGTACAGGTGCAGCACGGTCCCGCCGGTGTACTTGCGCTGCAGCTCTTCCTGCCGCTCCAGCGCCTCGAACGGGTCGTCGGTGAAGCCCACCGGCAGCTGGGAGGAGTTGGTGTAGTACGGGTTGGCGTCCGTCCCGGCCTGCAGGATGCCGGGGAACCGCTTGCGGTCCTCCTTGGCGAACCGGTAGGTGGTGCCCTCGGCGGGCGTCGCCTCCAGGTTGTACATGTGGCCGGTGGCCTCCTGGAACTCCACCATCCGGGCCCGGACGTGGTCGAGCAGGCGGACGGCGAGGGCGTGGCCGCGGGGATCGGTGATGTCGTAGGCGTCGGCGGTGAAGTTGCGGACCAGTTCGTTCATGCCGTTCACGCCGATGGTGGAGAAGTGGTTCCGCAGCGTCCCCAGGTAACGACGGGTGTACGGGAACAGGCCCTCGTCGATATAGCGCTGGATCACCTTGCGCTTGATCTCCAGCGATTCCTTGGCCAGCACCAGCAGCCGGTCCAGCGCCAGCACGAGACCGGCCTCGTCCCCCGCGTGCAGGAACCCGAACCGGGCCAGGTTCACCGTGACCACGCCGAGTGAGCCGGTTTGCTCGGCCGACCCGAACAGGCCGTTGCCGCGCTTGAGCAGCTCGCGCAGGTCGAGCTGCAGCCGGCAGCACATCGAGCGCACCATGTTCGGCTTGAGCTCGGAGTTCACGAAGTTCTGGAAGTACGGCAGACCGTACTTGGCGGTCATCTCGAACAGCAGGTCGGCGTTCGGGGAGTCCCAGGCGAAGTCGGGGGTGATGTTGTAGGTCGGAATCGGGAAGGTGAACACGCGTCCGGACGCGTCGCCGGCGGTCATCACCTCGATGTAGGCGCGGTTGATCATGTCCATCTCGGCCTGCAGGTCGCCGTAGGTGAATGGCATCTCCTCGCCGCCGATGCAGGGGACGTCGTCGCGCAGGTCTTCGGGGCAGACCCAGTCGAAGGTGAGGTTGGTGAACGGGGTCTGGGTGCCCCAGCGGGAGGGGACGTTGAGGTTGTAGATCAGCTCCTGGATTGCCTGCTTGACCTCGTCATATCCCAGTCCGTCCTTGCGGATGTAGGGCGCGAGGTAGGTGTCGAAGGAGCTGAACGCCTGGGCGCCGGCCCACTCGTTCTGCAAGCAACCCAGGAAGTTCACCATCTGGCCCACCGCGGAGCTCAGGTGCTTCGGCGCGGTCGCCTCCACCTTGCCGGGAATGCCGTTGAGCCCCTCTCGGAGCAGCGTCTTGAGCGACCAGCCGGCACAGTAGCCGCTGAGCATGTCGAGGTCATGGATGTGGAGGTCCCCGTCACGGTGAGCAGCGCCGATCGCGGGCGGGTAGACCTCCGACAGCCAGTAGTTCGCGGTGATCTTGCCCGAGGTGTTCAGGATCAGCCCGCCGAGGCTGTAGCCCTGGTTGGCGTTGGCGTTGATCCGCCAGTCCGAGCGGTCCAGGTACTCGTTGATCGAGTTCGCCACGTCGACCACGGAGCCTCGGGCGTCGCGGAGCTTGTGGTGCTGCTCGCGGTAGACGATGTAGGCGCGGGCGGTGGCGGTGTAGCCGGAGTCGATCAGCAGGTGCTCGACGGCGTCCTGGATCTCCTCGACGTGCGGCGGCGTGCCCCGCCGCGACAGCCGGACGCAGACCTGGCGGGCCAGCAGGTGCGCCTCTGCCCCGTCCAGTTCGCCGGTGGCCGCGCCGGCTCGGGCGATGGCCGATCGGATCCGCTCGACGTCGAACTCGGCGGCCGTGCCGTCGCGCTTGATGATGGTTTCCGGGGTGGTGATCTGCGACATCGCCCTGCTCGCTCCTGCTCGTTGGCCCGTGGTGGCGGCGTCGGCCGGGCAGGAGGAGGGTTCACGGGCTACGAGGGACCCGCTGGCCACCAGCCCTCCCACGAGGCTGCGTCAACCGGCGTCCCGCGGCGCGGGACGGCAGAGGCAGGTCTTCGGACTCGTGGGCTGGATCCGGACGAGCCGGATCGGGCCTATTGGCCGTCGCTTCCCAGGATCGCTCCCAGTGCATCTGACGGCGGTCGTTCCCACTCACCGCTGCGGGGCAGCTCCGGATTCACACCGGATTCCCTCTTACGACGACCCGCCTGGCTGACGGGCCGAACCACTGCGAGCAACACTATATACGCACAACTACACCGTTGTAACTACCTAGATGTAGTGGTTTCGCGCGAGTGCGCCCGGAACACACGGCAAGAACCCGCTCTGCGACCCGCATGCCGCGGCCAGCAGCGCTGTTGTGCGGGTCAGACACAAGATCTAGTGGTCGTTGCGAGTGTCAGTACCTAGGGGTAGGTTCCTGCTCGTCCTGAACTACACCGGTGTAAGCCGGCCGACCGGGAAGGAGCCCCGATGACGATCAAGGTCTACAGCAAGCCCTCCTGCGTGCAGTGCACGGCCACCTATCGCGCCCTGGACAAGCTCGGCCTCGACTACGAGGTGATCGACCTGGCCACCGACGAACGTGCCTTGCAGGACATGCTCGCCCTCGGCCACCAGCAGGCTCCGGTCGTGTTCGCCGACGGCGAGTACTGGACAGGTTTTCGTCCCGACCGGATCAAGGCCCTCGCCACCCAGGCCGAGGTCGCCTGAGTTCCTCCGGCCGATCGAGCCTGTCGAGATCCCGCTGCGGCCAACTGGTTTCGACAAGCTCAACCATCCGATCCGCCCGAAAGGGAGTTGAGCATGGTCCAACTGGTCTACTTCTCCTCGACGTCGGAGAACACCCACCGGTTCGTCGGCAAGCTCGGGCTGCCCGCGCAGCGCATCCCGCTGCGTCCGGCCGAGCCACCGCTGGCGGTCACCGAGCCGTACGTCCTGGTCGTCCCGACCTACGGGGGCGGGAACCTCGGCGGTGCCGTGCCCAAGCAGGTGATCCGGTTCCTCAACGACCCGGACAACCGCAAGCTGATCCGCGGGGTGATCTCCGCGGGAAACACCAACTTCGGCGAGGCGTTCTGCATCGCCGGCGACATCGTGGCGGCCAAGTGCCACGTTCCGCACCTCTACCAGTTCGAACTGATGGGCACCCCCGACGACGTCGAGGCTGTCCGCGAAGGGCTCCACCAACTATGGCAACGACTCTCCTTACCGACACCGGTGTAGAGCGGATCACCGAACCGCAGGTTGACTACCACGCGCTCAACGCGCTGCTGAACCTGTACGACGAGGACGGGAAGATCCAGTTCGAGGCCGACCGAGCGGCCGCGCACCAGTACTTCCTCCAGCACGTCAACCAGAACACGGTCTTCTTCCACTCGCTGAAGGAGAAGCTGGACTATCTCGTCGAGCAGGGCTACTACGAGCCCCAAGTCCTCGCGAAGTACGACTTCGAATTCATCAAATCGCTGTTCAAGCGGGCCTACGCCGTGAAGTTCCGGTTCCCGACGTTCATGGGCGCGTTCAAGTACTACACGTCCTACACGCTGAAGACCTTCGATGGCAGCCGCTACCTGGAGCGGTTCGAGGACCGGGTCTGCATGGTCGCACTGACGCTCGCGGATGGTGACCGTCCGCTCGCCGAGCAGCTCACAGACGAGATCATGGCCGGACGGTTCCAGCCGGCGACCCCGACGTTCCTCAATGCAGGCAAGGCCCAGCGGGGCGAACTCGTCTCCTGCTTCCTGCTCCGCGTCGAGGACAACATGGAGTCGATCGCCCGGGCGATCAATTCATCGTTGCAGCTGTCCAAGCGGGGCGGCGGGGTGGCGTTGTCGCTGACCAACATCCGCGAGGCCGGCGCGCCGATCAAGAAGATCCAGAACCAGTCGTCGGGCGTGATCCCGGTGATGAAGCTGCTGGAGGACTCCTTCTCCTACGCCAACCAGCTCGGCGCCCGGCAGGGCGCGGGCGCGGTCTACCTGAACGCGCACCACCCCGACATCCTCGCGTTCCTCGACACCAAACGGGAGAACGCGGACGAGAAGATCCGGATCAAGACCCTCTCCCTCGGAGTGGTGATCCCCGACATCACCTTCCAGCTCGCCCGCGACAACGAGGACATGTACCTCTTCAGTCCGTACGACATCGAGCGGGTCTACGGGGTGCCCTTCACCGAGATCTCCGTCACCGAGCGCTACCGCGACCTGGTGGACGACAAGCGGATCACCAAGAAGAAGATCAACGCCCGCAAGTTCTTCCAGACGCTGGCCGAGATCCAGTTCGAGTCCGGCTACCCCTACATCGTGTTCGAGGACACCGTGAACCGGGCCAACCCGATCGACGGCCGGATCACCATGAGCAACCTGTGCTCGGAGATCCTGCAGGTTTCCACCCCGTCCACCTATAACGAGGACCTCTCTTTCGCCCAGGTCGGCAAGGACATCTCCTGCAACCTCGGCTCGCTGAACATCGCCAAGGCGATGGACTCGGATGACTTCGGGCGCACGATCGAGGTCGCCGTCCGGGCCCTGACCGCGGTGTCGGACCAGTCCAACATCGCGTGCGCGCCGAGCATCGAGCGCGGCAACGCGATGAGCCACGCGATCGGTCTGGGCCAGATGAACCTGCACGGCTACCTGGCCAGGGAGTCCATCCACTACGGGTCGGACGAGGGTCTCGACTTCACGAACATGTACTTCTATGCGGTGACGTTCCACGCCGTGGCCGCGTCATGCCGGATCGCCCGCGAACGCGGGCAGCGGTTCGACGGCTTCGAGCGGTCGAGATATGCCAGCGGTGAGTACTTCGCGAAGTACGTCGACGGCGACTGGACGCCACGGACGCAGAAGGTCGCTGGCCTGTTCGAGACGGCAGGCATCCACCTGCCCACCCCGGACGAGTGGCGCGCACTCGCCGCGGAGGTGGCCGAGTACGGGATGTACAACCAGAACCTGCAGGCCGTCCCGCCGACGGGCTCGATCAGCTACATCAACCACTCGACGAGTTCGATCCACCCGATCGTGAGCAAGATCGAGATCCGCAAGGAAGGCAAGATCGGGCGGGTCTACTACCCGGCGCCCTACATGACCAACGACAACCTCGAGTACTACGCGGACGCCTACGAGATCGGCCCGGAGAAGATCATCGACACCTACGCCGAGGCGACCAAACACGTCGACCAGGGGCTGTCGCTGACGCTGTTCTTCCCCGACACGGTGACCACCCGCGACCTGAACCGGGCCCAGATCTACGCCTGGCGCAAGGGCATCAAGACGATCTACTACGTCCGGCTGCGGCAGCTGGCCCTGGCCGGCACCGAGGTCGACGGCTGCGTCAGCTGCATGCTCTGAACACCGCCAACGGTCCCTGAGGAGCGTTCGCGAGGAACGAGCGAACGTGTCACGAAGGGCCGCAGACAGGAGGACAACCATGACCCAGAAACTGACCCTGCTGCGCGGCGTCCAGGCGATCAACTGGAACCGCATCGAGGACGAGAAGGACGCCGAGGTGTGGGACCGGCTCACCGGCAACTTCTGGCTGCCGGAGAAGGTGCCGCTCAGCAACGACATCCCGAGCTGGCGGACGCTGAAGCCGCACGAGCAGTTGATGACCACCCGGGTGTTCACCGGCCTGACCATGCTGGACACGATCCAGGGGACGGTCGGCGCGGTCTCGCTGATCCCGGACGCGCGCACCCCTCACGAGGAGGCGGTGTACACCAACATCGCGTTCATGGAGTCGGTGCACGCGAAGTCCTACTCGTCCATCTTCTCCACGCTGATCTCCACCGCCGAGATCGACGACGCCTTCCGCTGGAGCGAGGAGAACGAGCACCTGCAGCGCAAGGCGCAGATCGTCCTCGACTTCTATTACGGCGACGACCCGGAGAAACGCAAGGTCGCCTCGACCATGCTGGAGTCGTTCCTGTTCTACTCCGGCTTCTACGCCCCGATGTACTGGTCGAGCCACGCCAAGCTGACCAACACCGCCGACCTGATCCGGCTGATCATCCGGGACGAGGCCGTGCACGGCTACTACATCGGCTACAAGTACCAACAGGCCTTGAAGGAGGCCGATCAGGCCCGCCGCGACGAGTTGAAGGACTACACGTTCGAGCTGCTTTACGAGCTGTACGACAACGAGGAGTCCTATACCGAGGATCTCTACGACCCGCTCGGCCTGACCGAGGACGTCAAGATGTTCCTGCGCTACAACGCCAACAAGGCGCTGATGAACCTCGGCTACGAGGCGCTGTTCCCGAAGCAGGCCACCTCGGTCTCCCCCGCCATCCTGGCCGCCCTCTCCCCCAACGCCGACGAGAACCACGACTTCTTCTCCGGTTCCGGTTCGTCGTACGTGATGGGCAAGGCGGTGAACACCGAGGACGAGGACTGGGCGTTCTAGGCAGAGCACCCGCCGGGCGTCCCTCCGTCCGCCCGTCGACGCCGCCCCGCGACCCCTTCTCCCCCCACAGACGCTGCCAAAACACGCAGAAGCTGCGGAAATTTCGGCAGCGCGGACGAATTTCGGCAGCGTTTGTGGGATCGGCTCCGCTTCCACAAAAGTTCAGGTAGCTTAACTTTTGTGGATGGTGTGGTCGAGCCGCAGACGCGTCCCCCGGTGGAGCCGCCGAGGCGACGTCCGCGCGCCCGGCGGCTGTCGTGGTTGTGGGGTCCGGCGTTCGTGGCCGCGATCGCCTACGTCGACCCCGGGAACGTGGCTGCGAACCTCACCGCGGGGGCACAGTACGGCTATCTGCTGGTCTGGGTGCTGGTGCTGGCCAACGGCATGGCGGTCCTGGTGCAGTACCTGTCCGCGAAGGCAGGACTGGTCACCGGACGCAGCCTGCCCGAGCTGCTCGGCAGCCGGCTTCGGCGCGGACCCCGACTGGCCTACTGGGCGCAGGCGGAACTGGTTGCCGCGGCGACCGACCTGGCCGAGGTGCTCGGCGGCGCGATCGCGCTGCAGATCCTCTTCGGTGTGCCGCTGCTGCTCGGCGGTCTGATCGTGGGTGCGGTGTCGATGCTGCTGCTGGCGATCCAGAGCCGCCGCGGCCAGCGTTCCTTCGAGTTCGTGGTGATGGGGCTCCTGCTCGTGATCACGATCGGCTTCATGGCCGGCCTGTTCGTCAGCGACCTCTCCTGGCCGGAGGCGCTCGGCGGACTGGTCCCCCGGTTCGAGGGCAGCCAGTCGGTCCTGCTCGCCACCAGCATGCTCGGTGCGACGGTGATGCCGCACGCGATCTACGCGCACTCCGCCCTGGCCCGAGACCGGCACGGGTCACACGCCCACGACCTGACCCGGCTGCTGCGCGCCACCCGCTGGGACGTGATCGCGTCCATGATCGTCGCGGGGGCGGTGAACATCGCCATGCTGCTGCTGGCCGCAGCCAGCCTGCAGGGCGTGAGCGGCACCGACTCCATCGAGGGCGCGCACGCGGCGATCAGCAGCAGCCTGGGCCCAGTGATCGGGGTGCTGTTCGGCGTGGGTCTGCTGGCCTCCGGGCTGGCGTCGACCTCCGTCGGCTGCTACGCGGGCGCCACGATCATGTCCGGCCTGCTGGGGGTCCGGGTGCCGCTGCTGGTCCGGCGGCTGGTCACCCTGATCCCTGCGCTGATCGTGCTCGGCTCCGGGGTGAACCCGACCTGGGCGCTGGTGCTGAGTCAGGTCCTGCTGAGCCTGGGGATCCCGTTCGCCCTGGCGCCACTGGTGCAGCTGACCAGCGAGCGGGCACTGATGGGACGGTTCGCCAACTCGCGGACGTTGCGCAACATCGCCTGGGTCGTGGTCGGGCTGATCTGCCTGCTGAACCTCGTGTTGATCGCGCTGATCGCGATCGGGGCCGGCTGATGGACGGGGTTGACGACCTCAGCCAGGTTGCGCAGGACTACCTGAAGGTGATCTGGTCGGCCGTCGAGTGGGGCGAGCCGCCGATCACCACCAAGGGCCTTGCCGCCCGGTTCGCGACGACCCAGGCGAATGTGTCCGACACCATGCGCAGGCTCCAGGCCCGCGGCCTGGTGGACTACCAGCCCTACAAGCCGGTGACGCTCACTGCACTCGGCGAGCGGCTGGCCGTCCAGATGGTGCGCAGGCACCGGCTGATCGAGACCTTCCTCGCCGAGGTGCTCGGATATGCCTGGGACGAGGTGCATGACGAGGCCGAGCGTCTCGAGCACGCCGTCTCCGACCTGCTCCTGCGGCGGATCGACGACCTCGTCGGCCATCCCCGCACCGACCCTCACGGCGACCCCATCCCCGGTGCCGACGGCGGCTGGGAACCCCCCTCCGGGGCCGTGCGGCTCTCCGCTGCGCCGCCAGGACGCTACCGGGTCGTGCGCGTCGCCGACGACGACCCCGAGCTGCTCGTGCGACTCAAGGACGCCTCGATCGTGCCGGGAGCGGTGGTCGAAGTGCGCGACGACGAACCTCGCACGGTGCTCGTCGAAGCCGCGCTACCCGACCCCACACCGCCCGGGCTGAGCCTGGGCGACCTGGAGGGTGTCCGGGCGCGCCCGGTCTAGCGGGCCTGACGGGACGATTCGAGGGCCACCCGCGGTCATCGAGGGCCACGGCTGGCGTCGAGAGCCACCGTCCGGACAAAGGCCCTCGACGCGAGGGCTGGCCCTCGCGCGCGGACGGTGGCTCACCGGGGAGTCCGGCGAGCATCGACGCCCCACCATGCCGAACGGCATGACCTACCCGAGGAGAAGCCAGGTTGAAGGTCGATGCCGCCCTCTGACATAATGAGAATCATTCGCAATAGATCGGAAGGAGGCCCGGTGATCGACGGAAGCTGGGCGCAGGGACGGCTACGGCCCACGAGCAGAGCCTCGCGGGTGAAGGCAGGCCGAGGATGACCCCGCACGCCGAGGAAGACGACCCTCGGGTGCCCGTGGTGGTGGTCGCCGGGATCGCGGAGGAGCCGATGGCCACGGCCACGATCGGCCTCCAGTGGGACCTGCCGTCCGCCGTGGTCGTGCGCCACGAGATCGACCCCGAACAGGAACTTCTGGTCCGCACGGTCTCCGACGCCCGCGGCCTGCTGGAGCGGGTCGAGATCAGCGTCGAGCACGCCTGCGTCAGCTGCGCGATCCGGGAGGACGTCGTGCCGACGCTGGAACGCCTCGCCGTGACCGGTCGCTGGCAAGCGATCATCGCGCAACTCCCGGTGACCGCCGAAGCCACGCAGGTCTGCCGCGTGCTGGGCCACGCCCCGCACGTGCCCCGGCACTTCCGGATCGGCGCCACGCTGGTCGCGTTGCAGGCGGAGACGGTCCGGGCCGACCTGCTGGGCGACGACCTGCTCATCGAGCGCGGGCTGCCCGTCCGGGACGACGACGGCCGCGGCGTCGCAGAGACCGCCTCCGCGATGGTGGAGTACGCCGATGTCGTGCTGGCCGGTGGCGACCTGGACGAGCAGGGCCGCGAGGTGCTGGCCACGATCGCCCGCCCCGGTGTGCAGGTGGCGACCTCGATCGCACAGGTGGCCTCGGAGCCGCTGGTGCGCGGGATCCACCGGCACGAGCACAGCGAGGCCTGGGTCCAGGTCGTGCGCCGCGGCCCCCTACCCCCGCCGGCGGGAAAGGCCGCCTGGGTGCTCGACTTCCAGTCGGACCGTCCGTTCCATCCGGCACGGCTCCAGGAGCGGATCGAGGCGCTCGGTCGCGGCCACCGCCGCTCCCGTGGCTGCTTCTGGCTGCCGAGCCGACCCGCCCAGGTCTGCCAGTGGGACGGCGCCGGCGGCATGGTCAGCATCGGGCCCAGCGAGCACTGGGACGAGGCGGGGCCCCTCACCCGGATCGTGATCGTCGGCGTGGACGACGGCCGCGAGCAGCTCGCCGAGGCCTTCCACTCCTGCCTGCTCACCGACGCTGAACTCGCCGAACGCGGCCGGTACTGGGAGGTTCACTCCGACGGGCTGGAGCCCTGGCTGGGTCCCGTCCGCGACCTCATGGGACGGGGTGTGTAGTGGCCGTACCCAAGCGACGCAAGTCGCGCAGCCGAACCCGGCAGCGTCGTTCTACGTGGAAGGCCACTCCCCCGGACCTCGTGCCCGTACGGATCGACGGAGTCGTCCATCACGTCCCACGCCCGCTGGTCCGCGCTCTCCAGCGCGGACTGATCGATCCGCCCTGAGCGGTCGGCCGACCCTGAACCCAAGTACCGAAGGAGACACACCATGAACACCAGGAACCTCATCGAAGCCGTGGCGGCCAAGGCCGGGCTGAGCGGTGCGGACGCAGAGGCTGCCGTGAAGGCCACGCTGGAGGTCGTCCGCGACCAGGTGGCCGCCGGGGAGCGGGTCACCCTCGCCGGCTTCGGCACGTTCGAGGCGCGCGACCGGGCGGCCCGGACGGGCCGAAACCCGCAGAGCGGCGAGACCATGCAGATCGCCGCCGCACGGATCCCCGCCTTCCGGGCGGCGTCCGGCTTCCGGGAGCAGACCAGCCCGAGGAGCTGAACGCCAGACAGGACGCGGCCCCCGCCCGGGGAACCGGACGGGGGCCGTGCCGTCAGCCGATGCGGCGACTCCGGAGCGTCAATCGGGCGAGCGACCGTAGCGGCGCCGAAACTTCTCCACGCGCCCCGCGGTGTCCACCACCCGCGAAGTACCCGTCCAGAACGGATGGCTGGCGCTGGAGATCTCGACGTCGATCACCGGATAGGTGTTGCCGTCCTCCCACCGGATGGTCGTTGCCGAGCTCGCGGTCGAGCGGGTGAGGAACGCGAGACCCGCCGAGCGGTCGCGGAAGACGACCGGGTGGTAGTCGGGATGGATGCCGAACTTCACGCCCTCACCAGCTCGACTTCGTGACGCCGGGCAGTTCCCCACGATGAGCGAGCTCGCGCAACCGGATCCGGGACAGGCCGAACTGGCGCACGAACCCGCGCGGGCGGCCGTCGACGGCGTCGCGGTTGCGCAGCCGCACCGGGCTGGCGTCCCGCGGCAGCGCGTGCAGCGCCGCCATGGCTTCCTGGCGCTCCTGCCCGGTGAGGGACGGGTCGACGCTGCGGCGCTTCAGCACGGCCCGGCGCTCCGCGTACCGGGCCACGACTGCGCGCCGCTGGGCCTCCTTGGCGATCTTGCTCTGCTTGGCCATCAGCGGGACTCCTTGAACTCGACGTGACGGCGCACGATCGGGTCGTACTTGCGGAAGCTGAGCCGCTCGGGGTCGTTCCGCCGGTTCTTGCGGGTGACGTAGGTGTAGCCGGTCCCCGCCGTGGAACGCAGCTTGACCAGAGGCCGCAGCTCGGCGCGTTTGCCTGCCATCAGAACTCCTCTCCCCGGGCGAGCACGCGCCGGACGACCGCGTCGATCCCGAGGCGGTCGATCGTATGGATCCCTCGGGCGGACGCCGTGAGCCTCACGTGCCGCCCCAGGGACGGCACCCAGTAGCGCTTGCGCTGGACGTTGGGATTCCAGCGCCTTCTGGTTCGGCGGTGGGAGTGCGAGACCGAGTTCCCGAAGCCGGGCACGGTGCCGAGCACCTGACAGTGAGTAGACATGTCGCCATTATAGATAATGAGAATCATTCGTTGCAAGGCGGGCCGTGGTGCCACCAGGGTCCCGTCCGCCAGCTGTCGCGTTTGATACTCGTTATCATTTCGATCTAGACTCCCACCGATCGGCCCGGCGGCTGGCAAAGCACGCGATCCAGGGGCTGAACGACCAGATGGGAACGCCATGAACTACAGGAAGCTCGCCACCCCCCTCGTCCTCTCGCTCGCCGGACTCGTGCTGGCGAGTTGCTCCTCACCGTCCGCCACGGTCTCCCCCGGAGCGACCGGCGCGGCGAGCGCCGATGCCGCACCGATCGCCGTGGTCGCGTCCACGAACGTCTGGGGCAATCTGGCGGCGACCATCGGCGGCGACAAGGTGGCGGTGACCTCGATCATCGACGACCCCTCGAAGGACCCCCACGAGTACGAGGCGAGCGCCCAGAACCAGCTCGCGCTGTCCAAAGCACAGGTGGTGATCGAGAACGGCGGCGGCTACGACGACTTCGTCGACACCATGCTCGCCTCCGCCAACAACTCGTCGGCCACCGTGCTCAACGCGGTCACCATCTCGGGCAAGACCGCCCCGTCGGGTGGGGAACTGAACGAGCACGTCTGGTACGACTTCCCGACCGTCGAGAAGGTGATCGACCAGATCCAGACCGCCTACGCCTCCATCGACTCCGCCGACGCCGACACCTTCGCCACCAACGCCAAGAACCTCAAGGGTTCGATCGACGCCCTGGTCAGCAAGGAGTCCGACCTGAAGGCCAAGTACGCCGGGCAGCCGGTCTCGATCACCGAGCCCGTGCCGCTGTACCTGCTGGACGCGATCAGCCTCGTCAACAAGACTCCGGAGAAGTTCTCCGAGGCGATCGAGGAGGACTCGGACGTCGCGCCGGCGGTGCAACAGGCGACGCTGAAGCTCTACAACTCCCACGCCGTGAAACTGCTGGCCTACAACGAGCAGACCACGGGACCGGAGACCGAGGCCGTGCTGAAGGCGGCCAAGGACAACGGAATCCCGGTCGTGCCGGTCACGGAGACCCTGCCCGACGGCAAGGACTACGTCTCCTGGATGACGGACAACCTCGACGCCATCGGCGCCGCACTCGCCCGGTGAGGACCCGCTCCGAGCAGACCGCCTCGCCGTCCCCGGACGACGACGAGGTGGTCCTGCGGCTCCGTGGCGCCGCCCTGGAGTTCGGCGACCGCACGCTGTGGCGGGGCCTGGACCTGGACGTACGAGCCGGCGAGTTCATCGCCGTCCTGGGTGCCAACGGGTCCGGCAAGTCCAGCCTGCTCAAGGCAGTCCTCGGCCAGGTGCCGCTGAGCGCGGGCACCGCGGAGTTCCTCGGCGAACCGATCACCGGCGGCAACCGCCGGATCGGCTACGTGCCCCAGCAGAAGCTCGCCGACGACGGCGTTCCGCTCCGAGCCCAGGACCTGATCGGGCTCGGCGTGGACGGACACCGCTGGGGCATCCCCCTGCCCAGCCGCAGGCGCCGCGCTGTCGTGGACGCACTGATCCGCGACGTCCACGCGGAGTCCCACCGCCATGCCCCGCTGTCCATCCTCTCCGGCGGCGAGCAGCAGCGGCTCCGGGTCGGGCAGGCGCTGGCCGGCGACCCTCGACTCCTGCTCTGCGACGAGCCTCTGCTGTCCCTCGACCTCGCGTACCAGAACACGATCAGCGAGCTGGTCGACGCGAGCCGCCGCGCACGCCACCTGGGCGTGCTGTTCGTCACCCACGACATCAACCCGGTTCTGGCGATGGTCGACCGGGTGCTGTACCTCGCCGGCGGCCAGGTTCGGGTCGGCACTCCTGAACAGGTGCTGCGCACCGCGGTGCTCAGCGAGCTGTACGGCGCGACCGTGGACGTGATCCGCACCCGCGGTCGCATCGTCGTCGTCGGCACGCCAGACAGCTATCCGCCGCACCACGTCGACGGCAGCGAAGATCCCACACCGACAGCGATCGGAGCGTCACGATGACCCCCGGCGGCATCAACCAGGACTGGTGGTCGCAGCTGTTCGTCTTCGACCACTACGGCGAGCTGCTCGCGCTGCTGCACAACTCGATCATCGCCGGGGCGGTCCTCGGTGTCGTCGGCGGCCTGGTCGGGGTGTTCGTGATCGCAAGGGACATGCCCTTCGCCGTCCACGGGATCAGCGAGCTGTCCTTCGCCGGCGCCTCGGCCGGGCTGCTGTTCGGGATCGGCGTGGTCCCCGGGGCGCTCGCCGGCTCGCTGCTGGCCGCCCTGCTCATCGGCGTCCTCGGCGCCAGGGCGCGCGACCGCAACTCGATCACTGCCGTGATCATGCCGTTCGGGCTGGGCCTCGGCATTCTCTGCCTCGCCCTGTACCCGGGTCGATCGGCCAACAAGTTCGGGCTCCTCACCGGCCAGATCGTCGCCATCGACAATCCGCAGGTCGACACCCTGATCGCCATCTCGGCGATCGTCGTGATCGGGCTGCTGGTGATCTGGCGGCCGTTACTGTTCGCCAGCGTGGACGCCGACGTCGCCGCCGCGCGCGGCGTGCCGACCAGAACCCTGTCGATCGTCTTCATGCTCCTGCTGGGACTCGCCGCCGCCGTCTCGGTCCAGATCGTCGGCGCGCTGCTCGTGCTCTCCCTGCTCGTCACCCCCGCCGCCGCGGCTCTGCGGGTGTCGTCCTCGCCTTTGCTCGTCCCCCTGCTCAGCGTCTGTTTCGCCGTCGTCTCCACGGTCGGAGGCATCCTGCTCGCGCTGGGTGGCTCGATCCCGATCAGCCCCTACGTCACGACGATCTCGTTCGCGATCTACCTCGCCTGCCGCCTGATCGCCACCGGACGCCGCCGCAGGTCGCGCCCGGGACGACCCGGCCCGGCAGCCCACGACGTCCTAGCCCGGTGACTCGCGGCTGACCGGCGCGTCAGATGGCTCGCCCCGCACGGAAGGATTCGCCACAGCACGACGCCGTCGTCGACCTGCTGGGCAGCGTCGAGTGGTTCCTGTCCGCACGCGCCATCAGGGACAGGCTGAGCACGTCGGCCCGCCCGGTGAGCCTTCCGACCGTATACCGGGCGCTGCGCGACCTCGCCGCTTCCGGTCGCCTACACCGTGTCTTCGGTCCGACCGGCGAGGCCCTGTACCACTTTCGCGCGGACGACGGCCAGAGTTGCCTCCGCTGCCGACGCTGCGGACTCGCCGTCCCGATCCACACCGACCTGCGGCAATCAGGGGCGACCATCGTCAGCATCACGTACGGCTTCACCGATGTGACCGTCTCGCTGCAGCTCACCGGTGTCTGTGCGCGTTGTTCCACTCTCCGCAGCTGAGGCCTACGCCTCGGGCCGGTCATCCGATTGCGCGGTGTGCGTGTGGATCCTGGCTCCGGCGTCGTTGAAGATGCTGAGCACCTGCGCGGGCCGGCCGCCGGTCGCGGTCATGCTGTGCGGGATCCGGGTGTCGAATTCGGCGGCCTCGCCGTGGGTGAGCACCAGGTCCTGCTCCCCCAGGCGGAGGCGGAGCTTGCCGGTAAGGACGTAGATCCACTCGTAGCCGTCGTGGCTCCGCGGCTCGGGAAGATCGTGTGCGGGCGGATAGGTGATCCGGTAGGTATGGATCGGGGAGCTCTCGGGAGCCAGCGGAGCGATCACCAGGCCGTCCCGGTGGATCACGGGACGGCGGACGCGCGGATCGGGCACCTCGGGATGCACGACGTCGTCGAGCCGGACACCCAGCAGGCGGGTGAGCGGCAGCAGTAGTTCCAGGCTTGCCTGACGCTTTCCCGACTCCAGCCGCGACAGCGTGCTCGTGGACATGCGAGCCCGCCCCGCGAGCTCCTCGAGCGTCCATCCTCGCGCGTGCCGCAGTGCACGGAGCCGGGGGCCGATGAGTTCCAGTTCGCCCGCCAAGGCTCACCACCTGTTTGCTGATTCCGCAAGAATGTTTGCTATCTTCCAGTGTGCCACCCAGAGTGGTCGCATGAACGAGCAATGGGACGCGATCGTGATCGGGGCGGGTCCGGCGGGCCTGTCGGCCGCGCTGATGCTTGGCAGGGCCAGGCGCAGGACGCTGGTGATCGACGCGGGGAGCCCGCGCAACCGCTTCGCCGCGCACCTGCACGGCGTCCTGGGGAGCGAAGGCCTCCCGCCGGAGGAGTTCCTCGCCCGCGGTCGGGCCGAGGTCGCCGCTTACGGCGTGGAGTTCCGCCCCGGACTCGTCCAGCGCGTCGAGGAGGCCAAGGACGCCCTGGGTGTCGTCCTGAGCGACGGCGAGTCGCTGCGAGCCAGGGCGGTGATCGTGGCCAGCGGCCTCACCGACGAGCTGCCCGACGTCCCCGGCCTGGCCGAGAGTTGGGGACGCGGCGTGCTGCACTGCCCGTACTGCCACGGCTGGGAGGTCCGCGACCAGCGCCTCGGGGTCCTCGTCGACTCGACCCTCGGGCTGCACCAGGCACAGCTCGTCCGCCAGTGGAGCGCCCGGGTGACCGTCTTCGCCGCTACTGGCCTCGACACCGCGGACGAGCAACGCCTCCGCTCTCGAGGCATCGAGGTCGTCGCCGACCCGATCGTCGAAGTGGTCGGCGACGGCGACAGCGTCACCGGCGTGCGCACGGCCGCGGGCGACCTCATCGAACTGGACGCCATCTTCGCCGCCCCCCGGCCGCGCGTGCACGACAGCTTCCTCTCCGGGCTGGATCTGGATCGCGTCGAGAGTCCCTTCGGGTTCGGCTCCCTTCTCGCGGTGGACGGCACGGGCCTGACCAGCAACCCGCGAGTCTGGGCCGTGGGCAACGCGGTCAACCCCGGCGCCAACGTTCCCATGTCGATGGCGGCGGGCTCGTTCACCGGTGGCGCGGTCAACGGCGCCCTCGTCGAGGAGGACTTCGCCGTCGCTCAGGCCACACCGGCGGAGTTCTGGGAGGCGCGCTACGCCAGCACCGATCGGGCGTGGTCGGGCAACGTGAACCAGGTGCTCGCCGACGTCGCCGGCAACCTGGCGCCCGGGCGCGCCCTCGACCTCGGCTGCGGCGAAGGCGGCGACGCCGTCTGGCTCGCCCGACATGGCTGGACGGTCACCGGCGTCGACCTGTCCCCGACGGCGATCGAACGCGGCCGCGCTGCCGCCGAAGCGGCCGGCCTCACCGGTGATGCGGCAAGGTTCGAGGCGGCGGACCTGGCCACGTGGACCACGTCCGAGCGGTACGACCTGGTGACGACATCGTTCCTGCACTCCTGGCCGGTGCTGATCCCTAGAGAGGACATCCTGCGGCGCGCGACCGACTTCGTCGCGCCTGGCGGGCACCTGCTGATCGTGGCTCACGCGGCGGCACCGTCCTGGGCCGACCCGGAGCTCGCCCGAGAGCACCGGTTCCCGACGCCGGCCAGTGACCTGGAGGCCTTGGCACTCGAACCCGGACAGTGGCGGGTGCTCGTGTGTGAGACCAGCGAGCGCGACGTCACCGCACCCGACGGAACCCCGGCTACGCTCGCCGATGGAGTGGTCCTGGTGCAGCGTCTCGGCGGTCGTCCGCCAATCGGTAACGAGACTTGATATCATGACCCGGTTGCTCGAGGGGGCAGAGAAACGAGCGTGTCTGCGGTACGACCGAGGTCACAGGTCCGGCAGGCGGTGCCGGTCTGGGTCGTCTGGTGCTCCGCGGCGCTCACGTGGGTCGAATCGGCCGCTCTGGCACTCCTGTTCTGGCGGCTGGGCTCGCTCCTCGACCTGAGCGGTTCGCCAAGCGCGCCTGCGATCGGCGAGTTCGTGCTGCCGACGGCGTTCGCGCTGGTCGCAGCACTGTGTGCTGCCGCGGGCAGGTGGCTCGCGCAGTGGTCCTCGGCGGGCGCTGAGCGAGGGCTTCGCCGACTCGTGGTGAGCGGCGTCCACGACCTGGGCGTGGTGCGCTCGGCCGGCCGGTCGGGTGAGTTGCTGTCGCTGGCGACAGCGGCGGTCGAGCGGACCGCCACCTATCGGGCCGCCTTCCTCGGACCCATGCTCGGCGCGCTGACCGCGCCGTTCCTCGTGCTGGGCGTGATGGGTCTCGCCGTCGACGCCGTGACCGCCGGCTGGCTGGCGCTGCTCGTGCTCGTCGTGCCGGTCGTGATCGGCGTCTTCCAGCGACTCGTCCGTCCGATTGGCGCGCAGTACCGGCGCACCCAGGCGAGGCTGACCGCTGCGTTCCTCGAGGCGATCCAGGCTCTCGACCTGCTGGCCTACTCCCGGGCGGCCGATCGCGCCGCCTCCGAGCTCGCACAGCGCGGCGAGGAGCACCGGCGCGGCGTGATGCGACTGCTGGCCGGGAACCAACTGCTGATCCTCGTCGTGGACGCCGCCTTCTCGCTCACGGTCGTCGTGGCCGCGGCTGCGCTCGCCGTCGGCCGGATCGCCACCGGCCAGTTGAGCCTGGGAGCCGGGGTCGCGATCCTGCTGATGGCGACCCTCGTGGTGGGGCCGGTCGACCTCGTCGGCCAGTTCTTCTACGTCGGGATGGCCGGCCGCGCGGCGCAGCGACAACTGGAGGCGCATCTCGAAGCCGGGACGGCGGCGTCCAACACGGCGGGCGCCCCTGCTTCGCGGTCGGAGGGTGAGCGCGGTGGCCTCACCCTGGAGGACGTCACGGCGGGCTGGGTCGACGACCGGCCGGTCCTGCGTGGGTTCTCGCTCCGGGTCGCTCCCGGCGAGACCGTGGCGCTGGTCGGGCCGTCCGGGATCGGGAAGTCGACGGTGAGCGCGCTCGTCCAGGCCCACTTGCTGCCGCAGAGCGGACGCGTCCTCGTCGACGGCCTCGACACCAGCACCGCCGATCCGGACGTGGTCCGCAGCCGCATCGCCGTCGTCGAGCAGCGCACCTTCCTGTTCCTGGGCAGCATCGGCGACAACCTCCGCGTCGCCGCCCCGGACGCCGAAGACGACCAGCTCTGGCAGGCGCTCGACCTGGCCGGCCTGCGCGAGGAGGTCGAGGCGATGCCTGCGGGCCTGGACACCCCGGTCGGCGAGCACGGCCGGCTGCTGTCCGGCGGTCAGGCGCAGCGGCTGGCGATCGCGCGGGCCGCGCTGCGCGACTCTCCGATCCTGGTGCTGGACGAACCGACGTCCCAGGTCGACCTAGCCGGCGAGGCCGCCGTCCTGGCCGCGCTCGGCCGGCTCGCCCGGGGGAGGACCGTCCTGGTCATCGCGCACCGGCCGGGAGCGATCCTGACCGCCGATCGGGTCGTGCGTCTCGGTGGAGAGGAGACGGCGCTATGACCGGCAACGCGACCCCCAGCCGCCGGGACCAGGCGGCCTGGCTGATCCGCCAGACCCGTCCGCTGCTGCCGAACCTGGCCCTGTCCGTGCTCGCCCGGATCGCCGGCCAGCTGCTCGGGGTCGCGTTGCTGGTCATCGTCGCGACGGCCCTCGGCCGGGCCGCGGCCGGGGAGCCGGTGCCGATCGGCGGGCTGGTCGGGACGCTCGTGGCCGTCGCGCTGGCCAAGGCGTTGCTGCGCTACCTCGAGCACTACGCGGGCCACTGGGTGGCGTTCACCGCGCTGGCGCGGCTGCGTGAGCTGTTCTTCGCCCGGCTGGTGCCACAGGCGCCGGCGGCGACACAGGGACGGGCGGGAGCCGAGCTCACCCAGCGGGCCACGCGCGACATCGACCGGATCGAGGTCTTCTTCGCCCACACCATGCCACCTGCCGCTGCGGCGATCGTGGTGCCGGCGATCGCCCTGGGCTGGCTGGCGACCGCCGTCGACGCCCGGCTCGCGGCCATGCTCGTCCCGTTCGTCGCCGCGGTCGTCCTCCTCGTCCCCTTCGCCTCGAGTCGAAGCGCGTGGCGGAGTGCGCAGGCGGTGGCGGGGCGCCGCGGCCAGCTGGCGCGGCGACTGGGCGACGACATCCAGGGCGTGCGCGAGGTGCTGGGCTTCGGCCTGCAGGATCGCCGCCTGGCCGGCCTGGATGCCGCGGACGAGGCGCTGGCGAGTGCCCGGTCGCGGGCAGGGGCCGTCGAGGCGGTCCGCGCGGCAGCGGTCGTCGTCCTGGAGGCCGGCGGTCTGGTCGCCCTCGTCGCGCTCGGCTCGGCCGCCGCCGTCCCGGCGCCGCAGGTGGCGATCGCGCTGGCCGTCGCGGTCGGCCTCTGGGCGCCAGCGCGCGGCATGGAGGCCTTCGTCAGCGGCCTCGACGCAGCCTTCGCCGCCACCGCGAGAATCCGGCAGGTGATGGACGCGCAGCCGCTCGTCCGCGACCCGGACGCCCGCGAGTCGACGGGGCCGACCGCGGCTTCGGCGACCATTCCTGCGGTCGCGTTCGCGGACGTGACCTTCGGCTACCCCGGGACGGGCTGGCCCGTGCTCAGCGGCGTCAGCCTCGGCTTCGCGGCCGGCTCGTGGAGCTGTGTCGTGGGTGTCTCCGGCAGCGGGAAGTCCACGCTGGCCGGCCTGCTGCTGCGCGGCTGGGACACCGACCAGGGCGTCGTCCGCCTGTACGGCACCGACGTCCGGCAGCTCAGCCTGGACGAGCTGCGGCGCAGGGTGGCGCTCGTGCCGCAGCGGAGCGTCCTGCTCTCCGGAACGCTGGCCGACAACCTCCGGCTGGCCGCGCCCGCGGCCACGGAGGATGAGCTGCGCGACGCGCTGGCGGTGGCCGGCCTCGACACCTGGGTGGACCAGCTGCCGAACGGCCTGGCGAGCCAGGTTCGGGAACGGGGCCTCAACCTCTCCGGCGGCCAGCTGCAGCGGTTGACGCTCGCCCGCGCGCTGGCGGCCCGACCGGAGGTGCTCGTGCTGGACGAGGCACTCAGCCAGCTGGACGCTGCGACGGCCTGCCTCGTGAGGGAGCGCCTCGCCCGTGACCGGGCGGGCCTGACCGTCATCGAGATCACCCATCGCGCCGACCTCGTCGGGGACGACACTCCGACCGCCGTTCTCGACGCCGGACGGGTCGTCGAGTTCGGCCGGGCGGGCGACCTCCGCGCTCGCGGCGGCGTCTTCGTCCGACTCGAAGCCCTCGAGGCCGCAGGTGCTTATGCTGATCAGAACACGCGCCTATCCACTGAGAGGAGAGCGAGCCATGCGTAGCGCCGCCGTTCCGGCCACCCGCCGCACCGCGCAGAAGGACGCGATCCGACAGGCCCTGGACGCGTCCCCCCGGTTCGTCTCCGCGCAGCAGGTCCACCGGCTGCTGCACGACGCCGGCACCCCGGTCGGCCTGGCGACCGTCTACCGGCAGCTCAATGCCCTGGCCGACTCCGGCGCCGCCGACACGGTCACCGGGCCGGAGGGCCAGCTGTTCCGGACATGTGTGCCGGGCGGCCATCACCACCACCTGATCTGCGAGAACTGCGGCAGGGCCGAGGTGCTCGAACCGAACGAGAGCTGGATTCGGGCCGCCGCCCGCGAGCACGGCTACACCGTCACTCGCCACGTCCTCGAGGTTTTCGGGCTCTGCCAGGACTGCGCGGCGTTGCTAGCCCAACCCGACGAGGCCGCGCCGACGACCCATCGCTGAGCTGGGCGAGGCGGCTGCCGACATCAGATGTCTCGACGGGCCGCCACTTCTCTGTCATTATCTGCGTATGGACGCAGCTATGCAGACGCAGATGGAACTGGAGAGCGAGTACGTGGATCTCGCAGCCGAGGTCTTCTCGTTGCTGTCCGACCCGACCAGGATCAGGATCATCCTCGCGCTGGAGGATGGCGAGTTACCCGTCGGCGCCCTGGCCGAACGGGTCGGCAAGGCACCGACCGCGGTCTCCCAGCACCTCGCCAAGCTGCGCTGGGCCAAGGTCGTCCAGACGCGCCAGGAAGGCACCCGCGTCTACTACAGCCTGATCGACGAACACGCCCGCGAGCTCGTGCACCAGGCGGTGTTCCAGGCCGAGCACGTGATCGACTTCTGGCCCAGGCACCACCGTCCGGACTCCCCGGACCGTACCCGGTGAGCGCCGTCGACGAGTCGGTCCGCAGCGAGACCGCATCCGCGCAGCGCACCGCGTCCGCGCTGTGGCGGGAGATCGACCGCAGGGACATCGTCCGGCTGGCGGCGGTGGTCGCCATGGCGGTGCTCGCGGCGGTGGCGTCCGCCCTCGGCTGGCCGCTCTGGACGGTGGTGGTTGTCGCCGCGGTGGGACTGTGCATCGGCTGCTGGCCGATCCTGGTCGAGGCCGTCGAGGACGTGCGCTCGCGCCGGATGAGCATGGAGCTGTCGATGCTTCTGGCCATCGTGGCGGCCGCCCTGATCGGCGAGTGGGTGACCTCCCTCGTGATCACGGCATTCGTGCTCGCTGCCGAGATCCTCGAGGAACTCTCGATGGACCGGGGCAGGGACGCGCTGACCGACCTGATGAGCTTCCTCCCCGCGATCGTGCAGGTTCGGGAAGGAGACGTCATCCGCAGCGTCGATCTCGACGACGTGGTGCCCGGCCACCATGTGCTCGTGCTGCCCGGCGGCCGCGTGCCGGTGGACGGCACGGTGTTCGAGGGCCAGTCCAGCGTTGACCAGTCCCGGATCACCGGCGAGCCGCTGCCGGTCGACGTCCAGCCGGGCGACCGCGTGTACGCGGGCTCGGTGAACCACGCCGGCGCGATCACGGTGCTGGCCGAGCAGGTGGGAGCCACGTCCTCGTACGGCCAGATCGTGGCCGCGGTCGAGGCCGCCCAGGCGTCCGAGGCGCCCGTGCAGCGACTCGCCGACCGTCTCGCCGGCTGGCTCGTCTACGTCGCGCTCGGTGGCGCTGCGGTCACCTGGCTGATCACCCGCGACCTGACGGCGACCATCTCCGTCGTGATCGTCGCCGGAGCCTGCGGGGTCGCGGCCGGTACTCCCCTGGCCGTCCTCGCCGCGATCGCCCGCACCGCGCGCGCCGGCGCGTTCGTCAAGGACGGGACCCATCTCGAGCAGTTGTCCGTCGTCGACGTGGTGGTGTTCGACAAGACCGGCACCCTCACCCTCGGCCAGCCGGTCGTGACCGGCCTCAGCGCCGCCCCGGACGTCAGCGCCAGCGACCTCCTGGCCGCGGCGGCGTCCGCCGAGCTCTACTCCGAGCACCCGATCGGTCAGGCCATCACGGCCCATGCCCGCGACCTCGCCGTCGACGTCACCCCGCCCCAGCACTTCGAGTACCTGCCCGGGCTCGGCGTCACCGCCATGGCAGCCGGACGCCGGATCAGCGTCGGCAGCACCCGCCTCGCCAGCGGCACCGCCGATTCGGGCCCGGGTGGCGGCACGGAGGTGCACGTGACCATCGGCGAGACCTACGCGGGCACGATCCGCCTGGCCGACGAGGTCCGGGAGTCCGCCGCGGACTGTGTGGCGATGCTGCACCGACTCGGACTTCGGGTCGTGATGATGACCGGCGACAACCAGCGGTCCGCGGCCGCGGTCGGTGCACTGCTGTCCATCAACGAGGTGCACGCCGGGCTGCTGCCCTCGGACAAGGTCGAACTGGTGAAACGACTCCGGTCGTCCGGCGCGAAGGTCGCGATGGTCGGGGACGGCATCAACGACGCTCCCGCGCTCGCTCAGGCCGACGTCGGAATCGCGATGGGCACCGGCACGCACGTGGCGCGCGAAACCGCCGACATCGTGCTGATCAGCTCCGACCTGCGCGATCTCGGTCGATCCGTCCAGGTCGCCCGCCAGGCCCGCCGGATCATCTTCACGAACTTCGTCGGGACGGTCGGCATCGACCTCATCGGCATGGCCCTCGCCGCCACCGGCGTGATCGGCCCGCTGCTCGCTGCCGTCGTCCACGTGGGCAGCGAATCGGCGTTCATCCTCAACTCCGCCCGCCTGATTCCCCGCGCAGAGCGCTACCTCCGGCGCAGCAGGTAGGTGTCGAACACCCAGCCCTTGCGGCTCTCGGCTGCCGCCCGCACCCGCAGGATCTCCTCGCGGACGTCGGCCAGCGGGCCCGAGATGAGGATCTCGTCCGGCGTGCCAAGATAGGCGCCCCAGTAGATGTCGATGCCGGCCGGATCGATGGACGCGAACGCCTGGCGACCGTCCAGCATGGCGACCACGTCGTCGACACCGTCGGGCATGCCGTCCGCCAACAGGCGGGCGGGCAGGATCTGCACGGCCTTTCCCTGCCGGTTCAGCGGGATGCGATGGCGGGCGGTCAGGGCATGAACGCTGCTCACCCCGGGCAGCACGGTCAGCTCGACCGGCGCCGGAGCGGCGCCCACCAACTCCCGCGCGATGGCCAGGGTGCTCTCGTACAGTGACGGGTCGCCCCAGACCAGGAAGCCGCCCACCTGGCCGTCCGCGAGTTCGGCCTCAACGGCAGTGCTCCACTGCCCGAGCCGCTGCGTCCGCCACAGCGCGACGGCGGCGTTGTAGTCGGGCGCGCTGCGCCAGGGACGGGGCGGGTCGCGCAGTTCCACCGTCCGCAGCGGGGTGCTGCGGTACCGCTCGACCAGCAGGCGGCGGGCCTCGACCAGGTCGTCGAGCTCGTCCTCCTTGAGCACGACGAACAGCACGTCCATTCGTTCGATCGCGCGGACAGCCTCGATCGTGATCCAGTCCGGGTCACCGGCCCCAATGCCCACCAGGAGCAACTGCCGGCCCATCCCGTCCCCCTCACCTTCCGATCTGTGGCGCGGTCAGGCTACCGCGGCCGGGTCGACGACGCTCGAGAAGTTCCGACTGGCATCAACCGACTGATTGCCGCAACGCTGTACTTCGACGAGGAGATCCATGGACACACCGCAATCCAGCGCGAGGGACGCCGCCCTGGCCGAGAAGTCCGACGCCGTCTGCCGCATGGGGTCGCTCATGCTCAGCGCCGGCACCGGCTCCTATCGGGTCAAGGCGGCGATGGGCCGGGTCGCCCAGGCCCTCGGCATCGAGCAGCTCGAGGCCCAGGTGAGCCTCAACGAGATCGTCGCCACCACCCGGGCGGACGGGACGTTTCGCACGCAGGTCGTGGAGGTGCCCGTGCCGGTGGTGAACGCCGACCGGATCGCCGCGCTGATGCGGGTCTCCCTGCGCGCGGCGCCGGGCCTGACCGCCGCCGACCTGCAAGGCCAGCTCGATCAGCTCGAGGCGAAGGCCCAGCACTACCCCAGATGGGCGATCGTGGCCGGCGCGGCCGCGGCGTGCGCGGCGTTCGCTTTCCTGAACAACGGACGCTGGCAGGAGTGCCTGGCAGCCGCGGTTGCGGCCGGCTGCGGCAAGCTCGTCCAGCTGCTGCTGCGCCGCTTCCGGCTCAACCAGCTGGCGATGGTCGCGCTGGCGTCCGTGACGGCCTGCCTGGTCTACATGCTCTCCGCCGACGTCCTGCACTGGGTGCAGCCGCTGGCCGCACAGCCACTCCACGAGGCGGCGTTCACGTCGGCGATCCTGTTCCTGGTGCCGGGGTTCCCGCTGCTCACCGCCGCGCTCGACCTGGCCCGGTTCGACTTCACGTCCGGGATGTCGCGGCTGCTCTACGCGACGATGATCACGCTCGCCGCAGCCCTGGGCGCGTGGCTCGTGGCGTGGGCGTTCGGATTGAGCCCCGGCGAGATCGAGCCGCTCGGCCTCGCGCCCGGGCTGCTGCTGTTGCTGCGCGTGGTGGCCAGCTTCGCCGGCGTGTTCGGTTTCGCGATCACCTTCAACACCCCGATGCGGGCGTCGCTCGCGACGTCGGTGATCGGCGCGATCGCGAACGTGGCCCGGCTGTCGGCCGTCGACGCCGACTGGAACCCACTCCTGTGCGCGACCGCCGCGACCACCCTGATCGGCCTGCTGGCGGGCTGGGCCTCCCAGCGGCTCCCTGCACCGCGGATCATCCTGTCCGTGCCGGCGGTGCTGATCATGATTCCTGGCGCGAGCACCTACCGGGCGCTGGTGGCGATGATCAACCGCGACCCGCTGAGCGCACTGACCAACGGCTCCGCTGCGCTGGGAATCGTGGTCGCGCTCGCGGCGGGCCTGGCGATCGCGCGGATGCTCACCGACCCGGCCTGGATCCAGGCCAACCCGAGCTGGACGCACATGCCGCGCACCCGGGCCCAGCAGGTGCTGCGCGAGCAGGCCACCCCGCCGCCGGACGACCGGAACGCGTGACGTTTCGAGTCGAGTTCGGTGGGAAACGTCACCCGTTGGTCGAGCGTCCCAGCGTCTCGCCGCTAGGGCCGTAGCCGCTCGGCGAGGTCGTGGTGTCCGAAGTACCTGGCCCAGCCGGCCGGGGTCAGACCGAACCGGTCGTCGACGGAGTCGAGGGCGGCCCCGCGTGCGACGAGGAACTCCACCACATCGCGCTCCCCGGCGGCCGCGGCGTAGTGCAGCGCTCCGTCCGTCGGAGCGCCGGCTTCGACCAGCGCGCGCACCGAGTCCCAGTGATGCAGGCCGGCGGCCTCGGCTGCCAGCGATCGGCGCGCTCCGTGGACGCCGTGAGTGCGGACGAACTCCGCGTCGCCACGCAGCGCTGCGGCGACGAGCGGATCCCGGGCGTCCTGTTCCGCGCGGTAGAGGTCGCGGAGCAGACAGATCTCAGCGCCGTGGGCCATCACCTCGCGGTTGACGTGCAGCACCAACTGGCCCACCGAACTGTTCGCGTAGGCTCCGCCGCGCGGACCGAGCGTCCGGGCCATCGCCGCGTCGTCACAGGCCGCGACACCGGTCTGCCACAGCTCGTGAGCGAGGTCCAGAGCCGCCAGTGCTCCGGCGGCGTCCGCGGGGATCGGCTCGGGCCAGTGCCGGTCGTCGTACATGTCGGCGTCGCTGTCGTCTCCCGCCGGTGAACCGCCGAAGATGGCTCGTGCCCGCGTGCCGAGCACCCCGCGGGTGATGTGGTCGAGCCGCCAGGCGATCGTCGTGACCGGCGGAACCGGCGGCTCCGGAGTCAAAAAGTCGGCCCGGATCCGGCCGGTCTCGTCAGGCCGGACGCTCCACATCCCGGCCACAGGCTCCCACAAGTACTCCTCGTCGGTGAGCCCGGCCAGTCGCGGACGGAAGTGGACGTTCCAGTAGAAGTCGAGTTGATCGGCGAGATCCGCGCTCCAGACCATGCTGTGACGCTAGCCGTACGTACCGGAAAGCGTGACGTTTCGAGTCGAGTTCGATCGGAAACGTCACTCGCCGATGGCGCGCACCCAGGCCGCGGCCTCGGCGACCGTTGCCACCACCTGGACACCGGCGAGCACTGGCGGGCGGCGCTGCGCCACCACCGGGACGCCGAGCTGTGCGGCGGCGGCCAACTTGGCGTCAGCGGGGCCGCCAGAGTCCTTGGTGACGAGGACGTCGATCGAATGGCTACGCAGGAGGTCGAGTTCGGCGTCCAGCGAGAACGGACCTCGGGCGCGCAGTACCTCCCAGTTGGCCGGTACCTCGAAATCGGGGGCGTCCACCACGCGCGCCAGCACGGGCTGATCCGTCCAGTCGATGAACTCGCCGAGCGACTGCCGCCCGATCGCCAGGAACACCCGCTCGCCCAGCGTCGTCGCGACGGCGCGCGCCTCGGTGATCGAGTCGACCCAGTGCCAGGACACAGCGTCCGGCCGCTGCGACCAGCTCGGGCGCGACAGCCTCAGCAGCGGGACTCCGGTGGTCGCACAAGCCTCGGCAGCGTGGGCGGTCATCCGCTCGGCGAACGGGTGGGTGGCGTCCACCACGGCGGTGACGCTGCGCTCGTCCAGGTACGAAGCCAAGCCCTCTGCACCGCCGAAGCCGCCCACCCTGACCTCACCGGGCGGCAACCGCAGTTCAGCGACGTCGCCAGCCAGCGAGGTGACGACGGGGATTTCCTCGGTGACCAGCACCTCCGCCAACTGCCGCGCCTCGGCCGTCCCGCCGAGCAGCAGGATGTTCACCGCGCCCACCGAGCCCACGTCATCGCCGGCTCCCCCGGGATCGTGCGAAGGCGACGGCCATGGAGAGCACGGCCGCTCCCGCCGCCACGGCGAAGGCCAGCCGATTGGCCCGGGCGAGGTCGGACGGCCGGGGCGGCGGGCCGCACCCCAGCTCGCCGCGGTCCTCCTCGACGCCGTCGTAGACGTTTCGCCCGCCGAGAGTCACGCCTAGCGCGCCGGCGAAGGCCCCCTCGACCACACCGCCGTTGGGGCTCGGATGCTGGCCCGACTGTTCGCGCACGACGCGGACGGCATCGCCCGGCGACCCGCTGACCACGGGCGCCGTGGCCACCGCCAGCGCGCCGGCGATCCGAGCCGGTACCCAATTGGCAACATCATCCAGCTTCGCGGCGGCCCAGCCGAAGTTGGTGTAGCGGTCGTTGCGGTAGCCGACCATCGCGTCGAGGGTGTTGATCGCCCGATAGCCCAGCAGACCGGGAATGCCGGCCACGGCACCCCAGAACAGGGGCGCCACGACGGCGTCCGAGGTGTTCTCCGCGACGGACTCCAGCGCGGCGCGGGCGACACCGTCCGCGTCCAGCGTCTCGGGATCCCGGCTCACGATGTGGTGGACGCGAGCCCGGGCGCCGGCGAGGTCACCGGCGTCCAGGCGGTCTGCGATCGCCTCGGCCTCGCGGGCCAGCGACCGTCCGCCCAGCACGGCCCAGGTGGCCGCGGCCGTGGCCAGCGTCCCCAGCACCGGCCGGCCTCGGACGCCGCGCTGGATGACCCCGCCCAGACCGATCGCGCCTCCCACCAGCACCGCCTCGAAGACCGCCCCACGAGCCCGGTCATCCGCGTAGCACCGGCCCTCGAGCGCGGCGGCGACGCGCCCGAAACCTGCCACCGGATGCCAGCGTCGCGGATCTCCCAGCAACTGGTCGGCGACCCACCCGAGTCCCAGCCCGACAGCCAGGACCGCGCCTCGATGTGGCATGCCCATCCTTCCCGCACTGGTCATCCGACAGGGCCGAGTGTGCCAGACTGAACACCGCAGCGAAGTGCCGAGGAACTCCGGTGAGCCATGTGCGATTCCGGGGCGGTCCCGCCACTGTGACCGGCCGCGCCATGGGTGCGTCCGGGAGCCAGGAACTCGCCCTGCTGCCGAGCAACGACATCGGGCGCGGAAACCTGAGGAGGCTCCATGGCGGTGACGCCTACTCCCCCGACGCCCACCCTCGTCGGGGTGGGAGTCGGTCCCGGCGACCCCGCGCTCGTCACCCTGAAGGCCGTCGCGGTGTTCGAGCGAGCGGACGTGATCCTCGTCCCCACCACCGAGACCAGCGGGGAAGACGCCGGGCGCGCGGAGCAGATCGTGCTCGCCGCCTGCCCTTCCGCCCGGGACAAGCTGCGCCGCATCCCGTTCAGCATGGCCCAGCGCCGCGGCGTCGGGACGAAGCGGCGCACGTCGTGGGAGGCCTCCGCCCAGGCTGCTGTCGAAGCATTCGAGGCGGGAGCGACGACGGTCGCTTTCGCCACCGTCGGCGACCCGAGCGTCTATTCGACGTTCTCCTACCTCGCCGCCCAGGTACAGGCAGTGGTGCCCGACGTTGACGTGTCGGTCGTGCCGGGCATCACTGCCATGCAAGCGCTGGCCGCCGCCAGCCTCACCCCACTGGTCGAGGGGCAGGAGAGCCTGACCCTCGTGCCGGTGACGGCGGGGCTGGAGGCGGTCGGCGCCGCGCTGGAGCACTCCGACACCGTCGTCGCCTACAAGGGCGGACGCCACCTCACCGACCTGCTCGCGGTCGTCCGGGAGAAGGGACGAGACGGCGTCCTCGGGGTGAACATCGGCCTGCCCGGCGAGACCGTGACGCCGCTGGCCGAGGTGGACGCCGACTCCGCCCCCTACTTCTCCACCGTGCTCGTGGCCCCGGTGCGCACCGAGACGGGCGGACGGCTGTGACCACCACCCAACCGCCCGAGCCCACCCAACGGCTGGTCGAGCCTGTCGAGACCCCCGACGCCAGCTCGCCGACGCACCCCCACGGCGAGGTCGTCTTCGTCGGCGCCGGCCCCGGCGCGTCCGACCTGATCACGCTGCGCGGTGCGCGGGTGATCGCCGAGGCGGACATCGTGATCTGGGCCTCCAGCCTGGTGGACGCAGGGATCGTGGCGAACACCAAGCCGGGCGCGCTCGTGATCGACTCGGCCAGCGAGTCGCTGGAGGACATCACCCCGCTCTACCAGCGCGCCCACGACGAGGGTCTGCTGGTGGCTCGCGTGCACACCGGCGACCCGTCCATCTACGGTGCCACGGCCGAGCAGCGGCGGATCTGCGAACGGATCGGCATCCCGCACCGGACGATCCCGGGCGTCTCCGCGTTCTCCGCCGCCGCCGCCAGGATGGACGCGGAGATCACGATCCCCGAGGTCTCGCAGACGCTGATCCTGACGCGGCTGGAGGGCGGCCGGACGCCGATGCCCGACCGCGAGACCGTCCGCGGATTCGCCGCGCACGGCGTGACCATGGCGCTCTACCTGTCAGCCGCCCGCAACAAGGTGCTCCAGGAGGAACTGCTGGCCGGCGGCTACCCGCCCGAGACCCCATGCATCGTCGGCTACAAGGTCAGCTGGCCCGATGAACTGGTGCTGCGCTGCCGGCTCGACGACCTGTCGGCCACCATGAAGGAGCACAAGCTCTGGAAGCACACCGTCGTGCTGGTCGGGCCCGCGCTGGCCGAGCGTTCGACGACGCGCAGCCATCTCTACCATCCCGGCTTCCGGCACGAGTTCCGCTCTTCCGACGGCACGCCGCTGGTGACGAAGGACGAGCCGTGATCACCGTCCACGGACTCCTCGGTTCCCCGAGCAGTGCGCTCCGGGACGCCGCTTCGGCAGCCGACTGGGTGGTGGGCGGACGCCGGCACCTCGACGCGCTGGGCGTGCCCGAGGAGCGTCGGATCGTGCTCGGCGCCCTGCGCGCGGCCGTGGAGAAGGTCGCCGCCCTCCCCGAGTCGTCGCGGATCGTCGTGGTGGCGAGTGGCGATCCCTTGTACTTCGGAGTAGTACGGTCGCTGCGTCGACTCGGCCTGCGTCCCGAGGTCGTCACGGCTCCGTCCTCGATCGCGTCCGCGTTCGCCGCGGTCGGCCTGCCCTGGGACGACGCGGTCGTGGTGAGCGTCCACGGGCGGCCGCTCGCCCCAGCCGTGAATCTCGCCAGGGCCCATGCGAAGGTGGCGGTGTTCACGTCCGGCGAGCACGGCGTCCGCGAGCTGGCGGCAGGACTGGCCGACCTCGACCGCACCTACGTCCTGGCCGAGCGGCTCGGCGAGGCGGACGAGCGGGTGCGCGTCCTCGACACCGCGAATGCGCTGACTGTCGAACCCGTCGAACCCAACGTCGTGCTGATCCTGGACCACTCCCCCGACCGGCCCGACGCCGACTGGCCCGGTGACGTAGCGAGCCCGGCCCGTGCGCCCCGGCCGCGGGTCTCCGCCGCCGCTGCCGTCGCCTTCGCCCGGCTGCTCCCGGAACCCGGCGAGTTGCTGTGGGCGTCCGGCCCGCTCGCCGAAGAGGTTGCGGCGCTGGCCCGCTGGTCCGGCGCTGCCGTCATCACCGCCCCTCAGCAGCAGCCGAGGAACGCCTCTGGCCCACCGGTCCCTGAGGAGCAGCCGAGGAACGAGGCCACCCCAACAACGCTCCCTGAGGAGCAGCCGAAGAACGAGGCCACCCCAACAACGCTCCCTGAGGAACAGCCGAAGAACGAGGCCACCCCAGCAACGCTCCCTGAGGAACAGCCGAAGAACGAGGCCACGCCAGCAACGCTCCCTGAGGAGCAGCCGAGGAACGAGGCTGCGTCACGAAGGGCCAGCCACGCCGTGACGGACGCCCTTCGTGACGCCGAGGGCTCGTTCCTCGCCCCCGGCTCCTCAGGGAGCGTTCCAGCCGACGTCGTGCTCGCCAACACACTCGCCGAAGTGAGCAGCACACCGCGAGCGATCGTCCTGGTCGCCCCACCAACGGTCCCTGAGGAGCCCGGTGAGGGACGAACCGGGCGTCACGAAGGGCCGGCCGACCTTCCCACCGGCTACCGCTGGGCCACCGAACAGGTCGGCGACCACCAGCTCACGACAGGAGTGCGCGAGTGATCGGACAGGTGACCAGCGGGCCGGCCAGCCGGAACCGCGCCGACCAGATCGACGCGATCCTCGGCGAGGAGACTCGTCGCTACAGCGAGGGTGCGGTCACCGGGCTGCCGCAGGCCTGGGCCGAGTGCGACCTGATCGTCAGCCATCTCGCCCTGGGCGCGACCACTCGGATCATCGCGCCACTGCTGGCCTCCAAGAAGACCGACCCGGGCGTGGTGGTCATCGACGACGCCGGACGGTTCGTCGTGCCGCTGGTCGGCGGCCACGGTGGCGGCGCCAACGACCTCTCCCGCCGGATCGCGGACGGCCTCGGCGCGACCGCTGTGCTCACGACCGCCACCGACTCGCTCGGCCTGCCCGCGCTCGACACCCTCGGCTGGCCCTGGTCGGGCGACGTCGCGGCCGTGACCCGGGCGATCCTGGACGGCGAGCCGGTCGCGGTCGTCCGCACCCAGCGCTGGCCGTTGCCTCCGCTGCCGCAGAACGTGGTCGTGCTCGACGCCGGGGCCGAGCTCCCTGCCGACGTCGTGGCACGCGTCGTGGTCACCGATCGGCTGGTTGAGCTTGTCGAAACCAGCCCCACGGTCTCGACAAGCTCGACCAACCGGAAGGGCTCGACCAACCGGACGGCCTCCACCGATCGGATGGTTGAGCCTGTCGAAACCAACCCCACCCTCCCCACCGTCGTGCTCAATCCGCCGAGCCTCGTGGCCGGGATGGGGTGCAACCGGGGAACGTCCACCGGCGCCCTGAAAGCCCTGCTGACGAGCACTTTCGCCGACGCCGGCCTGGCGATCGAGTCGCTCGCCGCGATCACCTCGGTGGACGCGAAGGCCGACGAGCCCGGGTTGGTCCAGCTGGCGGCCGACCTCGGCGTCCCGTTCGTCACCTATCCGGCCGGAAACCTGGCCACTCAGGACGTCCCCAACCCCAGCGCAGCGCCGGCCGAAGCGGTCGGCACGCCCAGCGTCGCGGAGGCGTCGGTGCTCGCCCACGGCACGGAACTCGTCGTCGAGAAGCAGAAGACTGCTGAAGCCACCTGCGCGGTCGGACGCATCCCTGCGCGCGGCAGGCTGACCGTCATCGGCCTCGGCCCGGGTTCGCGCGACCTGACCACTCCTCGCGCCCAGCAGGCGATCCGGGACGCGTCGGTCGTGGTGGGCTACCGTCCCTATGTCGCCCAGGTGAAGGACCTCCTGCGTCCCGGCGCGAAAATCGCCAGCACGCCGATGGGCAAGGAGGAGGAGCGGACGGCGACCGCGATCGCCTTCGCGCGCGAGGGCAACAACGTCGCGCTGGTCTGCTCCGGCGATCCCGCGATCTACGCGATGGCCTCGCCCACCCTCGAGCAGGGCACCGAGGGCATCGACATCGAGATCGTCCCCGGCGTGACCGCGAGCCTGGCCGCGTCCGCGATCCTGGGTGCGCCGCTGGGCCACGACCACGCCACGATCTCGCTGTCCGACCTGCACACCGACTGGGACACCATCCTCAGGCGGGTACGCGCAGCGGCGGAGGCCGACCTCGTCACCGTCCTGTACAACCCGCGCAGCCGGACGCGACTGCACCACCTGCCGGACGCGCTCGCGATCCTCGCCGAGCACCGTCCGCCGACCACCCCGGTCGCGGTGGTGGAGGAGGCCGACCGCCCGGAACAGAAGGTCACCCTGGCCACCCTCGCCGACTTCGACCCCGCGGTCGTGAACATGAACTCCCTTGTCGTGGTCGGTTCCTCGACCACCGTGTACCTGCCCGCCGGCACGGGGCGCACCGTCATGGTCACCCCGCGCGACTACCACTGGATGAACCGATGAGCACACACAACCAGCCCCCCGTCCCGGATGCCGCCGCTGTTCCCGCGGTCCCCCCGCCGCTGGTGATCGCCGGTCACGGCACCCGCGTCAACGCCGGCGCCGAAGCGTGCGCGGTCCTCGTCGAGAAGGTACGGACGCTGCTGCCCGGCGTCCGGGTGGAGGCCGGCTTCGTCGAGCTGACCCCGCCGACCATCGACACCGCCCTCGACAGCGTCCTGGCCGACGCGACGGCCGCCGTGGTCGTCCCGCTGATGATCGGCACTGGCGGGCACGTCCGGGAAGACATCCCGGAGGCCATCGAAGCCTCGAAGTCGCGGCGTCCCGACGCCACCGTGGTCTACACCAGGCACCTCGGCTCACCGGCGCCGATGCTGGCCGCCGTCCACGCCCGGATCGCCGCTGCCCGCGGTGACTGGCCCGCCGACCAGACCGACGTGGTGATGGTCGGACGCGGCTGCAGCGTCACCGATGCCAACGCCGACCACGTCCGGTTGTCGCGGGTGGTGTTCGAGACCGGCGGCTACCACCAGGTGCTGTCGGCGTTCATCCAGGTGGCGCGACCGTCGCTGCCCGAGATCCTGCGCCAGTACTACGCCTCCGGCAGCCGCCGGATCGTCGTCATGCCACACTTCCTGTTCACCGGACGCCTCGACCAGTGGGTGCACGAGCAGGTCGCGGCCTTCCAGGCCTCGCATCTCGACGCGCACGTGCGGGTGGCCGACGTCATCGGGCCCTGCGACGAGCTCGCCCAGGTCGTCGCCCAGCGCTACAAGGAAGGCGCCCTGCGCGCCCGCACCGCCGCCGGCTCACCCGCGTACCTGACCGGACTGCTGCTCGCCGACCGCAAGGTCGTGGTGGTGGGAGGCGGCTGCGTCGCGCGCCGCCGCGTCCCCAAGCTGGTGGACGCGGGGGCACAGGTGGTCGTGGTCTCGCCGGAGCTGCACTCGGGCCTGGTCGACCTCGCGGAGGCGGAGACGATCACCTGGCGCAACCGCGGCTTCCTCGAGTCCGACCTGGACGGCGCCTGGTACGTGATGGCGACGACCGACGACCCGGAACTCAATGCGCGCGTGGTGGCCGCCGCCGAGGCCAGGCACACCTTCTGCGTGCGGGCGGACCGGGCCGGCGAGGGCTCGGCCTGGACGCCGGCCACGGGCGAGGCTGCCGGGGTGACCGTGGCGGCGATCACGAGCCATGATCCCCTGCGCGCGCGACGGATCCGGAACCGCTTCCTCGAGGTGGTCAACGAGGAAGCGCTGTGAGGTACGACTACGAGAGGGACACCGCAGAGATCTACCGGCAGTCCTTCGCCATTATCGAGGCCGAGGCCGGTCTCGACCGGGTGCCGGACGAGCTGCGTCCGGTCGTCACCCGGATGATCCACGCCAGCGGACAGATCGACCTCCTCGACGACCTGGCCTGGTCGGACGGCCTGTGGACGGCGGCGCACGAGGCGCTGGACGCGGGCGCGCCCATTCTGTGCGACGCCCGGATGGTGGCCAGCGGTGTCATCCGCTCCCGATTGCCGCGGGACAACGCAGTCGTCTGCCTGCTCGGCGATCCTCGGCTCGCCGCGCTCGCGGCCGAGCGGGGGACGACGAAGACCGCGGCGGCCGTCGAGCTGTGGCGTCCGCAGCTGGCGGGCAGCGTGGTCGCCATCGGCAACGCACCCACCGCGCTGTTCCACCTGCTCGAGGTCGTCGCGGAGGACCCGACGCTGAAGCCGGCCGCGGTGGTCGGCATCCCGGTGGGTTTCGTCGGGGCGGCCGAGTCCAAGCGCGCACTGGCCGACAACGACCTCGGCCTGGAATACCTCGTCGTGCACGGACGCCGGGGCGGCAGCGCGGTGACGGCGGCCGCCGTGAACGCCCTCTGCGGTCCGGACGGACGCACCGGTGGCTAGGCTCGCCCTCGGCTCGGGAAGCCCGTCCACCCGTGCCTCACACCACAAACGCTCCCGAAAAGCGCAGAAGCCACCGAAATTTCGGGAGCGGGAACGAATTTCGGGAGCGTCTGCAGAGGAACCAGGAAGAGAACCCATGAACACTGAGATCGGCGAGGTCGTCCTGGTCGGTGGCGGACCGGGTGACCCCGACCTGCTCACCGTGGGCGGACTGCGCGCGTTGCGGGAGGCGGACGTGGTGCTCTACGACCACCTCGCTCCGCTCGCGTGCCTCACGGAGACGAAGGCGGGAGCCGAACTGGTCGATGTCGGCAAGATCCCCGGCGGACGGCAGACCGCCCAGGACGAGATCAACCGCCTGCTCGTCGAGCACGCCCGGGCCGGCGCGAAGGTCGTCCGGTTCAAGGGCGGCGACCCGTTCGTCCTCGGCCGCGGTTCAGAGGAGTGGCTGGCCTGCAGTGAGGCGGGGGTGCCCGTCCGGGTCGTCCCCGGTGTCTCGTCCGCGATCGCCGGACCGGAACTGGCCGGCGTCCCGCTCACCCACCGCGGCCTGAGCCAGGACTTCACCGTCGTGTCCGGACACGTCGGCCCCGACCACCCGGCGTCCACCGTGAACTGGGACGCGCTCGCCCACACCCACGGCACCATCGTGGTCCTGATGGGGGTCGCCCACCTCGCCGAGATCTGCGCGGGCCTGGTCGCGCGCGGGCTGGCGTCCGGCACCCCCGCGGCGATCGTCGCCAAGGCCGCGCTGCCCGACCAGCGGGTACTGCGCGGGACGGTCGCCAGCCTCCCTGCCCTCGCCGCGGACGCAGGGGTCGAACCGCCCGCGCTCACCGTGATCGGCGCCGTCGTAGGGCTGGACCTGCTCGGCTGAACAGGCGCGCGTGGCCCCCAGGCTCCCTCAGCTTTCCAGCGGACCCAACCAGGCGGTGGCGACCGTGCTGTGCGCGGACTCGGGGTCGGACGGGTGAAAGAGCCCGGCCAGTACGTCCCGGTAGAGCCGGCTGAGCTCCGCGGACGCGTAGTAGGCCGAACCACCAGAGACGAGCAGGGCGTCGTCCACGACCGCCTTCGCTGTGGTCACCGCGCGATGCTTGACGCCCGAGAGCAGCGAGAACCACCGCGGGCCGTGGTCGACGAGCCCGTCGACGTCGCGGCACAGCCCTTCCACCTGCGGCGGCAGCGCGTCGTACGCGAGGGCCATGTCGGCCACGCGCCAGCGGATGTCCGGGTCCTGGCTGTACGTCGTGCCCGATTTCTTCGACCGGCGCCGCTGCACGGTCCCGACCGCGATGTCCAGCGCACGCCGAGCGATCCCGGTGTAGACGGACGCGAGCAGCAGTTCGAAGACGCTGAAGATGCCGAACACGATCGGATCGGGATTGGGCCCCGGGTCCACCCTCCGCACCACCCGATCGGCGGGCGCGACGACCCCGTGCAGCTCGGTCGTGCGCGACTGGGTGGCCCGCATACCGAGCGTGTCCCAGTCGTCGCGAGTGACGACGGCGTCCGTCCGTGGCACGAAGGCGTAGACGAGCTTCGGGGCGTCCGGACTGGTGGTGTCGAGGCCGTGCAGCCCGAGCTGCGTCCACACCGGGGCCAGGGACGTGAAGATCTTCGTCCCCATGAACGCGTACGAGCCGTCGGGACGCGGCGCGGCCTCGGTGTCGCTGCCGAACAGCACCAGGTCGTTGCCTGCCTCGCTGATCCCGAAGGCGAACACCTCGCCGGCGACGGCGCCCTCCTGCACGAACCGAAGGCTGTCAATGCCGCGGTCGGCCAGCACCTTGGCGACCCCCGTCCAGACCAGGTGCATGTTGATCGCCAGCGCGGTCGCTGGAGCGGCGCTCGCCAGTCGCTGCTGCAGGACGGACGCCTCCGCCAGTCCGAGCCCGCGACCGCCGAGCTCGGTCGGCACCAGGATCGCCAGATAGCCGGCCGCCTTCAGTTCGGCCAGGTCGTCTTCGGGGAAGGTGTTCTCGCGATCGTGTCCGTCGGCTCGCGCGCGAATGCGGTCGAGCAGGTCATCGGACAGGACGGTGGCGGGGTCGAAAGCTGCCATTCCGGCATCCTCGCACCGATCGCCCGCCAGCGGAATTGCGCGCTCGATGCCCTGCAGGCGCCTTTTCCGTCCCAAAATCACGATCGAGTGCGCAGATCCGCGGCGTCAGGTCCCGCGCCGCGCTCGAGGCGTCAGGATAGGCTGCGGCGATCAGGGCGGGTTGGTCGGTAGGAGGTGACCGCGTGGCTACCCGGGACGATGTGGCCCGTCTGGCCGGTGTCTCCTCCAGCACGGTCTCGTACGCGATCAGCGGGCGTCGCCGGATCTCCGAGGAGACCAGGGAGCGCGTGTTCGCCGCCATGCGCGAGCTCGACTACACGCCGAACGCCTTCGCACAGGGCCTGGCCGGCTCTCGTAAAGGGATCCTCGCGCTCAACTACCCGCTGAAGGACGAGGGCTGGACGCCCATGGAGGTGCGCTACTTCGAGACCGCGACCGCCGCGGCCCGCGAGCGCGGATTCCACCTGCTCCTGTGGCCCAACGCCGCGGACGACGTCGCCACGCTCACCGCACTGGTCTCCCAGCAGCTCGTGGACGGCGTGATCGTGATGGAGGTCGAGTGGGACGACCCGCGCGTCGCGCTGTTCAGCGAGCGGGATGTCCGGTTCGTCCTGCTGGGCCGCAACGCGGACCCGTCCGGCCTCGCCTACGTGGACACCGACTTCGGCACTGCTGCGCGGACGGCCCTGGAGTACCTGGTCGACCGGGGCCACCGCGACATCCTGTTCGTCGGCGAGGCCCGCTTCGAGGAGGGCCACGGACCGATGGTGCGCACGATCTCCGAGCTCGAGGCGTGCGCGCGGCGGTTCGGGGCGTCCCTGAGCCTGCACAACGGGCCGCGCTCCTACGCCACGGGACGGTCCGCCTACCGCCGACTCCGAGACAGCGGCGCCGCGACCACCGCGGTGATCACCTTCAACGAGTCCGCCACGATCGGGCTCGTCCACGCCGCCCAACTGGACGGACGCTCGATCCCGGACGATCTCTCTGTCGTCGCGATCGGCATGGGCGAGGACGCAGCGGAACTCGCCCCACCGGTCACCACGATCACTCCGCCCGTCGCCGACCTCACCGACGCCGCCGTCCGCATGCTCGTGGCCATGATCGAGGACCATCCCCTCACCCATCCCGAGGTGCTTCTGGACGCCCGCCTGGTCGAACGAAAGAGCGTCTGCACGCTCGGCTGAGCGGAGACCGACGCTGGCTGAGCGTGACGAAGCCCGCTGAGCGGAACCGATGCTGGCTGAGCGTGACGAAGCCCGCCCTTCGTCAAGCCCCGCCTTCGTCAAGCTCAGGGAACATCAAGCCGAACTGCGTGAGAGTGCCCCCTTGCGCGAGCAATCGGCCTGTGCGACGATCTGATCGACGCGATTAGTCGACGCGCGTCGATACTGAACACAGGTGTTCGGGGGGAGCGTGGCGATGGCGAGCATCGTGACCGTGCGGGCGGCACTGCAGTCGCTGGTGAGTGACGGCTTGACACAGCGCAATCTGTTCCAGCTCGGCTCGGCCATGGGTCCGGCCAGCCTGTACATCCTGAGCGCCCCCGACAGCGTCCAGCCCCTCGTCCACACGGACTCCGCCGGACGCACCTGGCTTCGGGCGTTCACCATGCCGCATCCGCCGTACTTCGCCGCCCGGATCAGTCGTGACCTGCACTTCCGCGAGCTGAGCGGCGCCGCGCTCCTGCGTCTCGCCTGCGCGGACGACCGGCACCTCGTGCTCGACGCGGGATCCCCACAGGAGTGCCGCATCCCTCCCCGCGCCGCCCAGTCGCTGCAGGTGGCGGCCGGCTACACCGAATCGCTCGTCGCCAGCGCACCCCGGGACCGGGAGCGCCTCGCGTCCTGAGCGTGCCGCCCGCAGTAGCAGCGGACGGTAGGAGGTAATACCAGTGCCTCCCACCATCGGGACGGACGTGATGGGCTGAACCCATGTTCGGAGCCGTGATCCATGCCGCAGGGGACGTCCGCTACGAGGAGCGTCCCGACCCCACCATCCTCGAACCGACGGACGCCGTCGTGCGCACCGTGGCCGCCTGCGTGTGCGGCTCGGACCTGTGGCGCTACCGCGGCATCGCGCCCGTACCGCAGCCGACGCCCATCGGGCATGAGTTCTGCGGCGTCGTCGAGGCCGTCGGCGACGCGGTCACCACCGTGAGGCCCGGTGACTTCGTGGTCGGCGGCTTCAACCCGTCCGACGGCACGTGCCCGGTGTGCCGCAAGGGCGCGCAAGCGAACTGCCAACACGGCGACCACTACGACGGCGCGCAGGCCGAGCGCATCCGCATCCCGTGGGCGGACGGCACCCTCGTCGCCACCCCGGCCATGCCCGACGACGACCTCGTTCCCAGCCTCCTCGCCCTGTCGGACGTCATGTGCACCGGCTGGCACGCCGCGGTCAGCGCCGGCGTCGGGCGCGGCAAGAGCGTCGCGGTCGTCGGGGACGGCGCGGTCGGGCTGTGCGGGGTGCTCGCTTCCGTGCAATTGGGAGCGGAGACCGTGATCGCGATGAGCCGGCACGAGACCCGCCAGCGCGTGGCCCGCGAGTTCGGCGCCAGGCACATCGTCGCCGAGCGCGACGCGGCCGGCATCGCCGCGATCAGGGAACTCACCGAGGGCATCGGCGCCGACTGCGTGCTGGAATGCGTGGGCACAGAGGAGGCGCGTCTGCAGGCGATCGGCTGCGTGCGGGACGGCGGGAACGTCGGGCTGGTCGGCGTCCCGCACGGCGACCTGCCGATGAACGAACTGTTCTGGCGCAACGTCGGCGTGAAGGGCGGGCCGGCGCACTGCCGCGCCTATCTGCCGCACCTGCTCGACCTCGTGCTGGCGCGGACGATCAACCCGGGCCTGGTCTTCGACCTCGAGTTGCCGCTGGCCGAGATCGCCGAGGCTTACGCCGCCATGGACTCGCGGCGGGCGATCAAGTCCCTGGTGCGTCCCTGAGCGGGCCGGGTTAGCGTGGTCGCCGTGGAGATCAGAGAGCAGGTGCGGGAGTTCCTCGTCTCCCGACGGGCCCGGCTCACCCCCGCCGAGGCCGGCCTTCCCGCGTGGAGCACGAACCGTCGCGTGCCCGGCCTCCGCCGCGAGGAGGTCGCGCTGCTGGCCGGGGTGAGCGTGGAGTACTACGTGCGGCTCGAGCGGGGCAACCTCGCCGGGGTGTCCGAGTCGGTGCTGGATGCCGTCGCGAACGCCCTGCGCCTGGACGAGGCCGAGCGCGCCCACCTGTTCGACCTCGCCCGGAACGCCTCCGCGCGCCCGGGTCGTTCGGGCGCGCCACGCTCGGGCGTCCGTCGCGAGGTGCAGTGGCTGCTGGACGCGATGACGAACTCGCCCGCCTACGTCCGCAACAACCGGACGGACCTGCTCGCAGCCAACACCCTCGGCCGGGCCGTCTTCGCGCCGATCTTCGAGATGCCGCGGCCCGGCGTCGCGCGCTTCGTGTTCCTCGACCCGCGGTCGCACGAGTTCTTCATCGAGTGGGAAACGGTGGCCGCCGAGTCCGCCGCGACCCTGCGTACGCTGGCGGGCGAGAACCCCTACGACCAGGGGTTGAGCGCCCTGGTGGGTGAGCTCAGCACCCGCAGCCAGGTCTTCGCCCGGCTCTGGGCCGAGCACAACGTCCGGCTGCACCGCACCGGCACCAAGCGCATCCACCATCCGCTGGTCGGGGACCTCACGCTGAAGTACGAGTCGATGGCACCGGCTATCGACCCCACGCTGCGGCTCAACGCCTACGTCGCCGAGCCCGGTTCGGAGTCCGCCGAACGCCTCGCGCTGTTGGCCAGCTGGGTCGCGACACCCGCCGCGGCACGCACCACGCCATCGGTCCCTGAGGAGCGCTCGCGAGGAACGAGCGAGCGCGTCACGAAGGGCCTCCACACTGACTGGAAGGAATGAGCATGCAGAAGCACACGAAAGCACCGACCGACAAGGGCCCCGCGGAGCGGTTCACGGGCGACGTCTACGTCGATCCGATCGTGCAGGCGCCGGACGCGGGGTTCAGCGTCGCCGCCGTCCACTTCACCCCGGGCGCCCACACCGCCTGGCACTCGCACGCCGCAGGGCAGACGCTGCACTGCACAGAGGGACGCGGGCTCGTGGTCACCGCGGACGAGGTGATCGCCCTGCGTCCCGGCGACACGGTCTGGACGCCGCCGGACGTCCGGCACTGGCACGGCGCCCTCGCCGACCACTTCATGACTCACCTGGCGATGAGCGGGACGATCGAGCTCGCCGAGGGCCAGGAGGCGGTCACCTGGCAGGAACACGTGGACGACGCCGCGTACGACGCCGCAACCCGCGAGGGCTGACGCCGCGGAAAGCGAGCCACAGGCCGAGCGAGAGCTCCCAGAAGAAGATCGGCGCCACGGCGATCGCCGCCAGCGTCGACACCTGGCTGGTCAGGCCGAACAGAGTGGCCACGACCGACGCGAGTTGGAGGGGCGCCCCGACCAGGCCCAGCATCGGGATCGCCCGGGGCACCAGGCGCAACTCGAACAGCGCGGACGCGAGCAGCGCCGCGTTGATCGCAGGCATGAGGCCCGGCCCGAGCAGGAAGGTCCAGTCGCGCAGGGCGACCAGTGCCGCGGCCACCGTCCCCGCCGCGGCATCGGTCACGCCCCGCACCCGCAAGGTCACGACAGCGAGCAGGGCAACCACGCCCGCGACGATGGTCGAGGCCTCCAGCACCCGGGACGTCACGAAGCCCAGAGCGCGCGCAGGGGCCAACGGACGCAGCAGCGGATACAGCACCACCGCCGTCCCGACGCAGGCAGCCGCGTTGACCAGGTCGAGTAGCGCTCCCGCCAGCACCGTGGGAGCCGGCCCCGAGCCGAAGACGAACCTCGGGTCATTCAGGACGGGGCCGAGGAGGGCGACCGCAGGAATGGACGCGGCAAAGGTCACCAGGTACAGCAGGCCGGCTGTCCGCGCGGCTCTCGGGGACGGATTCATGGGCTCTCCTCAATACTAGGTGTACGGCGTACACCTAGATTTCGAAGCCTAAGGTGTACGTTGTACACCGTCAACCCGGCGTCTCCCGATCGGAGGTCGGATGCCCACCCGCGAGCGCCTCAGCCGCGACCGCATCCTGGCTGCCGCTGTGGTTCTGGCAGACGCCGAAGGGCTGGACGCGGTCAGCATGCGCCGGTTGGCCGAGCAACTGGGCGTAGTGCCGATGGCGCTCTACAAACACGTCGCTGACAAGGAGGAACTCCTCGACGGCATGGTGGATGCAGCGCTCGCCGAGCTGGCGCCCGCCTCCACAGACCTCGACTGGCGCGCGTCCGTCCGCTCCCACGTGCTCGCCGCGAGGGTCGTCCAGCTTCGGCATCGCTGGCTGCGCCGCGCGATGGAGTCCCGCACGAACCGGACCCTCGTCGTGCTCGCGCATACCGACCGCGTGATCGCCGTCTTTCGCGAGGCGGGATTCTCCGACCAGCTCACCCACCACGTGATGCACGCGCTGGGCAGCCGGCTGTGGGGCTTCACCCAGGACCTGTACGAGAGCGCGTCGCCGGGCCTGCCGCCAACTCCGGAGCAGGTCGCGCAGTTGGTGTCCGCGTTCCCCGACCTCGCCGCCGTCGCCGGGGCCACGGGCCACGACCCGGCGTCCGTCGTGGGCACTGGGTGCGACGACCAGTACGAGTTCGAGTTCGCGCTCGATCTACTCCTGGACGGCTTCGAGCGCCTGCGGGTGCAGAGCTGGCCGGCGTCCATCTGATCCCGGTCGCCTGGACCGAGGAAGGAACCGTCCCCGTTTCGTCTCGCGCGAGCAGGACGCAGGCACAAGGATGTACGGCATGAGTGAAGAGTCGGCGCCAGAACACGTCAGCCCGCTGGCGCCGTTCGAGAACCGGACGTTCGGCTGGCTGTGGGTGGGCGTGGTGCTCAGCAGCGTCGGCGCGTGGGCGCAGACGGTGGGCGCGCAGTGGCTGTTCATCAACGACCCGAACGCGGCCACGATCGTCTCGCTCGTCCAGACCGCCGCCACCCTGCCGATGGTGCTGTTCGCGCTCGCCGCCGGGGTCCTGGCCGACGCCTTCGACCGGCGCCGCATGTTGCTGTGGGTGCAGCTGTACTTCCTTGTCGTCGCTGGATTGCTGGCCGCGCTCACCGCCCTCGGCAAGATGCCGCCGCTGCTCCTGCTGGCCTTCACCTTCGCCATCGGCGTGGGCAACGCCGTGATGGTCTCGACCTGGCAGCCGCTGATCACTGAACTCGTCCCGCGCTCGCACCTCGCCGCGGCGATCCGGCTCGACATGGTCAGCGTCAACGTCGCCCGCGCGATCGGCCCCGCGATCGCCGGCCTGGTGATCGCGGCGTGGGGCGTGCCACCGGTGTTCGCGATCAACGCCGCGCTCACCCTGTTCCTGATCGTCGCCCTGATCGGACGCCGGAGTCCCGCCCGAACCGCGGCCACGACCCGCGAACGGTTCCTGCCTGCCCTCCGCGCGGGCGGACGCTACGTCCGCCACGAGCCCGTGGTGCGGCTGATCCTCGTCCGCCTCGCGATCTTCGTCGCACCGGCCACCGCGATGTGGGCCCTGCTGCCGCTGATCGCCAACCGCCAGCTCGGTCTGGGCGCGGACGGCTACGGGCTGCTGTTCGGCGCCCTCGGTGTCGGCGCGATCGCGGGGGCGTTCACGGTCGGACGCCTCGGCCGGCACCTCTCTGCCAACCTGATGCTCAGCGTCATGGGCGTCGTGTACGGCATCGCGTTCGGGCTCACCATGGTGGTCCCGAGCCTGCTGGCTGCCGTCCCGCTGCTGGTCGTGCTGGGCTACGCATGGACGGCGACCGTGGCCACGCTCAACGCGGAACTGCAGCTCTTCCTGCCCGGCTGGGTGCGGGCACGGGCCGTCGCGGTCTACATGATGACGTTCACCGGCGCGCAGGCGCTCGCGTCCCCGGTCTGGGGGCTGATCGCGCAGCACGTCAGCCTGGGGATGGCGGTGTGGGTGGCGTCCGGGCTGGTCGTGCTCGGGGGGCTGGTCGGCTTCGCCTGGCACTTCCCCGAGAGCGAGGGCCTCGACCGCGCGCCGCTGGAGTACTGGAGCGAGGTCGAGCTCCTGGTCGAGCCCGAGCCCGACGCGGGTCCGGTCCAGGTCATGGTCGAGTACGTCGTACCGCCCGCCCGCTACGCCGAATGGCGCACCGCGATGGACGGGATGCGCCGCTCCCGATCGCGCAGCGGCGCCATCCGCTGGGAGCTCTACCGCGTGGGCGAACGCGCGGACACCTACGTCGAGATCTTCACCGTCCCTTCCTGGTCCGAGCATCTGCACCAGCACCAGACCCGGCTCACCGCAGAGGACCAGGCCATCGAGGAGCACGCGTTCTCCTTCACCTCCGGGCCGGTGACGTCCGTCCACCTGCTGCCCGCCACGGAACCGCTCGCGTAGGGTGCTCGCGTGATCAAGTACCTCGGCTCGAAGAGGGCGCTGGTCCCGGTGCTGGGGGCCCTCGCAACGAGCGTCGAGGCCCGGACGGCGGTCGACCTGTTCACCGGGACGACCAGGGTCGCGCAGGAGTTCAAGCGCCGCGGGCTCACGGTCACCGCCACCGACATCGCCACCTACAGCCAGGTGCTCAGCGACTGCTACATCGCGACGGACGCGACCGCCATCGACTCCGATGAGCTCGACGACGCCCTGCGCCGGCTCAACGCCCTGCCCGGACGCCCGGGCTACTTCACCCGGACGTTCTGCGAGGCGTCCCGATACTTCCAGCCGCACAACGGCGCCAGGGTGGACGCGATCCGCGACCTGCTGGAGGACGAGTACCGCAGTTCGCCGCTGTTCCCCGTCCTGCTCACCTCGCTGATGCTGGCGGCCGATCGCGTCGACTCCACCACCGGCCTGCAGATGGCCTACCTCAAGACCTGGGCGCCGCGCGCGTACCGCGACCTCGAACTGCGGCGGCCGGCCCTGCTGCCCGGGATCGGCTTCACCGTCTGCGGGGACGCGATGCAGACCGTCGACGAACTCGACCCGGTCGACCTGATGTACCTCGATCCGCCGTACAACCAGCACCGCTACTTCACGAACTACCACGTCTGGGAGACGCTGGTCCGCTGGGACGCCCCCGAGCACTACGGCATCGCCTGCAAGCGGGTCGACAGCCGAGAGGACGCCACCCGGAGCGTGTTCAACCGCCGCCGCCAGATGCCGGCCGCGCTGGCCGAGCTCCTACGCCGGGCACGGGCAGAGGTAGTGGTGGTCTCCTACAACGACGAGGCGTGGGTCACGCCCGAGGAGATGCTGCGGTCGCTCCGCGACGCCGGCCACTCCGACGTCCGGATGCTCGCGTTCGACAGTCGCCGCTACATCGGCGCCCAGATCGGCATCTTCAGCCCCTCGGGCGAGCGGGTCGGCGAGGTCTCCCACCTCCGCAACACCGAGTACCTGTTCGTCGCCGGCCCGACCGACAAGGTGGAGGCCGCGGTCACCCCCCAGCTGGTTGAGCCTGTCGAAACCCGCCCGACCCTTCGCCAAGCTCAGGGACCACATGCTGGCTGAGCTTGACGAAGCCCGCAGCCCGACCCTTCGTCAAGCTCAGGGACCACATGCTGGAGGCTCAGGGATTCACATGCTGGCTGAGCCTGACGAAGCCCACAGTCCGACCCTTCGTCAAGCTCAGGGACCACCTGCTGGAGGCTCAGGGACCACATGCTGGCTGAGCCTGACGAAGCCCACAGTCCGACCCTTCGTCAAGCTCAGG
>DAIPJC010000004.1:0-99 GCA_036770475.1 Propionicimonas sp. | reverse complement strand
GATCATCCGAGCGCTGAGTTGGGAGCCCTCACGCCCTCCAAAAACCCGAGAACGTGATCCGGGACGCGGGCAGGCCCGCCTTCTTCAGCGCGCGACGTC
>DAIPJC010000043.1:0-27938 GCA_036770475.1 Propionicimonas sp. | reverse complement strand
CGGACGATGAGCGTCGCCCAGGACCTGTACGAGCGCGGCTTCATCACCTATATGCGTACCGACTCGGTGACGCTGTCGACGACGGCGATCACGGCGTCCCGCGAACAGGTGAAGCACCTCTACGGCGGCCAGTTCCTGCCGGCGCAGCCGCGCGTCTACACCTCGAAGGTGAAGAACGCGCAGGAGGCGCACGAGGCGATCCGTCCGGCAGGCGAGAGCTTCCGCACCCCGCAGCAGACCGGCCTGCACGGCGACCACCTGCGGCTGTACGAGCTGGTCTGGAAGCGCACGATCGCCTCCCAGATGAAGGACGCGGAGGGCGAGACCGTCAGCGTCCGGATCGGCGCCACGCTGCCCGAGCGGGTCAGCGTGACGGACGCCGCCACGGGCGAGGTCGTCGAATCGGGACGCGCGACGTTCGCCGCGTCCGGCCGGACGATCACGTTCCTCGGCTTTCTCAAGGCCTACGTCGAGAGCGTGGACGACGACGCGTCCAGCGACGACGCGCAGGCCCGGCTGCCCCAGCTGGCCACCGGGCAGCGGCTGGACGCCGAGTCGGTGACCGCGTCCGCGCACGAGACCAGGCCGCCGGCCCGCTACACCGAGCCGTCGCTCGTGGCGAAGCTGGAGGAGCTGGAGATCGGCCGTCCGTCCACGTACGCGGCGATCATCCGCACGATCACGTCGCGGGACTACGTGTTCAAGAAGGGCTCGGCGCTGGTGCCGACCTGGCTGGCGTTCGCGGTCACCCGGCTGCTGGAGGAGCACTTCAGCAAGCTCGTCGACTACAAGTTCACCGCCGACATGGAGGACACCCTCGACGAGATCGCCAACGGCGACGCCGCCCGGGTGGCGGTGCTGAAGGACTTCTACTTCGGCCCGCAGGGCTCACCGCACGAAGGCCTGCAGAAGCTCGTCACGGAACTCGGTGAGATGGACGCGAGGGCGCTCTCGACGTTCCCGCTCGGTGGCGGCATCGACGTGCGGGTGGGCCGCTACGGCACGTACATCGAGGACGGCGAGGGTCGCCGCGCCAACGTCGATCCCGAACTGCCGCCCGATGCCCTCACCCTCGACTACGCGCGCGAACTGCTCGACCGACCGGCCGCGGAGGAGCGTCAGGTGGGCACCGATCCGACGACCGGCCTGGCCATCGTGGCGAAGTCCGGACGCTACGGTCCGTACGTCACTGAAGTACTTTCCGAGGACGCGCCGAAGTCGGCCAAGCCCAGGACCGGCTCGCTGTTCGCCTCGATGTCGATCGACACCGTCACGCTGGAGGACGCGCTGAAGATCCTCAGTCTGCCCAGGGTCGTGGGCACGGCGGCCGACGGCGAGGAGATCACCGCGCAGAACGGACGCTACGGGCCGTACCTGAAGAAGGGCGCGGACTCCCGCTCGCTGGCCGGCGAGGACCAGATCTTCGACATCACCCTGGAGGAGGCCGAGGCGATCTACGCCCAGCCGAAAACCAGGGGACGCGGCGCAGCCCGCGCCGCCGCCGGGCCGCTGAAGGAACTCGGCGACGACCCGGCGTCCGGCAAGCCGGTGCTGGTGAAGGACGGCCGCTTCGGCCCGTACGTCACCGACGGCGAGACCAACGCCACCCTGCGCCGCAGCGACTCCGTCGAGGCGATCACGCTGGAGCGCGCTGCGGAACTGCTCGCCGAGAAGCGCGCCAAGGGCCCCGCGCCCAAGCGCCCCGTCCGCCGCACGACGACGAAGGCCACCACGAAGAAGCCGGCCGCCCGCAAGAAGTAGGCCGCCGACAGCCACCGTCCAGCACCGAGCGCCACCGTTCGCGTCGAGGGCCCTCGCTCGGACAAGGGCCCTCGACGGGAGCCCTGGTCCTCGACGGGGAAGGGTGGCCCTCAGCGCGGCAGTGGGGGATGCTCCGCTACCGTGGGCGCAGCCGGGAAGGAGCAGCGAGTGGCCGAGGGCATCTTCATCGTCTTCGAGGGCGGGGACGGCGTGGGCAAGTCCACGCAGGCGCGCAAGCTGGCCGACTGGGTGGCTTCGAAGGGACGCGAGGTCGTGCTCACCTTCGAGCCCGGCGACACCGCGATCGGGGCGAAGCTGCGCGGGCTGGTCCTCGACCCGGCCTGGGGCGACGTCGCCCCCCGCGCGGAGACTCTCATGTATGCGGCTGACAAGGCACAACACGTCTACGAGGTGGTTCTGCCCGCCCTGCGTCGCGGCGCGGTGGTGATCAGCGACCGCTACGTCGATTCGTTGCTGGCCTACCAGGGCGCGGGACGGGCTCTCGATCCGGATCGCATCGAGCAGATCGCCCGCTGGGCCACCGGCGACCTCCTGCCCGACCTCACCGTGCTGCTCGACCTCGACCCCGACCAGGGACTCGCGACCATCGCCCAGAAGGACCGGCTCGAAGGCGCGGGCGAAGACCTGCACACCCGGGCTCGCCAGTTCTTCCTCGACCTGGCCACACGGGACCCCGAGCACTATCTCGTCCTGCCGGCCCGCACCGGCATCAAGCACCTCGCGACCCTGATCCGTGAGCGGGTGGCGCCGTTGTTGTCGGCGCCGGATGGCACACTCAATCCGTGACCGCGACCACCACCGGAGTCTGGTCCGACCTGATCGGGCAGGACCGGGTCGTGGAGACCCTCCAGCGCGCGGTGCGCAGCACGGCGTCCGAGGGCAACCGGCACGCCATGACGCACGCCTGGCTGTTCACCGGTCCGCCGGGCTCGGGACGCTCGAATGCTGCGCGGGCATTCGCCGCCGCCCTGCAGTGCCCGTTCGGTGGCTGTGGGGAGTGCAACACCTGCGTCACGGTGCTCGGTGGCGCTCACCCTGACGTCACCCTCGTCCGCACGGAGCAGCTCAGCATCGGCGTCGACGAGGTGCGCGAGCTGGTGCGCCGGGCGGCCATGTCGCCCACGCTGGCGCGCCACCAGGTGCTGGTGGTCGAGGACGCGGACCGCATCACCGAGCGCGGCGCGGACGCCCTGCTGAAGAGCATCGAGGAGCCGGCGCCTCGCACGGTGTGGCTGCTGTGTGCCCCCACGGCCGACGACGTGGTGGCCACGATCCGCTCGCGCTGCCGCCAGGTCGAGCTGGCCACGCCCAGCAACGCGGCGATCGCGGAGCTCCTGCAGCGCAGGGACGGCATCGAGCCCGAACTGGCCCGCTTCGCTGCCCGGGTCGCCCAGGGACACATCGGACGCGCCCGCGCGCTCGCGCGCAACGAGGCCGTCCGCGAGCGACGGCGGGAGGTGCTCCATCTGCCCGGACGACTGACCTCGCTCGGATCATGCCTGGACGCGGCCGCCGCCCTCGTCGAAGCTGCGACCGCAGAGGCCGCCCAGGTCACCGGTGAGCTGGACGCACGGGAGAAGGCCGAGCTCTCCGAGGCGCTCGGCTTCACCACGAAGGGCGCCCGTCCGCGGAACGCACAGGCGGCGCTGCGTGACCTCGAGGACCAGCAGAAGGCCAGGGCGAAGCGCCTGCAGCGGGACGCGCTCGATCGCGTCCTGACCGAGCTGACGTCGTTCTACCGCGACGTGCTGACCGTCCAGACCAGCGCGGGAGTCGAGCTGATCAACGCCGAACTCGGCGAATCGATCGCAGGGCTGGCCCGGGAGAGCGGCCCGGAGGCGACGATCGCGAAGCTGGACGCCATCCTCGCGTGCCGCACGGCGCTGGAGACCAACGTGGCCCCGCTGCTCGCGATGGAGTCGCTGATGCTCAGCTTGGGCGGCCTGGGCTGATCCTCGGTCCCGCTGCCGTGTCGCTGAGTGGGTAAGGGAACCCTCGATGCCAGCATGGACGCTGAAGAGTGTGCAGAGGAAAGGACTTCCCCCGTGACCGAGCCACGCGAACCCGAAGGCTTCCCCGAGGGCGAGTCCGCCCCGCCCGAACGTCCGGTACCCGACACCGGCAACTGGCACCCCGTCGCGCCCAAGCCGGAAGAGCCGACCGAGCCGCTTGTGGTCCCTGAGCCTGACGAAGGGCCCTCGGACGCGCCCACTGAACCGCTGGTCGAGCCCGTCGAGACCCCCGACGTGGTTTCGACAAGCTCAACCAGCGAGGCTGCGGACGAAGGGCCCTCGGACCTGCCCACCGAACCGGTGGTCGAGCCCGTCGAGACCCAGGACGCGGTTTCGACAGGCTCAACCAGCGATGTCGCGGAAGAAGAACCGTCCGACGCGGAGGCCACCACCCCCATCAGCCGCCCAGCGGCCGAGGAGCCCACGTCCGTCTTCGCCGAGCCCACGTCCGTCTTCGCCGAGCCCACGGTGGTCGCCGAGACCGAGCGCCTGACGATTCCGGAGGAGCCCACTGGGTCCGGTGCCGGGTCCGAAGCGCCAGCGGAGGCGATCTTCCGTCCCGCCAGCCCGAGTTCGAGCCCGAGCCCGGAGCCCACCCGCGTGGAGCCGATCTCGGAGGAGGAGCAGAAGCTCGCTGCCGAGCGGGCAGCCCGTCGCGAGGCCCGAGCGGCCGCGCTCGCCGCCCCGCCCCCCCAGCCGGTCGTCGCGCCCGAGCCCGTGGTGGTTCACAAGCGGACCAACGACAAATTCTGGGGTTCGCTGGGGCTGTTCCTGCTGCGGATCGTGCTCGCCGGGATCTTCGCTGTTCGCGGCCTGAACATCCTCACCGACATCCCGGCCGCGCAGGCCGAGTTCGCGAAGACGATCCTGGCCGACATCCAGCCCGGGCCGCAGCTATGGGCGATCATCACGGGCGTCGCGTCCCTGCTGATCGCGCTGGCGCTGCTGCTCGGCCTGCTCACGCGGGTGGCCGGCCTCGGCATCGCGCTGATCGCAGGTGGCGCGCTGGCCCTCGTCTACTGGGGTCCGTGGAGCCCGTTCGTGGCCGGGCAGGCCGGTTTCCTTGGCGAGTACCAGTTGCTGCTGGCGACCGTCGGCGTCCTGCTGCTGTTCATCGGGGGTGGCGGCTGGAGCCTGGATCGCAGCTTCCGTTCCGGGCGCGAACGCAACAAGCAGGAGCGGGTCGCCGCCGACGAGTAGGGCGAATACCCGGCGCGGTTCGTCCCTAACGGTGCGGCGAGGCTAGTCTGCGGCTATGCCTCGGGTGCTGGCGGTTGCCTTCGAACCCCTGGGCCGGCTGTACTACTTCGACCCGGGCGAGGATGACTACGCCTACGGCGATCCCGTGCTGGTGCCGACCGGGGACGGTGTCGAGGTCGCCCGTTGCGTGTGGGGCCCCGCGGACGTCGAGTGGTCGGGCGCCCTGCCGCGCTGCGCCGGGCCGGCCGCGGACGCCGAGTTGCGGCGCGATGTTTCCAACCGGCGCCGCCGCGCGGAGATCGCTGCCGTGGCCCGCCGGCTCGTCGCCCGGCACGAGTTGCCGATGCGGGTCGTCGGCGTCGACTTCGTCGACCAGAGCGACGAGTTCGACCAGCAGGCCGTGGTCTACTTCGAGGCCCCCGGACGCGTCGATTTCCGCGCGCTGCTCGCCGATCTCGCTCGCGCGGTGCAGGCCAGGATCGACCTCCGCCAGATCGGCTCGCGGGACGCTGCCTCGATCGTGGGCGGTTTCGGTCCCTGCGGACGCGAGGTCTGCTGCGCGCTGATCGGGCCTCGGCAGGACCCACTGCCGCCGGGCGTGGCGCGCGATCAGTCGGTGCCCAACAACCCGTCCCAGCTCCAGGGCGCGTGCGGTCGGCTGATGTGCTGCCTGGCCTACGAGAAGCAGCTCTACGTCGACTTCCGCAAGCGCGCGCCACGAAGGGGCACGCAGGTTGTCACGGACCAGGGCAACGGCGTCGTCGTGGGTCACAGCGTGCCGCTGGACGCCGTGGTCGTGCAGGTGGACACCGAACGCGTGACCTGTCCGCTCGGCCGGGTCTGCCCCGCGCTCGGCGCCTCGGCGGCACCCGCTCGCACCGACTGACTACGCTGAACGGCGTGCGTCCCGGTCTCCGACTCTGCGGCCCGCTGCTGGCGGTAGCGCTCCTGCTGGGCGGCTGCGACGGCCAGGCTCAGCCGATCGCGGGCGCGGACCAGATCCGGATCTCCCCGGTTCCGGGCGTGGCGATCGACCGTCCGCGGCTTCCGGACGCGAGTCCGATGGTGGCCGGGCTGGTCGCAGGGCTGCCGGGTGGCGACCTCGTCCCGTACCTGCACCAGGAGCTAACGTGGGCTCGGTGCGGTGATCTGGAGTGCGCGGACGTGCTCGCGCCGCTGGACTACGCCAACCCATCCGCTCGCGCGGTGACCCTGGCCGTGGCTCGCAGGCCGGCGACAAGGAGTCCACGGTTGGGCACGCTGTTCGTCAACCCGGGTGGCCCGGGGGCGTCCGGCCGGAGCCTGGTTCAGTCGTTCGACACCAAGGGCCTCGAGCAGTACGACATCGTCGGGTGGGACCCCCGCGGCACTGGCGCGTCCACCCCCGTGAGATGCTTCGGCGCCGCCCAGACAGACGCCTTCACCCAGGTAGACAGCTCCCCGGACACCGACGCCGAGCGCACCGCGTTGATCCAGGCGACCTATGAGTTCGGGGAGTCGTGCTGGGAGCACAGCGGCGTCCTGCTCGAGCACATCTCCACGATCGAGACGGCGCGCGACCTCGACCTGCTGCGCCAGTTGGTCGGCGACGACGAACTGCACTATCTGGGCTACTCCTACGGCACCCAGATCGGCGCGACGTACGCCGAGCTGTTCCCGCAGCACACCGGACGGCTCGTGCTCGACGCGGCCGTGGACATCACCGACAACGACGCCGTGATCCAGGCGCAGGGCTTCGACCTCGCGCTCGACCACTTCGCCACGTGGTGCGCGGGCCAGGACTGCGCGTTGGGCAAGACGAAACAGCAGGTGCTGAGCGCGACCACCGGCCTGTTCGACAAGCTGGACGCCAGCCCCCTGCGGGTCCGTACCCGGACGCTGACGCAAAGCCTCGCCGTGAGCGGAGTAGCGGCGATGATGTACGGCGGGAAGGATGCGTGGCCGACGCTGGCCACCATGATCGCTGCCGCGATCTCGGGGAACGGGCAGGGCCTCCTGGCGGCCGCCGACTCGCTGAACTCGCGTGACGGTCAGGGCAACTACGGTTCGCTGTTCTACTCCTTCCCAGCCATCAGCTGCCTTGACAGTGACCAGGACAAAGGCGTGCTCGACGCGGACAGGACCTGGCAGACGGACGAGAAGAAGGCGCCGGTCTTCGGCACCTACTTCGGCCCGCAGTACAGCTGTGCGCTGTGGCCGGTGCGGCCGGCACCGCAGTTGCACATCCGCGGGATGGGCGCGAAGCCGATCGTGGTCATCGGCGGCACAGGCGACAACGCCACGCCCTACCAGCAGGCGGTCGACATGGCCAGGCAGCTCGACTCAGGCGTGCTGGTGACCCGTGAGGGCGACGGCCACGGCAGCTACGGCGGCAAGTCGGCCTGCATCGACCAGATCGTGGTGAAGTACCTGGTGGGCGGGGTCGTCCCCGCGGACGGCGCCCGCTGCACCTGATCCCATCCGCTGGTTGAGCCTGTCGAAACCGAGCTTGTCGAAACCACAAGAGGAGCAAGTGATGGCACAACGACGCGGGACGGTCGTGGTCACTGGGGTCGGACGGCGCCGATCGATCGCGGCGGAACTGGCGCTCGGGCTGGCGTCCGACGGCTGGAACCTGGTGCTGAACCACTGGACGCCCTACGACGAGCGGGTCGGCCTGGAGATGGGTGCGGAAGATCCGGCGGCCATCGCGGCGGAGTGCCGTGAGCAGGGCGTCCAGGTGGATCTGGTCGCCGCCGACCTGGCCGATGTGGACGCGCCCGCCCGGCTCGTCGAGGCGGCCGTCCGGCTCGGCGACCTGCGGGGACTGGTGTTGTCGCACTGCGAGTCGGTGGACAGCTCGATCCTCGACACCACCGTGGAGAGCTGGGACCGGCACTTCGCCGTGAACGCCCGTGCCACGTGGCTTCTGATCAGGGAGTTCGCGCGGACGCGGCCTGACGTTCGTACGTCCGAAGTGACCGGACGCATCGTCGCGCTGACCAGCGACCACACCGTCCACAACCTGCCGTACGGGGCGAGCAAGGGGGCGCTGGACCGGGTGGTGATCGCGGCGGGCGTCGAGCTCGGCCACCGCGGAATCCGGGCGAACGTGATCAACCCCGGCCCGATCGACACCGGCTGGATGACGCCAGAGATCCGCCGTTCCGGCATCGCCGAGACCCCCGCCGGCCGCCTCGGCACGCCGCGTGACACCGCCGACCTCGTCCGCTTCCTGTTCTCCAATGCCGGCGGCTGGATCAACGCCCAGCTCCTGCACAGCAACGGCGGCTTCCACGCCGGCTGAGGGGAACCACCCCAACGGCTGGTCGAGCCTGTCGAGCCCCGGTTGATGACGCGATTCCGGGATGCCTGCGCAGTGCCTGAAACAGCGGTCCGTGCGCAATCTGGCCCCGGGATCGCGTCATTGATCCGGAGGGGAGGACGCTGGGCACCGCCTGCCGCGCGTTTCAAACGAGGCCTGCCGACCCCCTATAGTTGTGCCTCGGCCGGTTCGCCGGCCAGGCCGCCTTAGCTCAGTCGGTAGAGCGACGCTCTCGTAAAGCGTAGGTCTCGGGTTCGATTCCCGAAGGCGGCTCCAAGTGTCGAGTGACACGGTAGTTGGCTTTTTGACACCGAAGTTGGCTCGGCGGGACAGGCAAGTTGCCGAGACAACGTACTTGGCGTTCGCCGTCTGGGTGGCCTCTGCGCGAGTTGTGTGATCAGTCGGCTTCGAGGATGGTCCAGCCGTCTCCGTCGACCAGTAGACAGCGCTGGCTGAGAGGGGGGGTCGAGGTCCATGCCGAGCCCCTCGATCTGCACGTCGCCGTGTGCGGCCGCGAGGGTGTCGCTGTAGCGGATGTGGTGGTGGCCGTGGAAGACGCGGCTGGCGTGGACACCTTCGACAAGCCGCCTGACGCGCCGCTGATGTTCGTCGGATCTCACGATCAGCCCGGTTGGCCATTGAGATTCGCGTCGCCAGGCCGGCTTGTCCTGGCCGAGGCGGATGCGGAGGAACGGGATGCCGAGGGGCGCGTCGTGAGCTACGACGATGTCGGCGGGCCCGTCGGCGATGATCTGGTCGACTTGCTGGTCGGTGAGTTCTTCGGCGGGGAACCAGGTCTTGCCTTCGGTCCGGTAGTTCTGGTCAACAGACACGGCGCCGCCGGCCGCGACCCAGGCGGTGTTGTCCCATTGCCAGCGGAAGCCTCGTGGCAGATGCCAGATGTGTTCGCTGATCTGGCGACGGCCATCATCGCCGACTGGAATGGCGTTGAGTCGGTCGAACTGCTCGTGATTGCCATCGACCCACCACAGTCTGAGATCGCGGGCAGCGAGCCGACCCTCCATCTTGCGCAGGTACTTGGAGCCCTGCGGGTCGAACCAGAAGCCGAAGTCGCCGACCTGCAGGATCAGGTCTGCTGCGAGGGCCGCGGCGTGGTCGATGACGGAGAACCCGGCCCCCGTGTTTGCGTGGAGGTCGCCGACAACCAGAATCCGCCCGGGCGGTGTGACGCTCATGCCACGATCTTGCCTCTCGGCGCCGACAGGTCGCCTGGAGCGATTGGCGCCGCCAGGGCAGTGCACCCGACGATGAAGTGAGCAGGCAGATCCCGTCGGCGGCGGGCTTGAGGTCGACCCGTTCGAGCGTGACTTCTTCCATGGGCTTGCTTTCAGTTGAGGTGTTCGACCCGAACAACTGGCGTTGTGACGCGGACGGTGAACTCGGCGCGCGGGTTGAGCGGTACGAGGACGAACATCCACGGTCGCCCGACCAGCGGCTCGGGCGGTTCTTCCAATAGCGATAGCCACTCACCGTCCCGGCGCAGGTCGGCATACTGCGATCCGTCGGACGGGTCGACCGGCAACTGCAGCCGACGGTAGGTGAGCGTGTCGGTGTCAACCTCGTGGCAGGCCCCTGATTCGGTGTCTACCCGGTACTTCATCTTCCCCTCCTCGTGCTGCACAGATCATGGATCGCGCCACCGACACTGACTGGACCTGGTGGGAGAGCGTCGAGCTATTGATTGATGGATATCTATATGATAGACATATATCTATGAGTCTTCAGGAGGTCTCGGCCCGCCCCTTGTTGGTGGGGGATCTGTGCTGCTCGCCGGTGTTGCAGGCGGAGTTGGAGCCGGTGGAGGCGTTGGTGTTGGCGGGTGCGTTGAAGGCGCTGGCTGACCCTGCCCGGTTGCGGTTGTTGAGCCTGATCCGCGCCGCGGCTGGCGGCCGGGCGACGACGGGGGTGCTGGCCGACCGTTTGGGGTTGAGCCAGCCGACCGTGACCCATCATCTGGGGGCGTTGTTCGATGCCGGGTTCCTGGAGCGGGAACGAGACGGCCGACAGACCTGGTACTGGGTGAACGTTGCCGGGCTGCAGGCGATCCAGCAGCTCCTCGACCCGGCCCCAATGAAGCAGTTGCTGACGATCGAAACGAACAGGAAATGAGTGGAGCGATGAGCGACAGTGATGTGGTGGAGCAGGTCCGGGACCGGTACGCGGCCGCGGCGAGAGCGGCGATGGGCACCGGTAAGCGGACCCTCGACATCCTGGACGACCTCGGCGGTGGCGGCAGCGGCTGCTGCGGCGGGGACGGTTGCTGCTCCGGTACCGCGGAGACCGAGGTGTTCGGATCGGCCCTGTATAGCGCCGAGCAGGCCGGTCAGGTTCCGGAGCTGGCAGTGCTTGCGAGTCTGGGGTGCGGGAATCCGACGGCGCTGATCGACCTCACGCCGGGTCAGGACGTGCTGGACCTCGGCTCGGGCGGCGGCCTGGACGTCCTGCTGTCGGCCCGCCGGGTGGCCCCGGACGGGGTCGCCTACGGGCTCGACATGACCGACGAGATGCTGGAGCTGGCCGAGCGGAACCGCGCCGGGGCCGGCATCGAGAACGCCCGGTTCGTCAAGGGCACGATCGAGGACGTGCCGCTGCCGGACGCCTCGGTGGACGTGGTGATCTCCAATTGCGTGATCAATCTGTCCACCGACAAGGACAAGGTGCTGGCCGAGGCGTTCCGGGTGCTGCGTCCCGGCGGCCGGTTCGCGGTGTCCGACATCGTGCTGCTGCGGCCGCTGCCGCCCGAGTGGGTGTCGGTGGCCGGGCTCTGGACCGGCTGCGTGTCCGGTGCCCTGCTGGATGTCGACTATGTCGCGAAGCTCGGCGCGGCGGGGTTCGGGAACCCCGCGGTCCAGGTGACTCGGACCTTCACCGACGAGGATCTGGCCGATCTGGCCGGCGATCTCGATGCGGAGTCGCTGCCCGACGGGGTGGGACCGAACCAGGCCGTCGCCGTCCTGCGAGGCGCGTTCGCGAGCGCGTTCATCCGGGCTGACAAGCCGCAGCCGTGAGGCCGCGGCTCAGGCGGCCGGCGTCAGCGACGTGGCGACCTGCGTCCGGTCCTCGCTGGCCGGACTGAGCTGGGCCGCGAGCGTCCGCTCGGCCGGGCCCGGACGGACGGCCCGCAAGGCGGTGAGGATCGCCGCGAGGTCGACCACTTCCTGCAGCGTCGCCCCGGCGATCGCAGGCAGGATGCCCCAGACCGCCACCAGCATCAGGGCGACGCTGATCGCGATGCCGAGCCAGATGGCCTGCAGGGCGATCCGGACGGTCCGCTGGGCGATGGCGATGCTGGCCGCGACCCGGCTGAGATCGTCGAGCAGGATCACCACGTCCGCCGACTCGCTGGCCGCAGTGGCGCCGCGGGCACCCATCGCGATGCCGACGTCGGCCGCGGCCAGCACCGGCGCGTCGTTCACGCCGTCGCCGACCATGGTGACCGGACGATGGGGCAGAGACGCGACCTCGGCCACCTTGTCGGCCGGCAGCAGGCCGGCGCGGACGTCGGTGATGCCGAGCGGGCCGGCGATATGGTTCGCCGTCTCGGCGGCGTCGCCGGTGAGCATCGTCACGGTGCCGACACCGAGGCCGCGCAGGGCGTTCAGCGTCGCCGGCGCGTTGTTCCGCACCTGGTCGGTGAGCAGGATCCGCCCGAGGTAGCGCTCCACCGTGCCGACATGGATGGCGATGTGGCCGGGCAGGATCGGACGCTCCGGCGGCCGATGTCCGGTGATCCGCTCCACGTGGGCGGCGCTGCCGACGGCTGTCAGCAGGCCCAGGACCTGGCCGGTCATGCCGGCGGCTGTGGTCTCCTGGACGCCGCTGGCAGCGGGGATCTGCAGGTGGCGCTGCCGGGCTGCCTGGACGATCGTCATGGCCAGCACATGGGTGGAGAAGGTCTCGGCCGCTGCGGCGACGCGCAGCAACTCGCTGCCGCTGGTGCCGTCCTCAGGCTCGATGGCGTCGACGACGGGTTGGCCGTGGGTGATGGTGCCGGTCTTGTCGAGCGCGACCGTCCGGGTTCGGGCCAGGCTCTCCATCACCCCGCCGGACTTGACGATGACGCCGATGCTGGCCGCCCGGCTCATCCCGGCGAGGAACGCCACCGGGGCGGCGATCAGCAGGGGGCACGGCGTGGCGACCACCAGCACCTGGGCAAACCGGACGGGGTCCCCGGACAGCCACCAGGCCAGCCCGGCGATCGCCAGCGAGACGGCGGTGAACGGCACTGCATACCGATCGGCGAGCCGGACGATCGGCGACCTGCTCGCCGCGGCGGCCTGGACCAGGCCGATGACCTGCTGGTACTGGCTCTCGGCCGCCGTCGCGGTGGCACGGACGAGCGCGGCCCGCTGCTGGCCGACCGAGCCGGACAGGACCTGTTCGCCGGGGGCGTGCTCGACCGGCAGCGGCTCGCCGGTGATCGAGGACTCGTCGAAGGCGGCGGCCTCGCCCTCCAGCACACCGTCCACGGGGACGACCTCGCCGGGCCGGACCAGCACCAGGTCACCGGCGACGATCTCGCTGATCGGCACCTCGGCGAACACGTCCGGCCCGGTCGCGCGGTGGGCGAACCGGGGCGCGCGCTCGAGCAGGGCGGCGACCTCCCGACTGGCGCGGGCGTTGGCGTGCTCCTCGAGAGCCTCGCCGCCGGTGAGCATCAGCACGACGATGAGAGCAGCCCAGTGGTCGCCGACGAGAGTGGTGGCGACGATGGCGGTCACGGCCAGGACGTCCAGCCCGAGGCTGCCGCGGAGCAGGTCCCGCACCATCGAGACGGCCTGCCAGGCCGCCACCGCGAGCGCGAAGCCGCCCACGAGCCACGACGAAACCGTCGCCTGGCCGGCCGCCAGCAGGGCCAGGCCGACCAGGCCGACCCCGATGGTGGCAGCCACCACCGGATACCGCCGTACCACATTCGCGAAACTCATGCCGCAAGCATTTCAAATGAAGAATGGTTTCGCCACGAAGGAATGCCTAACCTGATGCCGGCGAATAAGGCGTGCCTAACCTTTCTCCAATTGACAGCCTCGACAGCGAAGGGCCTTGCCCTGACGGCGATTCGAGCGGCACCCGGATGGTTCGGGCGGGGCTCGGGAAGTGGTTACAGCGGGCCGCTGCCGCAATTCTGCGCACACCCCGGCTGGGGTTCGCCAGTTCGGCCGTGTCGATTCCGTCCATTAGTGCCCCGGCGTGGGCGGTCGAGTTGTCGCCGACGTCGTGGGGGCACGGGGTGCGTACGTTCGCCCCTCACCGGCGGGGACGGAACGGCGCTACGGTGGCGCCAGGACCCTCGAAAGGACCGAATGACGGCGTCAGCGGTGGACCGCGTCCGCGGGGTGGCCGGCTCCTGTCCGACGGCGTACACCCGCGTGCTGTCGTGAGCGCGCAGACCCCAACAGGTGACGAGGCGCTCGCCAGGCGCCTCGGGCTGGGGGACGCCGTGGTGATCGGACTGGGCTCCATGGTCGGGGCCGGCGTGTTCGCGGTCTGGGCGCCGGCGTCCGCTGCCGCGGGGACGGGCCTGCTCCTGGGCCTGCTGCTGGCCGCCCTGGTGGCCTTCTGCAATGCCACGTCGACCGCACAGCTCGCCGCCCGGTACCCGACCTCGGGCGGCGCCTACGTGTACGGACGGGAGGTGCTGGGGCCGTGGCCGGGATTCTTCGCCGGCTGGGCGTTCGTCGTGGGCAAGATCGCCAGTTCGGCGGCGATGGCGCTGACATTCGCTGCGTACGTGGCCCCGGATGCCTGGCAGAAGCCGGTCGCCGCGATCGCGGTGGCAGTGATCGCGGTCGTGAACAGCCGCGGCGTGAGCCGCACCGCTGGTCTCGCGCGGCTGCCGGTCGCGGTGTCGCTGGCCGGGTTGGCCGTGGTGTCCGTCGTCGGGTTCGGCCACGCGGATCCGTCCGCGCTCAGCTCGGGCGCTCCGGTGACCGCGACGGGCGTCCTGCAGTCGGCAGGCTTCCTGTTCTTCGCCTTCGCCGGCTACGCGCGGATCGCCACGATGGGGGAGGAGGTGAGCGAACCAGAGCGCACCATCCCGCGAGCCGTCACGACGGCGCTGGCGATCGTGCTGTCTGTCTACCTGACGGTCGGTGCGTCCGCCCTCGTCTCGCTCGGCCCGGCGGCGCTCGCCGCGTCCCCTGCGCCCCTGGCGGACGTGGCCGCGGCGTCCGGCATGGCGTGGCCGGTGCTGGCGACCCGGATCGGGGCGGCGGGCGCCGCTCTCGGGGCGCTGCTGGCGATGATCGCCGGCATCGGACGGACCAGCCTGGCGATGGCCCGCACCGGCGACCTGCCGGGGTGGCTGGCCGCGGTGCATCCGCGCTACCGGGTGCCGCACCGGGCCGAACTGGTCGTCGGCGTGGTCGTCTGCGTGCTGGTGCTGGCAACCGACCTGCGCGGCGCAATCGGGTTCTCGTCGTTCGGCGTCCTGCTGTACTACCTAGTCGCCAACGTCGCCGCGCTGCGCCAGGGCGGCGCGCCCCGAGGCCGGTGGCGTACCCTCGCGGTCGCGGGTGCTGCCGGGTGCCTGCTGCTCACGGCCACACTCCCGTGGCAGTCGGTGGTGAGCGGCCTGGTCGTGATCGCAGCCGGGCTGGTCTACCGGCTGGTGGTGCTGCGCCTGCGGTCCTGACCGCCCGGCAGTGCGGTCGCGGTCAGCCGAGCGTGTGGCCGACGAGCCGTCCGATCCCATAGGTGACGCCCATGGCGAGCAGTCCCCCGGCCACGTTGCGGAGGATCGCCCGCAGGATCGGCGTCCCGCCGGCGCGGGCGCTGAGGTAGCCGGTCAGGACCAGCGCGGCCGCCACCGCGACGACCGTGACCGGGATCTTGATGTCGGCCGGCGCGAACACGATCGCCGCCAGCGGCAGGACGGAGCCGACGGTGAACGAGACCGCGGAGGAGAGCGCCGCCACCCACGGGCTGGTGAGTTCGTCCGGGTTGATGCCCAGCTCGGTCTCGGCATGGGCGGCGAGGGCGTCGTGGGCGTGGAGTTGGCGGGCAACCTCGAGCGCCAGCACGGGATCGAGGCCCTTCTCCTCATACAGCCCGGCCAGCTCGGCGAGTTCCTCCTCCGGCATCTCGGCCAGCTCCCGGCGTTCGGTGTCCAGGAGTGCCTTCTCGCCGTCTCGCTGGGCGCTCACCGAGACGTACTCGCCGACAGCCATCGACAGGGCGCCGGCGGTGAGACCGGCGATGCCGGCGGTCAGGATCGGGAACGGGTCGAGCGTGGCGCCGGCCACGCCGATGACGATGCCCGCCGTGGACACGATGCCGTCGTTCGCGCCGAGGACCGCAGCCCGCAGTCCGTTCAGCCGTCCTTGTTGGGATCCGGCGGCGGCTTCGGCCGCCTGGTAGCCCGCCGGGTCATCTCCGGCCAGCGAGGATCGATCAGACACCGTGCGCTCCTTCCCGGCGGCGGCCGCTGCGCGCCTCCGCCGCTGCGACCGCTCGGCGGACTCTGTGCGGAGTCCGCCGATCAGCCGAGCGTACCGATCAGGAACTGCTTGAGCTCCGTCGCCGGACGTCTCTGGCCGCTGTGTTGGCCATTGAAGGCCGCGCTGCCGTCCTTGCCGCACAGGCTGAGGATCGCCCGTTGGCCGCCGGGATGCTGCCCGATCCAGTCAGTCACGTTGTAGACCTTGCCGTCGATCGCCGTCCAGCACGAGGACGCGCTGGCGTGCTTCGCGACGTCCGCCATCGTATAGGTGCCAGCGGTACCGGCCGACGTTGAAGGGGTCGCCGCCGGCCGGCTCGCCGCCGTCCCCGGGAATGCGGGAGTCGAGGCCTTCGCCTGTTGCCCGGCGTCAGCGATCACCCCACCCCACGCGGCCTGGGCGCCGGTGTGTCCGACGACAACGGTGACTCCCGTCACGACCAGCGCGAGGAGGGCGGCCAGCACGCCGGCCAGCGTCGTTCCCGGCGAACGCGGGCCGCCAGCTCGGCGGTTGCTGCGGTGGAGGAGGAACCAGAGGCCGGCCGCCACGAGCAGGCCGATCGACAGCCACGGCAGCACGTCCCCCCAGGACGCATGGCTGCCCGGATCCCCCACCCGGGCAGCCAGTGCCTCGCCGGACTCCTTGGCGACGAAGGCTGCTCCCGTCCCGACGGCGAGGCCGGCAAGGGTCAGCCAGCCGAACCGGTCGGCCCACTTCGGTACCGCGACGACTACGACCAGACCGAGCGCAGCCAGTGGCAGCAGGACGACGGCGAAGTGGACGACGAGCGGATGGAGAGGCAGGCCGGCGATGGAGTCGAAGATTCCGGACTCGAGAGGTCTCAGCACTCACCCGACGCTAGGGAAACCCGGGTCAAGGCAACCTCAAGCCGGCGACAAGCTTCGGCTAATCCCTGCTGGGTCCGTCCTGACGTGGATTCGCGACGGCCGCCCTTCCCGTCGAGGGCCACTGTTGCGGGTGTCCGCTAGCACCCAGGGCGTGGCATTCGACGTGGAGGGTGGCCGTCAAGAGCTGGCAGCGACCTGGCGAGGTTAGAGGCGCCGGAACTCCGGGCTGCCGTCCTGGCAGGTGGCGCCGATCCTGACCTCGCTGTAGTCGTCGGGGTCGGTGGACTCGAAGTCCACCCGGAGCGTCTCCGGTCCTGGGTCGTACACCTTCACCCAGTAGCCGACGGTCGGGATGGCGGTGCCCAGCGAGATCGACCCCTCAGTGCAGGTTGCGGTCAGCCTGCCCCCGCGTCCCGTCCAGGTGCGGGTGGCCTGGTCGGCGTGGGGGACGGAGGTCTCGGCCGTGGTCGAGGTCGCGACGGTCACCGGCTGGCTCACCTGGGTGCCGGCCGCGGAGATCACCGTCCAGGTCAGCGTCGAGGCGCCGGCGACGGTGAGTACCCAGATCAACGGGATCATCCAGAGCCTGCGGCCGGTCACCGGCCCATGATCCCACGCGCCCCCGGCCGGGAGACCATCGGCTGCGGTGTGGTGGCACTGGACGAGGCTCAGGGCTCGGGCAGGGTGCGCGGCAGCGTGACGGTGAAGGTGGAGCCGGAGCCGGGTTCACTCGTCACGGTGATGCTGCCCCGGTGGGCGCGATCTCCTGGCAGATGGCCAGGCCAGGCCGGTCCCGGGGGCGGTGCGGGACTCGTCGGCGCGGTAGAAGCGTTCGAAGACGTGCGGGAGGCGTTCGGGGGCGATGCCCTCGCCGGTGTCGCTGACCCGTATAGGACCAATCTGTTCCGGCTCCGCTACTGGATCGCGTTCCTGTCCCCGCTGGCGGCGCTGGCTGCGCTCGGCATCGTGAGCGTCGCCACCGCGGCCGCGCGGCTCGTCCGGCGCGTCCCTCTCCGGAGCGGACGCTGGATGGGCCGCGGCATCGCCGGGCTCGCCGTCGTGCTGATGCTGGGCCTCCAGGTGGGGGTCACGCTCCAACCGCAGGAACAGGTGCGCGCGCTCGACGGTCACAGCGAGAACCTGTCAACGGTGCTGGTGATCGTCGCCGAGGCGCAGGCAGCCCATCCGGGACTGGTGACGGCGATCACCTCGGCCACCGCCAGCGGGATGCTCGCCGCGGCCGACCCCACGCTTCTCGCCGGGAACCCGATGCGCCGGCTCGATCCCGCGGCGGCGACGGTCTACACCTCGGTCACGCCTGCGTCGGTCATCCGCGGGCGGCTCCTGGGCGCACACGACATCCTGTGGATCCACCGCGGACCGGAGTCGCCGGCCGGTGCCGTCCGCCTGATCCCCCACGTCCTGGCGAAGCTGCACCCGACCGTGCTGTGGGCCAGAGCAGCGGGGACGGGCTGGACGGCCGTCCTGCTCAAGCTGCCGCGTGGCTCTGCATGAGCAGCCCGCTGGCCCAGCCCGGACGGGTAGGAACAACGCGGGCCGACCCGGACACGCGGTCGCTTAGCGAAACCTTGACGGTGGGTTAGCGCTGGGATGAGGCCCCGCACAGGTTGGACACAGGGCGCCGGGCGAGGCTCGGTTGGAGTTGACAGGCAGACGACAGGAGGAGGCAGGAATGGCCACGCCGGCACTGACCAGGACCAGGATCGCGATCAGCCTCGTGCTGGCCGGAGCGACCCTGACCACGGCGACGCTCGCCGCGTCCCTGGCGTCCGCGCAAGCCCGGAAGGACAGCACGGCTGGGGCTGTCGCCAGCGGGAAGCCCACCGCCCAGCACTCGCCGGGCACCGGCCGGACGACGCGTCCGTCCACGCACGTGCAGCGTCCGGCGACGCCGGGTCCCGGGTTCGGGCAGCCGAGCCCCGCGCACGCCACGACCCAGCCCAGCCACACCCGCACCAAGGGCTCCTGACCCGCGCCCGGCGCGAGCCCGACATGGCTGTCCACCCGATGGATCCCGGACAATCCCCGGTGGCTGGAACGTTCACCGCGATCGGCACCAGCAACACCCTCCTCGTCACCGAGCCGGCAGTGCTGGACGCGGCGATGGACGTCGCCAGGCAGGACCTGGCCGCCCTCGACCGCGCGGTCTCGCGGTTCAGGGAGGACTCCGAGGTGAGCCGGCTCGCCCGGCTCGCAGAGAACACGGACACCTGGTACCTCGGCTCGGAGCTGTTCATCGACCACCTCGAGGCGGCGTGTCACGCGGCCCGGATCAGCGAGGGCCTGGTCGACTTCACGGTCGGCTCCGCACTGATCGCGTCCGGGTATGACGCCGATCTCGACGCCGTCCGCGCCCGCCCGACGTACGCGGTGCCGTCCCGGCCGCCGGCGGTGCCCGGCTGGCAACAGGTCCACCGCGCCGGACATCGCTGGGTGGGCGTGCCGCGAGGCGCGGTGCTCGACTTCGGCGCGTCCGCGAAGGCACACGCCGCCGACGCCATCGCCGACTCGCTGGCCCGAGCCCTGGCGGGCGGTTTCCTGGTGAACCTCGGCGGTGACATCGCCACGTCCGGGACGGCCCCGGACGGCGGCTGGCGCGTCGGCATCGAGGACGCGGACGGGAGCGTCCCCCAGGTCGTCGTCATCACCGACCAGGGCATCGCCACCTCGTCGACGCAGTTGCGGTGGTGGCAGACCCATGCCGGCCCCGCCCACCACATCGTCGACCCGCGCACCGGCCGAACCGCACCGGCCGTCTGGGCGCAGGTGACTTGCGTCGGGATGGACGCGCTCGAGGCGAACGCTGCGTCGACAGCCGCGGTGGTGCTGGGCGAACAGGCACCCCGGTGGCTGACCGACCACGGCGTGGCCGCACGGCTCGACCGGCCGGACGGCACGACCGTGTTCACGCCGGGCTGGCCGCGCCCGCTCGGCTCGGCGGGATGGACGCCGCGATGACCGGCCAGGCGTTCTGGTTCATCTCGCGGGCGACCGGGGTGGTGTCGGTGGTGCTGCTGACGGTCGTCGTGTGCCTCGGCGTCCTGACCGCCGGGCGCCGCCGGCCGCACGGCGCCCGCGCCACGGTGGTCATGGGCATGCACCGCTGGCTGTCACTCGGCATGCTGGCGTTCCTCGCCACCCACATCGTCACCGCCATCGTCGACGGCTACGTGACCATCGGCTGGGCTGCTGTCGTCGTCCCCCTCGCCTCGGAGTACCAGACGCTGTGGGTCGGTCTGGGCACGCTCGCGGTCGACCTGCTGGTCGCGGTGATGGTGACCAGCCTCCTGCGCCACCGGATCCGCGAGCAGCACTGGCGGACCGTGCACTGGCTGTCCTACGCGATGTGGCTGGTGGCCGTGGTCCACGGCTTCGCCATGGGGACGGCGGACGAGCCCGCGCTCCGGCTGGTGTCGCTCGCCTGCGGGATCATCGGCGGCCTGTTCATTTCCTGGCGCCTCTTCGCCACCCACGCCGACCGGGAACGTCGCGCCGAAGTCGATGCGCAGGAGTGGTCATGACCGGGATCGTGGACCTGCTGGAGGCCGCCGGCCTGACCGGACGCGGGGGTGCGGCCTTCAGCACGGCGATCAAGGTGAAAGCGGCTCGCGAGCACCACGCCGCTCTGATCGTGAACGCCTGCGATGGCGAGGTCGGTGCCGCGAAGGACGCCTGGATCGTCGAGCACCACCTCCACGAACTCGTCGAGGGTGCCGCTCTCGTCGCGACTGGCCACCGTCCCGACATCCGCTACGCGGCGCACCGCGACTCCCGAACCGTCCGGCTGCTCGCGGAGGCCGGGCTCCCGGTGCTGGAGGTTCCGCACCGTTATGTCTCCTCGGAGGAGACCTCGCTGATCTCCCTGGCTCACGGCGGCCTGGCCCGGCCGATGACCAAGCGCGCTCCGTTCATCTTCGGCGGACGGGACAGTCAGGGACGCCGGATCGCGCCGACCCTCGTGCTGAACGCCGAGACCCTGTGGCGGGTGAGTCAGATCCACCGGCACGGGTCGAGGTGGTTCCGCTCGGTGGGGACCGCGGCGGATCCCGGCCCCCGGCTGGTGGCCGTCGGCGGCCACGTCAGCCGTCCCGGGGTGTACGAGACCGCCGCCGGGGTGACGGTCGACGACCTGGTCGCGCTGGCCGGCGGCGTCCCCGAGGAGTCAGAGCACGTCAACGTCGGAGGGCTGGGAGGCGTCGTCCTGACCATTGCCGATGCCCTGGTGACAACCTGGGACACCCCGGGGATGAAGGCCCGGGGTGGCTCGATGGGCCCGGGCCTGGTCACAGTGTGGAACCCGGCCGAGTGCCCGGTCGAGGTCGCCGGACGGCTGCTCGCCTTCGCCGCCGGCGAGTCGGCTGGCCAGTGCGGCCCGTGCATGTTCGGCCTGCCCGCACTGGCCGCCGACTGGCGCCGGCTCGGCGAGGTGCCCAGCCCGGAGGCTGCGCACGCGCTGCTCCGGCGAGTCGGTCTCCTCGGGCGGCGCGGAGCCTGCGGCCACCCGGACGGCGTTGCTCGGTTCGCCACGTCCGCACTCACCACGCTCGAGCCGGAGTTCGCGGCCCACGCGAGCCACGGCTGCCGGAAGAGGAGGGTCAGGCATGCCCAGTTCGCCTGAGCGCCGCGTTGCGATCGACCGGGTGTTGTGCTCCGGCCACGGCATCTGCGCCCAGACCCTGCCCGATGTGATCGTCCTGGACGAGTGGGGCTATCCGGTCGTCGAGGACGACCGGGTCGATCCCGAGGCCGGCTCATTGGCCGTCAAGCTGTGCCCCGCGCGGGCCTTGTACCTGCGCTGAGGCGAAGCCTCTCGGCGCAGTCATCCGGGATGGGAGCGAGGATCTGGTGGCCTGGATGGGCCCGCCCGCCGGGCCGGAGTACGTTACGGCCATGACCCGGGTGCTTGTGGTGGAGGACGACGCGGCCATCGGCCGGTTGCTCCGGCACAGCCTCACCGAGGCCGGCAACACGGTCGCCGTGGCCGTCGACGGCACGAGCGGCCTCACCCTGGCTGTGCAGGAGCAGCCCGACGTCGTCCTGCTCGACCTCGGCCTGCCCGACCTGGACGGACGCCAGGTGCTGCGGATGCTCCGCGCCGTCAGCCGGGTGCCGGTGATCGTCATCACCGCCCAGGACGACGACCGCACGATCGTCGAGGCACTGGACGCCGGTGCGGACGACTACTTGGTCAAGCCGTTCGGGAGTGAGCAGCTGGCTGCCCGGATCCGGGCGGTCCTTCGGCGTACCGTCGGGTTGGGCGGCGCGGATGGGACGGTGCGGGTCGGCGAACTGGAGATCGATCCGGCAGCCCGGCAGGTGCGGCTCGACGGCAGCCCGGTCGAGTTGTCGCGCAAGGAGTTCGACCTGCTGTGGCTGCTCGCGTCCCGCCCGGGCGAGGTGGTCACCAAGCGGGAGATGCTGGCCGAGGTGTGGGGACTGCCGTTCGGCGGCGGCGACCGCACGGTGGATGTGCACCTGAGCTGGCTGCGCCGCAAGCTGGGCGAGACGGCGGCCGAGCCGCGCTACCTGCACACCGTCCGGGGTGTCGGCGTCCGCTTCACGCCGCCCGCGGAGGACTGATGCGCCGGCAGGTCAGCGTCCTGGTCGCGGTGATCAGCACCGCGATCGTGGCCTCCTTCGTGATCCCGCTCCTACTGCTGGTGAACACGCTCGCTGGCGACCGCGCCATGGCCGTGGCCAGCCAGCAGGCGAATTCGATGGCCATGCTGGTGTCCAGCCTCCACGACGACCCTCGCCTGGCCGACCTGTTGCAGCCCAGCCTCACCGGGTCGCCCGCCGCGACCAGTGTGGTCCTCGCCGACGGCCATCTGGTCGGCGAGCAGTGGCCGGAGTTCGCGGCCGACCCGGCCTACCAGCGGGCCCGGCAGGGCCAGGCCTTCTCGGTGCGCGACGCTGGTGGTGGCCACGTCTACGTCCCGGTCGTCGTGGACGGGGGTGTGGCGGTGATCCGGGCGTCCATGACGCCTGACCAGCTGACCGAGGGCGTCCCGCTGGCCTGGATCAGCATCATCGCGCTCGGCCTCGGCCTCAGCGCGGTTGCGGTCTTCGTCGGCGCCCAGGTCGGACGGGGCGTCAGCCGCCCGCTGCTGGCGGTCGCCGCCACCGCACACCGGCTGCGGGAAGGCGACCTTGCCGCCCGCGCACCCCTGGCCGGTCCGGTGGAGACCGTCGAGCTCGGCTCGGCGCTGAACGGCCTGGCCGAGCGGATCGGCCAGCTGCTCGCAGCCGAACGGGACAGCGTCCGCGGCCTCGCCCACCGGCTGCGAACACCCGTCACCGCCCTGCGGCTGGAGGCCGAGCAGGTCGCCGACCCCGAGGCGAGGGACGAACTGGCCGGGCTCATCGGCCAACTCCAGGTCGCCATCGACGGCGTGGTCGCCGAAGCCCGCCGTCCGCTGCGCGAGGATCTGCCGACCGGCTGTGATGCCGTCGCTGTCGTCGCTGCCCGGATCGACTATTGGCGTCCGCTCGCCGAGGACCAGGGACGGGCCGTCGAGGCGAACCTACCCGAGCGTCCGGTTCGAGTGGTGCTGAGCGCGTCCGACCTGACCGACATCGTCGACATCTGCATCGACAACATCTTCGCCCACACCCAGGACGGAGTCGGCTTCCGCGTCGGCCTCGAACGTTCCGGACGCGGCGCCGTCCTCCTGGTCAGGGACGAGGGTGCCGGCTTCCCGGCGACTCCGGCGGAACGACGGCCGGGCACCTCGGGCCTCGGCCTCCAGCTCGCCCGCCGGACGGTCGAGCAGGTGCACGGTTCGCTGGCCATGTCGGCTCCCGGGCAGCCGGGCGCCGAGGTGACGATCGAGATCCCGGTGCAGGTGCGGGCCGAAGCCTGAGACTCGGCGTGCCGATCGGGCCAGCCTCTTTAACATATCTACATCTGTCGATACGTCGGCTAGGCTGTGGGGATGCCGCAGCTAACACTCGATGTGATGACCCCTGGTGAGGTGTGTGCGCCGGACTCGGGCGAGCTGATCCCTGCCGAACGCGCGGACTGCCTGGCGGGGATCTTCAAGGCGTTGGCCGATCCGGCCCGGGTTCGGCTGCTGGCGCACATCGCCTCTGCTGAGCACGGGACCGCTTGTGCCTGCCACATGCCCGACGCCCTGGGGATCAGCCAGCCGACCCTGTCCCATCACCTGAAGAAGCTTGTCAGTGCGGGCCTGGTGACCCGTGAGCAGAGGGGTCGCTGGGCCCACTATGCCGCGGTACCCGCCGTCCTCGACGTGGCCCGGGACTTCCTCGGAGATGCGACCGACGGCCCCCGCTGCTGCTGACACCTTGTCATATTGACAGTTGTCGATACAGCTGGTTGGATCTCGTATTGATAATCATCAATGCGAGAGAGAGCTTTGGATGCCCACGATCCAGGTCTTCGAAGGACCGCTGTGCTGCAACACCGGGGTGTGCGGCACCGACCCTGCTCAGGCGCTGGTGGACTTCACCGCGGACGCGCGTTGGATCGCTGACCACGGAGTGCGTGTGACGCGGGCGAACCTGGCCCAGGACCCGGCCGCGTTCGCTGCTGACGCCCTGGCGAGGGCCTTCCTGCAGACGGCCGGCGCGGACGCGCTGCCGTTGGTGACCGTGGACGGGATGACGGTGCTGACCGGCCGCTACCCGACGCGCACGGAGCTCGCCCGCTACGCCGGCCTTACCGTGGCGGGTACGTCCACGCAGACGACCTGCTGCGGCGGCGAGACGGCCGACGCCGAGTGCTGCGCGCCCGCAGCACAGACCGTGCAGGTGGCGACCCCCAGCCGCGGCTGCTGTGGAGGGACCCGGTGAGGTTCCTCGACGAGCTGCCCCGCTACGTGTTCTTCACCGGCAAGGGCGGGGTGGGCAAGACCAGTGTGGCGTGCGCGACCGCGGTCGACCTGGCTGATCGGGGCCGCCGGGTGCTCCTGGTCTCGACCGACCCGGCCTCGAACGTCGGTCACGTGTTCGGCCAGTCGGTGGGCGACCGGATCACCCCGATCGCTGTGGTGCCCGGCCTGGACGCGCTGGAGATCGACCCGGAGGAAGCGGCCGCGCAGTACCGCGACCGCACGCTGGCTCCGGTCCGCAACTTCTTGTCCGCAGCAGATCTTGCTGCGGTCACCGAGCAGCTCTCCGGAGCGTGCACGACCGAGATCGCCTCGTTCAACCAGTTCACCGACCTGCTCGCCGGGACGGACGCAACCGCGGGCTACGACCACATCGTGTTCGACACGGCTCCGACCGGTCACACGATTCGGCTGCTCCAACTGCCCGGTGAGTGGACCAGATTCATCGACGCTGGTTTGGGCGACACCTCCTGCCTCGGCCCGATGTCGGGACTGGAGAAGGCCCGGTCCACCTACGGGCGTGCCCTGGCCATGCTTGCCGACCCGGCCAGCACCCGGCTCGTGCTGGTGGCCCGCGCCCAGCGCAGCGCCCTGACCGAAGCGGCCCGCACCGTCGGCGAACTGGCCGAGGCCGGCGTGCAGGCCACCCACCTCGTCGTCAACGGCGTCATGCCGGCCAGCGCCGAGCAGGATCCGCTGGCCGAAATCATCCGCGACCGGGAACAACGAGCACTCGCTGAGCTCCCCTCGCAGCTGGCTGGACTGGTCAGCGACCACCTCCCCCTCCGCGGAGTCGACATGGTCGGCGTCCCCGCCCTCCGCAGCCTCCTCGGCCAGAAGGCGGCGGCCCACGACACGGACCGGCCGCAGACGGCCGTGGCAGCGTCCCTTACGGGCCTCGATGCGCTCCTGGCCGAGCTGGCCACCGCTGATCGTGGACTGGTGATGTGCATGGGCAAGGGCGGTGTCGGCAAGACCACGATCGCCAGCGCGATCGCACTCCAGCTGGTCGCCCTCGGCAAGGACGTCCACCTGACCACCACCGACCCCGCCGCCCACCTCGACACGTCGCTGGCCTCGGACCGGCTACGGGTGTCGAGCATCGACCCCGACCAGGCCACCGCCGAGTACCGGGCCCGGGTCATGGCCACCAAAGGCGCGGGCCTGGATGACGACGGACGGGCCGCCCTGGCCGAGGACCTCCGCTCACCCTGCACCGAGGAAGTCGCGGTCTTCCAAGCCTTCTCCCACGCCGTGGCGGAGGCCCGGCACAGGTTCGTCGTGATGGACACCGCCCCTACCGGTCACACCCTGCTGTTGATGGACGCCACCGGCTCGTACCACAACGAGATCGTCCGGAACATGGCCGACGGCATGAACTTCACTACGCCGCTGATGCGGCTGCAGGACCGTGATTACACCAAGGTGATCATCGTCACCCTGGCCGAGACCACACCCGTCCTGGAAGCCGAACAACTCCAGGCCGACCTCGAACGCGCCGACATCCACCCCTGGGCATGGGTGATCAACCAGACCCTCGCCGGCACCCACACGACCAACCCACTGCTGCGACAGCGGCAGGCCGCCGAAGCCGCGCCCCTCGCCGCGATCCGGCGCGACGGCCGCCGCCTCGCCCAAGTGCCGTGGGGAGACGTCGTCGGGGCATCGAGCCAGCCGAGCGGGGATGCCCTGGCGGGCGCCCGTTGATCGGCACATCGAACAACACCCTGCGCGGCACCAGCATCAACGCTGTGCCGCGCAGGCGTCAGTCAGCGGGTCCGAGCGTCCTGTGACGCCGCCCGCCTGGTCAGGCGGCGGGTGGGAGTTCGTCCAGGAGGGTCTGGATGCGGCGGCGGATCTCGTCGCGGATCGGTCGCACGGCCTCGATGCCCTGCCCGGCGGGGTCATCGAGGACCCAGTCCTCGTAGCGTTTGCCCGGATAGAACGGGCACGTGTCGCCGCAGCCCATGGTGATCACCACATCAGAGGTCTTGACCGCGTCCGTGGTGAGGACCTTGGGCTGCTCGCCGGCGATGTCGATGCCCTCCTCGGCCATCGCCTGGACGGCGACCGGGTTGATCGCGTCCGCCGGTGCTGAGCCGGCCGACAACACCTCCACCCGATCCCCGCCGAGGTGGCGCAGGTAGCCGGCGGCCATCTGGGAGCGGCCGGCGTTGTGCACGCACACGAACAGGACGGTCGGTTTGCTCATCATGCCTCGATCTCTCCCCGAACCTCGGGGTTGACGTCTTCATTTACCTCAGCAATCATTGACTCAATAGTCATGGAGGTATCGCCGGATGTCAACCGACCTGAACAGCCGCGCCAGCGCCTACGCCGCCCTCGGTGAGCCGTCCCGGTTGGCGATCATCGACCTGCTCGCCCACGCCGACCTCGCCTCCGGGGAACTCGCCGCCCGGCTCGATCTGCCCACCAACCTGATCGCCCACCACCTCCAGGTCCTGCAGCGAGCCGGGCTGATCACCCGCCGCCGCTCCGATGGCGACGCCCGCCGCACCTACATCACCCGCACCGAGGTCTGCGACCAGCTCCTCGGCACCAGCCGCCGGCCCCGGCCCCACAAGGTCGCGTTCGTCTGCTCCCAGAACTCCGCCCGCTCCCAGCTGGCCGAGTCCTACTGGCGCACCATCAGCGACATCCCCGTCGTCTCCGCCGGCACCCACCCCGCCCGCCGGGTCCATCCCCGCGCCATCACCGTCGCCCGCCGCCACGAACTCGACCTCACCGGCGCCACCCCCAAGCTCGTCGACGACGTCCTCACCGGCGACGAACTCCTCATCGCCGTGTGCGACCGAGCCTATGAAGACCTCCACAGCCGTCCCCTGCACTGGTCCATCCCCGACCCCGCTGCCGCCGACGCCGACCGCGCGTTCGACACCGCTTACGACGACATCACCAGCCGGATCGACCGTCTCACCGCCAGCCTCGAAGGAACACCATCATGACCATCCACCCGGTATCCGAACGCACCTGGGAGAGCCTCCACGTCGACGAGAAGCTCGCCCTCAAGCAAGCCGCGGCCCAACTCACCGCCGAGTTCGCCGGCCTGTACGGCAACGAGACCATCGAACGGTTCCTGGCCAGCTCCTACGACCAGTTCGCCGACCGGGCCACGGTCACCAAGTTCCTGTCCTTGCTCGCCGAACGGTTCGCCCGGCAACGCCTCCACGCCCTCGCCCGCGTCGAAGGCCTCCACGCCGACGGCAAACCCGTCGTGCTGTTCCTGTGCACCCACAACGCCGGCCGCTCCCAAATGGCGCTCGGCTTCTTCCAGGCCCTCACCGGCGACAACGCCGTCGCCTGGTCCGGCGGCTCCGAACCCGGCCACGAAGTGAACCCGGCGGCGATCACCGCCATGGCCGAACGCGGCATCGACATCGCCCACGAGTTCCCCAAACCCTGGACCGACGAAACCGTCCGCGCCGCCGACGTCGTCA
>DAIPJC010000097.1:0-5081 GCA_036770475.1 Propionicimonas sp. | reverse complement strand
GCATCACGGTCCCTGAGGAGCGAGCGCCAGCGAGCGTCACGAAGGGCCGCCGTCAGATCGGCGGTGGCCTCGCGTCCCTACTTCGTGACCTTCTTCGACTGCTGGAGCTGGCTCGCGAGGACGTCCATGTTCTTGGCCTGAGAGCCGTAGTCCAGGGGCGACACGCGGCGCTCGAAGACTTGGCCGGCCTGCAGGGCGGGGGCGTCGGCGAAGGTGGGCTGCTTGAGCAGGTCGGCCTTCTGGTAGCCCTCGTTGGAGAGCAGGATCACGTCCACGCCCTTCACCTTGCCTGCGTTCTCCCAGCTGTAGATGTCCCAGTAGTAGTCGCCGTCGGGGTGCGGGTTCAGGTAGTCGACGCCGAAGCTGGCGTACAGCTGGGTCTCCGGCTCGTCCGCGGTCTTGACCAGGTAGACACCGTCCGCGTCCGCGTACATCGCCGAGACCTTCAGCCCCTTCTCCTTGGCCACCTTGGTGAGGTTCGCCGCGGACGTCTCGAAGGCCGTCTGGTCGGCGTCCACCTTCGCCTGGTCTGCGCCGAGGGCGAGGGCGAGGCGGGTGTTGCTCTTGATCACGTCCAGCCCCGCGCCGCCGACCTTGATCGTGACGATCGGGGCGATGGCCTCGAGCTTCTTCTGCTGTTCGAGGTCCTTGAACCCGTAGTAGGGCTGGGTCTTGTCGATCGTGCCCTTGCGGTCGGACGGGTACTCCGCGGTGACGATCAGGTCGGGCTGCGCCTGGGCGAGGGCTTCCAGGTCGATCTCGCCATAGGTGTTGCCGACGATCGCGACGCCGGACATGTCGTAGCCGGAGAACCGGGAGTCGGTCTTCACGTCCGTCCGACCGAAGGTGGCGACCGGCTTGACGCCGTAGCTCAGCAGCGAGAGCACCTGGTCGGTGAACCCCGCCACCCGGGACGGCACGTGGTCGAGCGTGACGGTGTTGCCGATGTCGTCGGTGAAGGTCCAGCCGGACGAGCTCGCGCTGCCCGCCGGTGCGGCTTCGGGGGCCGCGCTCGAGCAACCTCCCAGGACGAGCAGGAGCGGGACGACAGGGAGCAGGACGGCTCGGAGAGCTCTCTTCAGCGACATGAGGTTAGGCTAGCCTTACCTAAATACGATCGCGAGTCGTTTCATATTTCGAGCGGGACTTGCCGGGGACGGTTCTCCCGGTTCGGGGGGACGGTTCTCCTGAACCGGGGGGACGGTTCTCCTGGTTCAACCCGCTGAACCGGGAGAACCGTCCCCGCGAGCCGGAAGAACCGTCCCCGCGGTTCAGCCGGCGTCGGCCACCAGGGCCAGGGACGCCGGCTCGGGCTCCAGGGGCACCACTAGCGGGGTGCCGGACGCCGGGTCGGGAATCACGTCGGCGTCCAGGCCGAAGGCGGTCGCCAGGACTCCCGGGGTGAGGACGCTCCACGGGTCTCCGTCGGCGAGCACACGTCCGTCGTGCACGACCACGAGGCGGTCGGAGTAGCGGGCGGCGAGGCCGAGGTCGTGCAGCACCATGACGATCGTGCTGCCGCGCTCCCGGTTGATCCTGCGGACGAGCCGCAGCACCTCCAGTTGGTGGGCGAGGTCGAGGAATGTGGTGGGCTCGTCGAGCAGGATCGTCGGGGTGTCCTGGGCGAGCACGAGGGCGATCCACGCCCGCTGCAGTTGGCCGCCCGACAGCGACGCCACGTCGCGCTCGGCGACGTCCGCGATCCCGGTCGCCGCCATGGCTTCGGCGACCATGGCCGCGTCCTCCCTCGTCCACGGGCGGAGCAGGCTCTGGTGCGGGTGGCGTCCGCGCATGACCAGGTCGCGGACAGACGTGGCCGTCGGCGTCAGCGGCTTCTGCGGCAGGACGGCCAGCCGGCGGGCGACCTGTCGCGCCGACAGCTGCCCGATCGGCGTCCCGGACAGCCGGACGGTGCCGCGGCTGGGCGCGAGCAGTCGTCCGAACGCCTTCAGCAGGGTGGACTTGCCGCTGCCGTTCGCACCGATCAGCGTGGTGACTGTGCCCTCCTCGACAGCCAGGTCGAGGTTCTCGAACACGGTCACGCGGTCGTAGCCGACGGTGAGGTTCTCGGCTGCTAGCGCCATAGTGGTCATGACGTCCCTTCCTTGCGGTTGCGGCGGGTGAGGAGCCAGATCAGGTAGGGGGCGCCGATGATCGCGGTGAGGACGCCGACCGGGAGCTCGCCGGGGAACGCGACGCGTGCGACGACGTCCGCCAGCACCACCAGCGTGGCGCCCACCAGTGCCGACGCGAGCAGCGGGGGACGGGCGGTCCCTGCGATGCGGCGGGCGACCTGCGGGGCGACGAAGGCGACGAACTCCACCGGTCCGGCGGCGGACACCGCCATTGCGGTGAGCAGGACGGTGGCGGCGATCACCAGCAGCCGGTGGCGTTGCAGGGACACCCCGAGGCTCGTCGAGAACTCGTCCCCGAGTTGACTGATCTCCAGCGGCGCGGACTGGCCCAGGGCGAACGGCGCGACCACAGCCAGCGCGACCAGCATCGGCCACACACTCGCCCACGAAACTCCCGACAGGCTGCCGACCAGCCACTGGGTCGCCGCCGTGGCCTGGGTGATCTGGGCGCGGACGAGCAGGTAGCTGGTCAGGCCGCCGAGGCTGGCGGTCACGCCGATGCCGATCAGGATGATCCGGTAGCTGTCGACGCCGCCCCGCCACGACAACCCGTACACGACGGCTGCCGCGAGCAGGCCGCCCACCGTGGCCACGACCGGGATACCGAAGCCGAGCAGGGACGCACCCACCGAGTAGCCACCTCCGCCCAGCACGATCGCGGTCACCGCGCCGGCGGACGCGCCGGAGGTGACACCGAGGATCTCCGGCGTCGCCAGCGGGTTGCGGGAGAACGTCTGGGTGAGCGCACCGGCCAGGCCGAGGCACAGGCCTACCGCGACACCCGCTGCCGCGCGCGGCAGCCGCAGTTCGAACACGATGAACTGCTGCGCCTTCGTGCCGGCGCCGGCCAGCGTCCGGACGACGTCGGCGATGCCGAGGTTGGACGAGCCCGCTGCGATCGCCGCGAGGAACAGCGCGGCCGCGGCAACCAGGCAGGCGAGGGTGACGACCAGGACGCGAGGCCGCCACGGCAGGCCCAGCGGTCCGACCCGGACGCCCGTCCGCGAATGCTGCTCCGTAACTGAGCGTGTTCGGTCGAGAACGGCGCGCGATGCCAGGGGGTTCACAGCGCCGCCAGCTTCGTCCGCCGCACGATCAGGACGAACGCCACGCCGCCGAGCGCGGCGAGCACGACTCCGACCGAGACCTCCGCCTGGCCGCCGATCAGGCGTCCGACCACGTCGCAGGCCAGCAGCGCAACCATCCCCACCAGCCCGGACGCGGGCAGCAGCCGGTAGTGGTCGCCACCCACCAATGCCCGGGCGACATGGGGAGCGGTGAGGCCGACGAAGCCGATCGGGCCCGCGAGAGCGACCGCGCCGGCGGTCAGGAACGTGATGCTGCCGAGTCCGACCAGCCGTGCGCGCCAGAGGCTCTCGCCGAGGCCGCGGGCCATGTCGGTGCCGAGTGCGAGGTTGTTCAGCGACCGGACGTTCGCCAGCGCGCACGCGAGCCCGACCGCGACGAAGCCGAGCACAGGCCCGACGCCGTCGAGTGTGCGTCCCGAGAGCGAGCCGACCACCCAGATGCGGTACGCCTCCAGGCTCTCCTCGTCCCGCAGGACAAGGAAGGATGTCACCGCGCCGAGCAGCGCGGAGACCGCCGTCCCCGCGATGGCGAGCGGTACCGGGCTGGCCAGACCCCGGCCGAGGGCGGCCACGCCGAACACGACGACGCTGGCCACGATCGCACCGGCGAGGGCCAGCGCGAGGGTGAGCGGGATCGAGTTCACGCCCAGCACGTAGACGCCCAGCACGACGGCGAGACTCGCGCCGGAGGAGACCCCGAAGATGCCCGGGTCGGCCAGTGGGTTGCCGGTCTGGCCCTGCATGACGGCGCCGGCGATCCCGAGGCAGCCGCCGACCAGCAGGCCGAGCGCCGTCCGGGGAACGCGCGAGCCCCAGACGATCGCGTCGGAGTCGCTGAGCGGGTCGAGCAGGTTGTGCAGGACGGTGCCTGCCGCGATCGGATTGCTGCCGAGGAAGAGGCTGGCCGCGGCCACGACGAGGACGCCGGCGAGCAGAACGGCAAAGGCTGTCGTGGGCCGGCGACGCGGAACGGCGACCGATGGCGGTGCCGGACGGGCCGGTGCGGACAGCATGCGGCAACCCTAATCCATTTAGGTAAGGTAAGCCTAACCTAAATAGATTGGACGATCCCGATGGCCCGCTACCCGCGCCTGATGCCCACCGAGCCGCGGCTGTTCACCGCGTCCGTCGCCCGCACGGAGCCGGTCTCGCCCTCGTTCCAGCGCGTGACGATCGCCGGGCCTGAGCTCGGCGAGTTCGACTGGCTGGGCCGCGACCACTGGTTCCGCCTGTTCCTGCCGCCTGCCCCGGACGTCCCGCTGCGGCTGCCGAGCGTGCGGGGACGGTCGTGGTACCGGTCGTACCTGCTGATCCCGTCCGCGGAGCGTCCGCACTGCAGCAACTACACGGTGGCCGACTACCGGCGGACGTCCGATGGCGGCGAACTCGACATCGACGTGGTCCTGCACTGGCATGACGGCGAGCTCGGCGGCGCGGTGGCGAAGTGGGCGGTCGGGGCAGCGGTGGGCAGCCCGGTCGGGTTCCTGGACCAGGGCGTGATGTTCGACCCTCCGCAGGACGCGCAGGCGTACTACCTGGCGTCCGATGAAACAGGGCTGCCCGGGCTGCGCGGAATCCTGCGCGACCTCGATCCGGACGCGGTCGGTGCGGCCTTCCTCGAGGTTCCCACCGCGGACGATGCCGCCGAGATCGAGGCGCCGCCCGGTGTCGAGGTGCGCTGGCTGGTGCGCAACGGCAGCCACGCGACACCGGGCCAGGTGGCGCTGGCGGCCCTGGGCGAGGTCGCCCCGCGTCCGGACGCCTACGCGTTCGTGGTGGGGGAGTCCGGCCTGGCCACCGGCGGACGTCGCGCGCTGAAGAAGGCGGGCCTGCCCGCGTCCCGGATCACGTTCTCGGG
>DAIPJC010000042.1:11156-31658 GCA_036770475.1 Propionicimonas sp. | reverse complement strand
AGGCGATCGACCTGATCGACGAGGCGGGCGCCCGGCTGCGGATCCGCCGGATGACCGCTCCGCCGGACCTTCGCGAGTTCGACGAGAAGATCGCGGCCGTCCGCCTGCAGAAGGAGGCGGCGATCGACGCCCAGGACTTCGAGCTGGCCGCCCGGCTGCGGGACGACGAGCGCAAGCTCACCATCGCGCGAGCAGAGAAGGAGGAGGCCTGGAAGCTGGGCGACTCCGACATGCCCGCCGAGGTGGACGAGGAGGCGATCGCCGAGGTGCTCTCGAGTTCCACCGGCATTCCCGTCTTCAAGCTGACCGAGGAGGAGTCCTCGCGGCTGATGAAGATGGAGGAGGAGATCGGCAAGCGCTACATCGGACAGCACGACGCCGTGAAGGCGCTGTCCCGGTCGATCCGCCGCACCCGCGCCGGCCTGAAGGACCCGAAGCGGCCCAGCGGCTCGTTCATCTTCGCCGGTCCCTCCGGTGTGGGGAAGACCGAGCTGACCAAGGCGCTCACGGAATTCCTGTTCGGGGACGAGGATGCGCTGATCACCCTCGACATGAGTGAATACTCCGAGAAGCACACCGCGTCCCGGATGTTCGGTTCACCGCCCGGATATGTCGGGTACGAAGAGGGCGGCCAACTCACCGAGAAGGTGCGGCGCAAGCCGTTCAGCGTGGTGCTGTTCGACGAGATCGAAAAAGCGCACCCGGACATCTTCAACTCGTTGCTGCAGATCCTCGACGAGGGCCGCTTGACCGATGCCCAGGGTCGCGTGGTCGACTTCAAGAACACCGTGATCGTGATGACCACGAACCTCGGTACGCGGGACATTTCGAAGTCGGTGAACCTCGGCTTCAGCCAGTCCTCCGACGAGGTTGGCAGTTACGAGAAGATGAAGGCGAAGGTGTCGGACGAGCTGAAGCAGCACTTCCGTCCCGAATTCCTGAACCGCGTGGATGAGATCGTGGTGTTCCACCAGTTGTCGAATGAGGACATCGAGCACATCGTCGACCTGATGGTCGGCGAGATCGAGACCCGGCTGCGCGACAAGGACATGGGGATCGAGCTCACTCCTGCGGCCAAGGCGCTGATCGCCAAGCGGGGTTTCGACCCGGTGCTCGGGGCGCGTCCACTGCGTCGGGCGATCCAGCGCGACATCGAGGACATGCTGGCCGAGAAGATTCTCTTCGCGGACGTGCACCCCGGCGAGATCGTGGTGGTGGACGTGGCGCCGGAGGGTTCGGAGACGGCGTTCACCTTCGAGGGCGTCGCGAAGAGCCCGCTGCCCGAGACGACGGCGGCCCTGGGCCAGACCTCCTGACCGTCTGAACAAAGAACGGGCCCGACCGATCGGTCGGGCCCGTTCTTGCTATGGCGCCGGGATGTTCACCGGCGCCTCGGTCACTGCTGGTAACTCTTGTCGTTGTGCGCCTTCATGGCTGCCATCATCGCGTCCAGACCCTTCTGGGTGGCGGCGATGCCCTGCATGGTCTGCCAGCCGCCGTTCTGGCCGTTGGCGTTCGCAGGCGCCGTCGGTGCGGCGTTGTGGTCGACTTGGTAGCCCAGCTTCTCGACGATCGCCGTCCACATCTCCTTGTTCTCTGCGCCCTCGTACTTGCCGAAGTTGAATCCGTCCAGCCCTGAACGCGCTCGAGCGTGTTGAGGATCGTCTGGCCGTGGCTCTTCTGCCGGGGCCCGGGGCCGTGCCCCTTCTGAGTCAACACCGCGGCGGCGTAACCGCTCGTCGCGTCGGCGCCAGAGCCGTCGGACCGCCCTAGATTCCGGCGACCGAGAACATCGCGATCATGAAAAAGATGACGAGCAGGGCCAGTACGATCACCACGGTGCCGATGACGCCGAGCACGAGACCGGCGGTGAGCATGCCGCTGGGCTGCCACCGGTAGGGGTCGGCCGCCATTTCGCGGCGTCCCTTGGCGGCGAGGTACCACGCGACCGGGGCGAGCGGCGAGAACACGGTGATGCCGAGGATGCCCAGCACCATCGAGGTCACCGCATTCGGGTGTGCGGAGGCGGCGGGCGACCGGTTGTAGCCGTAGTCGTACGCCACCGGGTCGGCGATCGCCGACCACTGCTGGCCGCCGCCGTACGGATTGGGCGCATAGGCCGAATAGGCCTGGTTCGGAATGTTCGCTGCAGGTCCGTTCGGCTCGGCGTAGGGGCTGCCGTAGGGCTGAGGCGGGTAGACCGGTGCCGTCTGGACGCTGGGCGCGGGCTGGCTCTGGCCGGAAGGGTACGGTGCGTACGACTGCGCCGGCTGAGCCTGCGGGGGCGTGCGGGGGTAGGCGGCGGGCGAGGGGTAGGCGGTGGGCTGCGGGTAGGCGCCGGGCTGCACTTGGCTCGCCACCGGAGTCGGCGACTCCGGGACGGCGAGCGGCTGCGTCGCGGTGACGTCGGACGTGCCGGCAACGCCGAGGCCCGGCCCGGAGGCCCACGGGTCCACCAGCGTCTCGTAGCCGCTCTCCGGGACGAGCGGAATCGTCTGGTCGCCCGCGTCCATGGCGGCCGGGTCGGCGTAGGGATCGGTCATGCGTCACTCCGCGGTCACTCGAGGTAGTTGGTGTCCAACGCTACCCGGTGACGCGCCCGAGGCGGTGCTCGCCCGGCGTGGTGCAGGCCGGGTGCGCTCCCGGGCACCTAGCCTGAACGCATGGGTTCGCTGCTCCATCCGGTCGGCTCCCAGCCGCCCCTGGTCTACTGGGCGCGACGCGGTGCACTGGTGCTCGCGGTGGTGCTTGTGATCGCGGCGCTCCTGTTCGTGTTCCGTCCGCAGCCGCAGGCGCCCGTTGTCGCCACGCCGGCGACGTCGTCCATCACAACGCCTGTCTCGACGCCGACGGTGACGCCCAGCGCGTCCGACACTCCGAGCGCCTCGCCGACGCCCACCGGACCCCTGACCTGCGACGCCACCAACTCTCAGCTTGCGCTGGCCGGCTACCAGAAGGTCAAGCAGAACGGGAAGCAACTGTTCAAGCTCTCCATGACGAACAGCGGCAAGGAGACCTGCATCCTCGACCTGAAGCCGTCGACGTTCACCCTCACCGTGGCGAGCGGGACCGACAAGATCTGGACCACCGACGACTGCGACAAGTGGGTGCCGTCCCACAAGGGAAAGTTGAAGGCCGGCAAGGTCTACGAGTTCGGCGTCACCTGGCCGGTGGCGAGGTCGACGTCCGGCTGCAAGACCTCGAAGGCCGTGCTCGGGACCGGTACCTATGTGGCGAGCGCCGCCTTCGCCACAGACGCCAAAGCCCGCCAGGTCTTCGTGGTGACCAAGGCGAGCTAGCCGTCCACCACGGTGAACCGCGGCCGGCCGTCCCGGTCGTCCCCGCGCTCGGGTTTGCGCTTGCGGTGCAGGTGCAGCACCTCCAGGGCGCCAGTGACGGTGCCGACCTCCAGCACCTGTAGACCGGTCACCCTGCTCGAACTCCCGGCCGGCACCAGAGCTACTTTGAATCCCAGCCGGGCCGCTTCCCCGAGGCGGCGGTCCAGGCCGGGGACGCGCCGGAGCTCGCCGGAGAGCCCGACCTCCCCGAGGGCCACCACTGGCTTGACGAAAGCCCGGTCGTCGGCGGCGGACGCGATCGCGATCGCCGTGGCGAGATCGGTCGCCGGATCGGAGATCCTGGCGCCCCCGACCGTGGACACGTAGACCTCGCGGGTGTGCAGGCGGACTCCGGCACGGCGCTGCAGGACGGCGAGAATCATGGCCACCCGACTGCCTTCTACGCCGTGGGTGACCCGCCTCGGCACCGGCGCGGCGCTCGGCGCGACCAGTGCCTGCACTTCGGTGAGCAGCGGACGGCGACCGGCGAGCGAGATGGTCAGGCAGGTGCCGGGGGTCGGTTCGCTGTGCTGCGACGTGAACAGCCCGCTGGGATCGGTGACCTCGCGGATTCCGGACTCCACCATCTCGAAGCAGCCCACCTCGTCGGCGGGCCCGAAGCGGTTCTTGGTGGCGCGCAGCATCCGGAAGCCGCTGTTGCGATCGCCTTCGAACGACAGCACCACGTCGACCAGGTGCTCCAGCGTCCGGGGGCCGGCGACCGTGCCCTCCTTGGTGACGTGCCCGATCAGCATCACCGGCATCGAGCGCTGCTTGGCCACCCGCACCAGAGCCGCGGTCACCTCCTTCACCTGGGCGACACCGCCCGCGACCGCGTCCGTGCCCGGAACCTGGACGGTCTGGACCGAGTCGAGGACGAGCAGTTCAGGCTCGAGTTGTTCGATGTGGCCGAGCACTGTGCCGAGGTCGTCCTCCGCGGCCAGATAGAGGCCCTCCACCACCGCGGACGTGCGTTCGGCCCGCAGGCGCACCTGCGCCGCTGACTCCTCGGCGGTGACGTAGAGGGTGCGCCGGCCCGTCCGCGCCCAGCGGTTGGCCACCTCGAGCAGCAGGGTGGACTTGCCGACGCCCGGTTCACCGGCGAGCAGCACCACCGCCCCCGGGGTGATGCCGGAGCCCAGGACACGGTCGAGTTCGCCGATCCGGGTGGGAATCGCGCGGGCCCCGTCCAGTGGCACCTTGCTGATCGGCAGCGCGGTCTCGACGGGCGCGGACGAACTCACGCGGGCGACGGGAACCGCCGACTGGGCGACGCTGCCCCACGCCTGGCACTCGCCGCAGCGGCCGACCCAGCGGGGGGTCGTCCAGCCGCATTCGGAGCAGCGGTACGCGTTCGCGGTATTCCTGGCCATGTCCCGCAACCTAGACGGCGGGTCTGACATCCGGTTGGCGGGCCGCGGTCTCGACAGGCTCGACCAGCGGTTGGCGGCTAGATCTTGACCTTGCCGTTGGGTGTGATGAACGTGGCGGAGAGCATGCCCGGCTGGCCGTTGGGCGAGCTGAACTTGATCTTCACACCGTCGAACACCTCGCCGAGCTCCACCCCGAGCCAGTCCTCGACGCGGGAGCGGTCGCCGGCGATCTCGATGCGGTCGAGGTGGATGTCGCCGTGCAGAGCCCTGGGCTGCACGGACGGGTCGGAGTCCCACTTGATGAAGTACGGCAGCTGGGCGTCCGCGATCAGGCCCTTCACGCCGAGCTGGTGCCACTCGAGCAGCCGTCCGTCGGGGAAGTGCCGGGAGCCGTGCACGGCCTGGCGGTCGAGCCGCTGCTCATACGGCGTCAGGTCGTCGACGGACACGACCCAGCCGAGCCAGCCGCCGCCCATCTCGGAGCGCGCGCGCACTGCCTGGCCGAACGGCGCCTTCTCCGCCGCCGGGTGCTCGAGCACCTCGACGACCTCGAGATAGCGGTCATCGGCCAGCGGCAGGATGTGGTTGCGGGTGCCGAACCTGGGGTGGAACCCGCCGTCGCGGAACCGCTCGCCCAGCAGGGCGCCGAGTCGGTCCGACTCTGCCCTGAGGCCGGCCGATCCCACCGCGAAGGTCAGATGATCGACATGCATGCCCCCATTGTGGCGATCTGGTGTTGCGGATGCGAATCGAGCAGGTTCCGGCGCGGAGGCGGACCACGTGCGTCCCGTAGCTTCGCCTACCATGGTGAGGTGCAGCGTGAACCGGCCGTCACCCCCCGGGTGGTCCTCTCGACCTCCTCGGTCTACCCCGAGTCGACCGCGTCGGCGTTCACTTTCGCGCGTGAGCTCGGCTACGACGGCGTCGAGATCATGGTCGGCGTCGACCCGACCTCGGCCGACGTGGACGCGATCGAGGGGCTGAGCGAGTACCACGAGGTTCCGGTGTGCGCCATCCACGCCCCGACGTTGCTGCTCACCCAACGGGTGTGGGGTCCTGATCCTTGGGAGAAGCTCGACCGCGCCGCGATGGCGGCGCACCAGCTGGGGGCGGACGTGGTGGTGGTGCACCCGCCGTTTCGGTGGCAGCGCAATTACGCATCCGGGTTCACTGAGGGCATCCGACGCCTGGAGGAGACCACCGGACTGACGTTCGCGGTGGAGAACATGTACCCCTGGCGCGGTCCCGGTGGTGGCGAGGTGCGGGCGTACGCGCCCAGTTGGGACTGTGCGGAGCTGGACGTCGACCACCTCACCCTCGACCTCTCCCACGCCGCCACGGCCAGGCAGGCCTCGGTGCAGCTCGTGCGTGACTGGGGTGAGCGACTCCGGCACGTCCATCTCACGGACGGCACCAATGGTGCCACCGACGAGCACCTGTTGCCCGGTGAGGGCGACCAGGACGCGGCGGGGGTGCTCGCCGAGCTGGTGGCGATGCGCTACACCGGTCACGTGTCGGTGGAGGTGAAGACCCGCGGGCTCTCCCGCAGCGAACGGGAGGCAGCGCTCGCGGGGAGCCTCGCCTTCGCCCGCGCGCATCTGGCCGTCCCGGTGGAACAGCGCAACTGATGGTGGAGCCCGCGCCCGTCGCGGTGGCGCTGCCCGAGCGGCGCGTCCGTCCGGGGATCGAACTGCTGCTGGTGCTCGGCGTCTCGCTGGGGCAGTCGGCGGTGTACTCGTTGCTCTCGATCATCGAGAAGCTGACCCGCAACGTCCCGTTGAACCAGCAGACGACCACCATCAACAACTCGGTGGTGCCCGACCGTCCCTGGCTCGACCTCGCCTACCAGCTGGCCGGGATCGCCTTTCCGGTCGTGCCGGCCCTGTTCGCGCTCTACCTTCTGCACCGTACCGGCGACCGCCGCGCGATCGGCTTCGACCTGCGCCGGCCCGGCTTCGACGCCGGCTGGGGTTTCGTGCTGGCGGCCGGTATCGGCATCCCTGGCCTGGCGTTCTACTTCCTCGCCCGGACGCTGGGCTTCAACACCAATGTCTCGCCGACCAACCTCGCCGAGAACTGGTGGACGGTGCCGGTGCTGATCGGGCTGGCGGCGATGAACGCGATCCTCGAAGAGGTCGTGATGATCGGCTTCTGGTTCACGCGGGCGCGCCAGCTCGCCTGGCCGGTGTGGGTGGTCGTGCTGTCGTCCGCGGTCGTGCGGGGGAGCTACCACCTCTACCAGGGCTTCGGCGGCTTCCTCGGCAACCTGGTGATGGGAGTGGTGTTCGGCCTGGTCTACCTGCGGTTCAAGCGCGTCGGGCCGCTGGTGGTGGCGCACTTCCTGCTGGACTTCGTTGCCTTCGTCGGCTACTCCCTGGTGGCGCCGTACCTCAATTGGTTGTAGGTGGCAGTGGGGGAGTGGTGGGACGCTCCCGGGGGCGGACCGGCACCGGTCGGTAAGCTGACGCCCATGCGTGTTGGTGTGTTTGGAGCAACCGGTCAGGTCGGCGGCGTCATGCGGACGCTGCTCTCCGAGCGGAACTTCGGAGTGGACGACATCCGCTTCTTCTCTTCCGCCCGTTCGGCCGGCCAGGCGCTGGCGTGGGGCGGCGGCGAGGTGATCGTGGAGGACACCGCCACCGCGGACTTCACGGGCCTCGACCTGGCGCTGTTCTCCGCCGGTGCGACGATGTCGCGCGAGTACGCGCCGCGTGTGGCCGCGGCCGGGGCGATCGTGGTGGACAACTCGTCCGCCTGGCGCAAGGACCCGGACGTCCCGCTGGTCGTCTCCGAGGTCAACCCCGAGGACGCGGTGAACCCGCCCAAGGGCATCATCGCCAACCCGAACTGCACCACGATGGCGGCGATGCCGGTGCTCAAGCCCCTGCACGACGCCGCCGGCCTGCAGCGTCTGGTCGTCGCCACGTACCAGGCGGTGTCCGGCTCCGGCATCAAGGGCGTCCGCGCCCTCGCCGAGCAGGCGGTGGACGCCGTCGCGCACGACGTGGCCCAGCTCGCGCTGGACGGCACCGCGGTCCCCGCGGGCGATCCGGCTCCCTACGTGAAGCCGATCGCTTTCAACGTGGTGCCACTGGCCGGCTCGGTCGTCGACGACGGCAGCCTGGAGACTGACGAGGAGCAGAAGCTCCGCAACGAGTCAAGGAAGATCCTGCACCTGCCCGACCTGCTGGTGGCAGGCACCTGCGTCCGCGTGCCGGTGTTCACGGGCCACTCCCTCAGCATCCACGCCGAGTTCGCAGAGGAGCTGAGCGTGCACCGCGCCACCGGCCTGCTCGCCACCGCCCCCGGCGTCGTCGTCACCGACGTGCCGAACCCGCGCGAGGCGGCCGGCACCGATCCGAGCTACGTGGGCCGGATCCGCTCCGATCAGTCCGTGCCCGGCGGACGGGGGCTGGTGCTGTTCGTGACCAGCGACAACCTGCGCAAGGGTGCCGCGCTGAACGCCGTCCAGATCGCCGAACTGGTGGCCGGCCGATGACCAGGCTCGCCGTGATCGGCGCCGGGGTGATGGGGGAGACCCTGATCGCGGGGCTGCTGCGCGCGGGCTGGGCCGCGGACCAGATCACGGCCGCCGATCGGCATGCGCCGCGGCTCGCGGAAATGGAGGCCAGGCACGGCATCCACACCGCGTCGACGGCGGACGCGGCGGCCGGTGCCGACACCGTGGTGATCGTCGTCAAGCCTCAGGACGCCGGCGAGGTGCTGCCGGTGGTGGGCTCCGCGGTCCGTCCCGGCACCCTGGTGGTGTCGCTGTGCGCGGGCCTGTCGACCCACCAGATCGAGGCCGCGCTGCCGGACGGCACTCCCGTCGTCCGCGTGATGCCGAACACGCCGGCCCAGGTGGACGAGGGGATGGCCGCGATCTCCGCGGGCGCCTCGGCAACCGCGGAGCACCTCGACCACGTCAGCGAGTTGCTGTCGGCGGTCGGCAAGGTGGTGACGGTCCCGGAGAAGTACCAGGACGCCGTCACTGCGATCTCCGGCTCCGGCCCGGCGTACCTGTTCTTCGTCGTCGAGGCGATGATCGACGCCGGCGTGATGCTCGGCCTGCCCCGCGACATCTCCACCACGCTGGTCGTCCAGACCATGTACGGCTCGGCCAAGCTGCTGGCCGACTCCGGCGAGCACCCGACCGTGCTGCGCGAGCGGGTGACCTCGCCGGGCGGGACGACCGCGGCCGCGCTGCGCGAACTGGAGGACCACCGGGTCAAGGCCGCGTTCATGACGGCGATGGAAGCAGCGCGGGATCGCAGCCGCGCGCTCGCGTCCTCCTGACATGGGCGCCGTCGACCGGCAGCCGGAATGGCTGACGGTGTTCCTGGACTTCCCCGCGGGCGAGTTCGACACGGGCACGCGCTTCTGGACCGGCGCCACTGGCTATGCGCTCTCGCCGTTCCGAGGCACGAACGACGAGTTCACCACTCTGCTGCCGCCGGCCGGAGGGGCGTACCTGAAGGCGCAGCGCCTGGGCGACGGCCCGACGCGGCTGCACCTCGACCTGCACGTCTCCCACCCGTTCGCCGCCGCGGAAGCAGCGGAGGCGATCGGCGCCGAGCTGGTCGAGGAGTCCCCGCACGGCTACTTCGTGATGCGGTCGCCGGCCGGGTTCACCTACTGCCTGGTCGAGCCGGGTCCCACCGCCGTTCCGCAGCCGGTGCTCTGGCCGGACGGGCATCGCAGCCGGGTCAGCCGGTTCTGCCTGGACGTGCCCCGCAAGCTGTACGCGGCCGAGGTCGCATTCTTCCGAGAGCTGCTGTGTGGACGGTGGCTGGAGGTGGCGGAGCCCGAGACGGCGCTGCGTCCGGCGGACGACTGGGCACTCGATGTGCGCCTGCAGCCGGCGGAGTTCGCGACCGAGGTCACCACGCACCTGCACCTGGTGACCGATGACCTGGCCGCGGAGGTGGCCCGGCTGGTCGAGCTCGGTGCGCGGCAGCGGGCCGTGCGCACCGGCAAGGCGATCCTGGAGGTTCCCGGCGGGGCAGCGATGTGCGTCGTGGCGCGTGAGGCCGCGGAGCTGGCGTGAGCACCGCATGAGCACCGCCGGGTTGTTCGTCGGGCTCGCCACGCTCGACGTCGTGCAGCTCGTCGACCGGCTGCCGTCCCGCAACGAGAAGACCACAGCCCGCCGCACCTGGCTCGCTGCCGGCGGGCCGGCGGCGGTCGCCGCGATCACGTTCGCCGCACTGGGCGGACGGGCGCGGCTGTGGACCGCGCTCGGAAAGGCTCCGGCCGCGCGACTGGCGGCGTCCGATCTTGCCGACGCGGGAGTCGAGGTGGTCGACGTGGCGCCGCCCGGCTTCGAACTCGCGGTCTCCACGGTGTGCCTGGACGCGGCGACGGGCGAGCGTGCCGTGGTGAGTGGCTCGGGTCACGCGCCGGCGTTCGGCAAGATCGCAGGGCCTGACCTGTCCGGCGTGGACGTCGTGCTGGTGGACGGCCACCATGCCGCGCTGGCACGGTCGGCCGTTCTGGCTGCCTGTCATGCGTTCCCAGAGGAGCGAGCGCCAGCGAGCGTCACGAAGGGCCGCGTCCCGATCGTGGTGGACGCGGGATCGCACAAGCCGGTGTTCGACGAACTGTTCCCGTTCGCAACGGACGTGATCTGTTCAGCCGACTACGTACATCCGGACGGGACCACCCCGCGTGAGCTGCTCGAACTCGGTCCCGAACTGGTGGCAGTGAGCCACGGCGGAGCGGCGCTGGAGTGGTGGACGCGGGCTGCGTCCGGCTCGATCACGCCCGATCGTGCGCAGGTGGTCGACACGGTGGGTGCCGGCGACGTGCTCCATGGCGCGTACTGCCACGCGGTGGCGTCCGGGCTGGACCGCGAGGACGCTCTGTGGCGAGCGGTGGCGACGGCGACCGAACGCGTGCGTCATCTGGGACCGTTCGCTTGGCGGACGGCGATCACCACCTGCTGAGCCCGGGCTGGGCAGGCGGCGGGGCGGTTCGACCAGCAGGCGGCGTCAGCGCCCGCCCTCCAGGTTGCGGCTGCGCTGGGCCTGGCCCATCGGACCGTAGGGGTAGTCGGGCAGGGTAGGGGCGCTCACCTCGTCCAGCCGCGCGGCGGCGTCCGCGTCGAGGTGCACGTCTGCGATCGCCAGGGAGCCGGCGAGCTGGTCTGTGCTGCGGTTGCCGAGGATCGGCGCGGCCACCCGCGGTCGGTCGGCGAGCCAGGCCAGGGCGGTCTGCGCCATCGTGAGCCCGGACGCGTCCGCCACTTCGGCCAGCGTGTCGAGCACGGCCCAGGTCGTCTCGGTGTTGCGGCGCTCGTAGCCCTCCATGCCGCGAGCGGGGTCCTCGCCGAGACGGGTCGCGCCGCTGGGCAACTGGTCGCGCCGGTACTTGCCGGTCAGCCACCCGCCGGCCAGCGGGCTCCACGGCATCAGGCCCAGCCCGTACTCCGTGCAGGCAGGGACGACCTCGAGTTCGATGTACCGGGTAAGCAGGTTGTACTGCGGCTGCAGCGAGATCGGAGCAGTCCAGCCGTGTGCACGGGCGCGTTCGACCACCGCCGTGAGCTGCCAGCCGGTGAAGTTCGACAGCCCGAAGTAGTGCACCTGGCCGCGGCTGACGGCGTCGTCGACGAACCGCAGGTACTCCTCGATCGGGGTGAGCGGGTCCCAGGCGTGCAACTGGTACAGGTCGATCGAGTCGACGCCGAGGCGACGCAGGCTGGCTTCGAGGGCGTCGGAGAGGTGCCGGCGGGAGAGCCCGACGCCGTTCGGATAGGCGTTCATCGGGAAGCGTCCCTTGGTGGCGATCACCACCTGGTCGCGGACGCCCGGACGCTCGGCGAGCCAGCCCCCGATGATCTCCTCCGAGATTCCGTGGGAGTAGACGTCCGCGGTGTCGATGAAGGTGCCCCCGGCTTCAACGAAGGCGTCCAGCTGGGCGAACGCGCCCTCGCGGTCGGTCTCGTGGCCGAAGGTCATGGTGCCGAGGCAGAGTCGCGAGACGACGAGTCCGCTGGGTCCGAGCAGGCGGTATTCCATGGTTCAACTCCGTTCGTCGAGGGTTCGGTTCCAGCCTGACACTGCCGCGCGCGGTCGGAGTCAAGTCCAGGATTCGGCCCAGCGCAACTCAACCGGCAGTCCCGGACGGCACTGGGCGAGACGGTCGCTGCTCTCCTCGGTGAGCACGGCGACGACCGGGTAGCCGCCGGTGGTGGGGTGGTCGGGGCCGAAGATGACCGGCTGGCCGGACGGCGGCAGCTGCACGGCACCCCGGACGAGCGGTTCACTGGGGAGTTCGTCGCCTTCCCTCGACGGCGTCCGGGCAAGCGGCGGACCGTTCAGCCGGACGCCGACCCGGTTGCTGTCCGGCGATACCGTCCACGCCCGCGCCAGAGCGGAGGGGTCGGCCAGCCAGTCGGTGCGTGGTCCTGGCCGGAGGTCGAGGGCTGCGCTAGACGAGCCTGCCGAGACCGTGGACGCAGCGGTCTCGACGAGCTCGACCAGCCGTATCGGTCCGACCGGCAGCACGTCCCCGGCTCGCAGCGCCGCCGGGCCGAGGCCGGACAGCAGGTCGGCCGAGCGGGAGCCGAGCACCGTGGGGACGTCGATGCCGCCGGCCACCGACAGGTACGAGCGCAGTCCCCACGTGGGCACGCCGAGCGCCAGCACGTGGCCGCGCTCGAGGACGAAAGGTGCGTCCCAGCCGACGGGATGACCGTCCACGGATGCCGGGCAGATGGCGCCGGTGAGCGCGATGGTGTGGGCGTCGAGGGCACGCAGCACCAGCCCGCCCAGGGTGACCTCGATCGCGGCGTGATCGGCTCGGTTGCCTACCAGAGCTCTGCCGCGTGCCAAGGCGGCCCGGTCGAACGCGCCGGACGGGCTGACGCCGACCGCGGCGAAGCCGGGACGTCCGGTGTCCTCGACGAGCGCCAGCGGCCCGGGACGCACCACCTCGAGGCTCACCAGACCTCCTCGAACTGCACCCACCACCCGGGACGGAGGAGCGCGGGCGGGATGCGGTCGGCATCCCACAGGACCGTGTCGGTGCTGCCGATCAGTTGCCAACCCCCGGGTGACGAGCGCGGATAGACGCCCGAGTACGCGCCGGCGAGCCCGACCGCACCGGCCGGCACCACCGTCCGCGGGGAGGCCCGGCGCGGCACCACCAGACGAGGGTCGCCGCCGTCCAGGTAGGCGAATCCCGGAGCGAAACCGCCGAAGGCCACCCGCCAGGCTCGTCCGGTGTGTGCGGCGACGACGTCTCGCACGCTCAATCCGGTCAGCGCAGCCACTTCGGCGAGGTCCTCGCCGTCGTAGCGCACCGGGATCGTGACGGTCTGCCCTGCGCTCGGCACCGGGGACGGCGGCAGCGGCTCGGCCAGCAGGCCGGCGACGGTCGCCCTGACCTCGGCGAGCCGTGCGGGTCGCGGGACGCGCGCCAGGACCGTCCGCGCGGCCGGGACCAGTTCGACGTCGGGCAGCGCCGAGTCCAGGACAGCCAGCACGGTCGCGACCTGATCCGGCTCGCACTCCACCAGGAGCGCGGTCTCGCCACAGGGCAGCAGCCTCACGAAGCCCACGGTAGCGAGGAAGCGATGGCGGGGCCTTTCGTCAGGCTCACGCGAAAGCGGCCAAATCGACGCCGGCAGCCTCGAGGGCAGCGCGGACGGCCCGGGCCATCGCGACGGCATCGGGGGAGTCGCCGTGCACGCAGAGCGAGTCGGCCGCCACACAGACAGGTGTTCCCTCCGCCGCTTCGACCGTCCCTGTGGTGACCAACTGCACCATCCGGGCCGCGACCGCGTCCGGGTCGTGCAGCACCGCGCCCGGCCGGCCGCGGGGCACCAGCGAGCCGTCCGGAGCGTAGGCGCGGTCGGCGAGCGCCTCGACCACCGTTCGCAGACCGGCATCCGCGGCCAGCCTGGTGGCGAGCGTGCCGGGCAGACCCAGCAGTGCCAGCGACGGGTCGAAGAGAGTGATCGCGGTCACCACGGCTTCCGCCTGGGCACGGTGGTTCGTGATCGCGTGGTAGAGCGCGCCGTGCGGCTTGACGTAGTTCATCGTGGTACGCGCGGCCCGGCACACTCCGGCCAGCGCGCCGAGCTGGTACACGATCTCGGCCTGCAGTTCCGCGGGGTCGACGTCGATGAAGCGGCGGCCGAAGCCGTCCCGGTCGCGATAGCCGATGTGCGCGCCGATCGACACGCCGCGTTCGGCGGCCAGGGATACCGTCCGGGCCATGGTCAGGGGGTCGCCGGCGTGGAAGCCGCACGCGATGTTCGCGCTCGTGACGACGTCCAGCAGCGCGGCGTCGTCGCCCATCGACCAGGCGCCGTAGGACTCGCCCAGGTCCGCGTTCAGATCGATCCGCACCCGTCCAGCCTGCCCCGCCCACCGGTCGAACGCCACTGCCCAGAACAGAGGCGATGGGCGAAGTCTTCCTGAGCCCGGTCGGCGTGTTTGATTGACAACTTCGTCACAGTGGTCCCGCCAGAACCCACAGACCACTAAGGTTGCGAGAAGCGGCCGTCACCCGGACGGCCATCGGAGGGGACAGGTAGCAGCATGAACGACCCGGTGACACCGTTGGGAACGGTCCGGTTTCTGAAGGTGGCCGAGGTCGCGGCGGCGCTGCGGGTCTCCAGGATGTCGGTGTACCGGCTCATCCATGCCGGTGACCTGGAGGCGGTCCGGTTCGGACGGAACTTCCGGGTGCCTGAGCACGCCGTGAACGCCTATCTGCGCGAGTCCTTCTACCACGCGGGCTAGCCCGATCGGGCCGGGCCCGTGCCAATTTCTGCGGTGGCGAGCCGGTGGCGTAGGATCGGACGTCGGCTGATCTCCAGCCGGAAGCTTTCGGGCTGTGCGCAGTCCGCAACACAACTTGGCCGTCCGCCGTGGACGGGTCTGTGAGAAGAGGTCGGTATACGTGGGTTCGGTCATCAAGAAGCGTCGCAAGCGGATGGCGAAGAAGAAGCACCGCAAGCTGCTCAAGAAGACGCGTATCCAGCGTCGCCGAGCCGGCAAGTAAGCCCCGCCAGCCGCCCGAGCCTGCCGATGAACGAAGCCCGGGTCGTGCTGCTGGTCCGCGACGGCTGCCACCTCTGTGACGAGGCGGTAGCCGTCGTGAATGCTGTCTGCGCCCGGACTGGCGACGCCTGGAGCGTCGTTGACGTCGACTCCGACCCGGCGCTGCAGGCCGAGTACACCGACCACGTCCCGGTCACCTTCGTGGATGGGGTGCGCCACGCCATCTGGTTCGTGGACGCCGAAGCGCTCGCGTCCGCCCTCGCCGCGGAGGCTTGACCCTCACCCCGGGAGAGGCCGGACATTGGAGTCATGTTGAAGATCGGAGACTTCGCGAGGCTCGGCCAGGTGTCCGTCCGCATGCTCCGCAACTACGACGAGCTGGGGTTGCTCGCGCCCGCCGCAGTCGACCCCTGGACCAACTACCGCAGCTACACCGCCGACCAACTGGCCCGGCTGAACCGGATCGTCGCCCTGCGCGGCCTCGGGTTCGGCCTGGACGCGATCGGCCGGCTGCTCGACGACGACCTCACCGTCGAACAGCTGGAGGGCATGCTGAAGCTGCGCAGGGCCGAACTCGCCGAGCAGTTGTGCAGCACCAGCGAGCAGTTGGCCGCGGTCGAGGCGAGGCTCCGCCTGATCGAGGGAGAGGGTATGTCCCAGCGAGAGTTCGTGATCAAGGAGCTGGCGGCGCTGCGGCTGGCCGAGCGGTCGTTCACGGCGCCCCTGGTCGAGGAGACCGGACGGCGGCTCGGCGTGCTCTACGGCGAGGTGTTCGGCGCGATCAAGCGCGCCGGCGGTGAACCGGGACTGCCGGTCGGCTACTACCTCGCCGAGGGCGAGCTGATGGAGTGCCACGTCGGCTACGTCTACGCCGGCCAGCCCGCCGATGGGTTCGAGATCAGCGAGCTGCCGCAGGTCGCCGAGGCCGTCGCCTGCGTCCATCTGGGAGCGGTGGACGGCATTGGCGAGGCCTGGCAGGCGATCGGACGGTGGCTGGAGGAGAACGGCGCCGAGCCGTCCGCGCCCGGGCGCGAGCTGTATCTCGAGACACCTCTGGACGATCCGGACGCCTGGGTGACCGAACTGCAGCAGCCCTTCGCCCGCCGCGCCTGACCGCTGCGTCCACACTCGCTGGGAGCGGGACAGCCGCGCTGCGTATTGTTGGGGCGACAAGAGGCGAGGAGATCGATGAACGTCGTCCACGTGGTGCGGCACGGCCAGGTGCACAACCCTGACGGGGTGCTGTACGGGCGGGCGCCCGGCTACGGGCTCTCCGAACTCGGCCAGCAGATGGCCGGGCGTCTCGGCGAGTACTTCGCGGACGCCCCGCTGGTGCACCTGGTCAGCTCCCCGCTGCAGCGTGCCCAGGAGACCATGGCGCCGATCGCCGCCCGGCACCCCGAGCTGGAGGTGCACATTGACGATCGCGTGATCGAGGCCGCCAACGTCTTCGAGGGCAAGAGCTTCGGCAAGCGCAACGAGATCCTGCTCAGGCCCACCAGCTGGTGGGCGATCCGCAATCCCCTCAAGCCGTCCTGGGGCGAGGCCTACACCTCGATCGTCGCCCGGATGCGCGCCGCGCTGCTGGACGCCGCGTCCCACGCGATCGACGGTGAGGCGCTGGTCGTCTCCCACGAACTGCCGATCTGGATGGCCCGCAGCTGGGCCGAGGGTCGCCGTCTCGTGCACGACCCGCGGCGCCGCGAGGCCCGGCTGGCCAGCGTGACCACGTTCACCTTCTCCGGCAGGCACCTGATGCGCGTCGACTACGCCGAGCCCTGCGCGGATCTCGTGCCAGCCAAGGTGAAGAAGTTCCGCCCGGGAGCCTGATGAGGGTGCTGGTGGGGAGACGTCGCGCGGGGCCGATGGCGGACAGGGACTGTGCCCATGCACCACGCCGCCGAGTGGGAGGGCTGCTCGTGGTCGTCCTGGGCCTCCTGCTCACCGGCTGCGGCTCGGCGCCGACCAGCACGTCGGGCTTCGTCGGCGGGGACGGGACGCTGACCCAGTTGCCCGCTGACCAGCGCCCAACGGCGCCGGTGATCGAGGGCACGACGCTGGACGGCAAGGCCTGGAGCAGCACGTCGGCGGCCGGGAAGGTGATCGTCTACAACGTCTGGGGCTCGTGGTGTTCGCCGTGCCGGGCCGAGGCGCCCGCTCTCGTCCAGGCCAGCAACCGGACGGCTGACCAGGCCGTCTTCGTGGGCCTGAACACTCGTGACCTCGACAAGGCCGCGCCGCAGGCCTTCGTCCGCAGCTTCGGGGTGCCGTACGTGAACCTCTACGACCCGGACGGTGCCCTGCTGCTGAAGTTCTCCGGCCAGCTGCCGGCCAGCGCCATCCCGAGCACCCTGCTCGTCGACCCGCAGGGACGGGTGGCCGCCCGGGTGATCGGTGAGACCACCGAGGCGACGCTCGTCGGCCTGGTCGAGGACCTGGCGGCCGGCAAGTGACCGAATGGGTAGAGCAGGCGGTCGGCGGCTCCGTGCTGCTGGCCCTCCCGGTCGCGCTGCTCGCCGGGCTGGTGTCGTTCTTCTCCCCGTGCGTGCTGCCGCTGCTGCCGGGCTACCTCTCCTACGCGACCGGCCTCGGCTCGGCGGAGATCGTCTCCGGTGAGGCGGGACAGCGCCGACGTCGCCGCGTCCTGGCCGGGACGCTGGGCTTCGTCGCAGGGCTGGCGCTGGTGTTCGTCGCGACCGGGGCGCTGGCCGGAGGGCTTGGCGCCGCGCTGGTCGGCTGGCAGCGCCCGCTGTCGGTGGTGGCCGGCCTGGTTGCGATCGTGCTGGGGCTGGTTTTCACCGGCTGGCTGCCATTCCAGGCCACCTGGCGTCCGGACGTGGCGCCGCGGCTGGGTGTGGCGGCGTCCCCGCTGCTGGGCATCGTGTTCGCGCTCGGCTGGACGCCGTGCCTCGGCCCGGCCATCTCCGTTGTGCTGACCCTGGCCCTGAACGAGGGGACGGCGCTGCGCGGCGGCGTCCTCGCCTTTGTCTACGCGCTGGGGCTGGGCCTGCCGTTCGTCCTCGCCGGCCTGGCGTTCGACCGGTTCTCCGGCACCCTGGCCTGGGTGCGGCGGCACCACCGCGGCGTCCAGGTGTTCGGCGGCGTGGCCATGATGCTGGTCGGGGTGCTGCTGGTCACCGGCTGGTGGGACGCCCTGATGGGCTGGCTGCGGCAGTGGGCGGCCGGGTTCCAGGCGGTGATCTGATGGCATCGAGGATCACCCGGCTCAGCCGGGAGATCGTGGGTTGGCTGCGCTTCGCCTGGACCACCCTCACCGCGATGCGCACCGCGCTGATCCTCCTGGCAGTGCTGGGCGTCGCCGCCGTCCCCGGGTCGCTGCTGCCGCAGCGTCCGACCAATCCCGTGGGCGTGAGCGACTACCTCACTGCCCACCCCGACTACGGGCCATGGCTGGACAGGCTCGGCTTCTTCGACGTCTTCGGCTCGGCCTGGTTCGCGGCCATCTACCTGCTGTTGTTTACCAGCCTGATCGGCTGCATCCTGCCGCGCACGGCCCTCTACCTGCGCGAGCTGCGCGCGCTGCCCAGCGCCCCTCCCGGACGCCTGTCCCGGCTGCCGGGCTACACGACCGGACTCGTCGAAGCCCCCGTTGACAAGGTGCTGGACGGCGCCGAGGCCCACCTGAGATCCCACGGCTATCGAGTGCGTCGTGACGCGGACGCGATCTCGGCTGAGCGCGGCTACCTGCGTGAGACCGGCAACCTGGTGTTCCACATCTGCCTGGTGCTGATGCTGATCGGGCTGGCCTGGGGATCGCTGTTCAGCTTCAAGGGCACCGTGATCGTGGTGGAGGGCCAGGCATTCTCGAACACGCTCACCCAGTACGACGACTTCGGCGCCGGCGCGGCGTTCCGGGACACCCAGCTGTCGCCGTTCACGATCCGGCTCGACTCCTTCGACGTCCGCTTCGAGACCGGGCCCGTCCAGACCGGAGCCGCGCGCGACTTCAACGCCCACCTGACTGTCAGCACTCCCGGGCAGCCGGACGCGCAGGAGAGCCTGCAGGTGAACGCGCCGCTGCAACTCGGCGGGGACGCTGTCCACCTGCTCGGCCATGGCTACGCGCCAGTGGTGACCGTGAAGGATGGCAACGGCAACGTGGCGTTCTCCGGTCCGGTGGTGTTCCTGCCCCAGGACGCGAACTTCCGATCGGCCGGTGTGATCAAGGCGCCCGACGCCCGTCCCGAGCGACTGGCGTTCGAGGGCGTGTTCCTGCCGACGGCCGTCTCCGGTGGCGCCGGCGGGATGATCTCTGCGTTCCCGGACGCGCTGAGCCCTGAGCTGCTGCTGAACGTCTGGACCGGTCCGCCCAAGCAGGAGACCGGGCAGCCCGAGAGCGTCTACGCCCTCGACAAGTCCGGACTCAGCCAGCTCACCAAGGACGGCAGCCCGGTGAGCGTCGGCTTGCAGGTCGGCACCGGCTACAAGCTGCCGGACGGCAAGGGCTCGATCAGCTTCGACGGCTGGAAGCGCTGGACGAAGCTGCAGATCTCGAACACCCCCGGCGGCTGGCTGGTGCTCGGTTCCGTGCTGCTCGCCGTGCTCGGCATGGCGGTCTCCCTGACCGTGAAGCCGCGCCGCCTCTTCGTCCGCGTGGCCGCTGATCGGCTGGTTGAGCTTGTCGAAACCGGCTCTGGGGGTCTCGACAGGCTCGACCGTCCGGAGGGCCAGGCGGCACAGCTACGCATCTCCGTGGCCGGCCTGGACCGGAGCGAGGGGCGCGGCGGTCTCACTGACGAGGTGGCGGCACTGGCGTCCGCCTGTGGGGTCGGGGTTACGCTGTCGCCCACAGACGACGAGGAGAAGCAGCGGTGATCGCGTACTACTCCAACCTGGCCATGGTTACCTCGGCGGTGCTCTACCTGCTCGCGATGACGATGCACGCGGCCGAGTGGGCGAGCGTCCGGACGGCGAAGGTACCCGAGCGGGAACTGGCGGCCGTCGGAGCGGGAGGCCAGGGGAACGGCGAACCGGTCGCCGCGCCGCTGCCCGAGCGTCCCGCGCCGAGCCCCCGCACAGAGGCGTTCGGCCGCGTCGGGCTGGCGATCACGGTGGTGGCTGCGCTCACGCACATCACCGGGGTGGTGTTGCGGGGGATCGCCGCCGAACGGGCGCCCTGGGGCAACATGTACGAGTTCATCACGACATCGCTCGCGATCGCGGTGATCGTCTACCTCGTGCTGGCGCTGCGCTTCGGCATGCGCTGGCTGGGACTGCCGGTCACGCTGCTGCTGACCATCGGCCAGGGCCTGGCGGTGACGGTCTTCTACGTTGCGGTCTCCGAGCTGATGCCTGCCCTGCACTCGGTGTGGTTCGTGATCCACATCATCGCTGCGGCGACGTCGGGGGCGGCGTTCAACATCGGCGGGATCGCGGCGATCCTGTATCTCATCCGCATCCGGGCGGAGGAGCGGGGTACCGTCCGGGGCTATCTCGCGCGAATCCCCGCATCCGAGACCCTCGACCGGGTCAGCTACCGCTTCCACGCCTTCGCCTTCCCGCTGTGGACCTTCACGATCGCCGCCGGCGCGATCTGGGCGCAGTACGCGTGGGGCCGGTTCTGGGGCTGGGACCCCAAGGAGACCTGGTCGCTCGTCACCTGGATCGTCTACGCCGTCTACCTGCACGCCCGCGCCACGGTCGGCTGGAAGGGACGCAGGGCCGCGGTGGTCGCGATCATCGGCCTGGCCAGCTTCTGGTTCAACTTCATCGGCATCAACCTGCTGGTCTCCGGCCTGCACTCCTACGCCGGTATCT
>DAIPJC010000042.1:0-11056 GCA_036770475.1 Propionicimonas sp. | reverse complement strand
AACTTCATCGGCATCAACCTGCTGGTCTCCGGCCTGCACTCCTACGCCGGTATCTAGTCCAGGATCTCCAGGAGCCGGGCTGTCACGGCGGCGGGACGGAGGGTGGGCGCGTTGTGCAGGCCGGGGAACTCCTCCACCGGGCAGCCCAGCAACTCGGCGAGCCGGCGGGCGATCAGGCCCGGCCTGACCGAGCCGCCGGAACCTTCGCCTGCGCCGAGCACGAGCTTGTCCGCGACTGAACGCAGCACGTCGACGTCCACCTCGTGCTGGCGCACCGCGGGCGCGTCCCTGGTGATGAAGAACTCGAGGTTCGCCAGCCGCCGGGCGTCGGGCGGGCGTACCTCCACGTCCGGTTCACGGTCGGACGGATCGAAGCCGGCCAGCCCGGCGAACGCCGCCATCGCCGCTTGGACGCCACCAGCCTCGAAGGCGCGCTCGACGGCCAGCTGCCCCTCGACCGCCGCCGGACGGTCCGCTTCCGGCAGGAACTGGGTCAGCGGCGGCTCGTGCGCCACCAGCCGACGGACGCCGTCCGGCGCGCGACAGAGCAGTTCGATGCCGATCACAGCGCCGATGCTGGTGCCGAAGACATCGGCGGGCCGGTCCGTCACCGCTGCGAGCACCGCGGCCGCGTCGTCCGCGTGGCGGGCCACTCCTGGTGTCGCGCCCGGGTCCTCCGGAACGCTGCGCGACAGTCCGCGCCGGTCGTAGGTGACCACGGTCCTCGAGCCGGACAGCCTCGCCGCGAGGGTCGAGCTGGCGTCGGCGTCCCCGTCGCCGCCCGGCAGGAGCAGGAGCACCGGCCCGCTGCCCTGAATGCGATGGAACAGCCGGGCACCTGGCACCTCGAGATAGCCCTCGGCCGGCATCAGGCCCTCCTCCCGGCAGGTTGGTCAGGCGCGTTCGAGCGCCGTGCAGATGCAGGAGCGATTGCCGTCCGCGTCCGCGAGCACCCAGAAGGACGGCGCCTCGGACTCGTCGACGACGGTGCCGCCCGCGGCGACCGCGGCGGCGATCCGGGCCTCGGCCTGGTCGTGCGGCACCCAGACGTCGAAGTGCCAGCGCTGCTCCAGTTCGCCGGCCGGTGTGGGCGCCGCCGGCTTCTGGAACCAGACGGACGGCAGCTGCCCGTCCGGGTCGTGCACCTCGTCGCCGGTGTCGGACGACCCGAGCAGCGCGGCCCAGAACGGGCGCACCCGATCGGAGTCCGGGGCGTCCAGGCCGGCCTCGACGTAGCTGAGAGATGCGACATCCGCCGTCACGCCCGTCTCGGCGGCGAGCCCGCTGATGACCCGGGCGAGGTCGATGTCACGCTGCGTGATGCCCCCGGCGTCGTGGCTGACCAAGCGGATGTCCAGATGGCCGTAGCCGAGCGCGACGTCCGGGTGGTGGTTGGCAGCCTCGGCGGCCAGGCCGATCCGATCGAGCAGGGCGAGCCCGGTCGCGAAGTCGGACGTACGGTACCGCGTGCACAGCAGGTTCCACAGCTGCCGCCATTCGTCCAGGCCTGCCGCCCGCACCTCGGCCTCGGTGAGTGTCTCCATGCCTCCACGGTTCCACTGTGTGGCGGTGAAGTCAGCCCCCGCCGGATGCGCAAACTCACTACTCCGCGTTTCAGTGTGGACGGAAATCGGCCAGGACGCGGGGAAAGTGTCCAGCTTGTGGTGCGAAGCCGGAGATCAGCGGGTCCGTGGCGGCGCGACCGAGCCGCGCTCGACCAACTCGACGTCGAGGCAGACCGTCGCGGCCGGGGGCCGGCCCTCGATCAGGCCCAGCAGCGTCTGGACGGAGGCCTCCGCCTTGGCGGGGATGTCCTGCCGGACGGTGGTCAGTGACGGGCTGACGTAGCGGGCCTCGGGGAGGTCGTCGAAGCCGACCAGCGACACGTCCTCCGGGACGGCGAGACCGGCCTCCAGCAGGCCCTTGAGCAGGCCGATGGCGATGATGTCGGCGGTCGCGAAGATGCCGGTGGGCCGGTCGCCGTCCATGGCCAGCCGGCCACCGAGCGCCACGCCGTCGTCGAAGAACGGCTCGCAGTCGATCAACGTGACCTCGTCCTCGCCGACGCCGGCCTCGGCCGCCGCCGCGCGGAAGCCCGCGTACCGCTGGTGGATGACGCCGGGCTGGTCCACGCCCGGGGCCACCAGCGCCAGCCTGCGGTGCCCGGCGGCCAGCAGATGGCGACCGGCCAGCAGGCCACCCTTGAAGTCGTCGATGCCCACCCGTTGCACGCGGCTGGACGTGGAGTAGTTGTCGACGAACACCAGCGGCATCGCGAGCTGGTCGCGCACCTCGTCCGCGTCGGAGGCGAACGTGCCCAGGATGATCGCGCCGTCGATCCGCCAGCTGCGCAGTTCCGCCGCGGTCAGCGCGACGTCGTCGGCGGACCGGATCATCAGGTAGCGGCCGGCGGCCGTCATCCTGCGCTCCACCTCGTCGACGAAGATCGAGTCGTGCGGGCTCGGCTGCCGGCGGGCCACCTTGCCCGCGTGCACGAGCGCGACGATGTTCGAGCGGTTGGCCGACAGCGCCGTGGCCGGTCCGTTGGGGACGAAGCCGCGGGCCTGCATGATCGTCCGGACCCGCTCCGCCGTGGCCTGCGACACCTTGTCGGTGCGTCCGTTGATGACGTTCGACACGGTCATCGCGCTCACGCCGGCCTCGGCCGCGATGTCGCGAATCGTGGTCACCGTCCGTCCTCCCTGCCCGCCGAGGCCCGACTCTAGCGGACACCCTGGTCGCGCGCCCCAGAATCAACGGAATTGTAACGATTTGGTCAATGCCGATCAGTGCTTGACCCTGGTGATAAACCATGGCTAGCATTCACGTTGACCGGTAAACCTAGCTGGTCCGGCGAACTCGAGGAGGAGTGGGATGTCCGCGGTGGCCGTCAATCCGACCCGCCCGTCCGCGCCTCTGCGCGACACGGGGTGGTGGCGGCACGCGGCGATCTACCAGGTCTATCCGCGCAGCTTCGCCGACGGCAACGGGGACGGTGTGGGCGACCTCGCCGGCGTCCGCGCGTCCCTGCCGTACCTCCAGGAACTGGGCGTGGACGCGATCTGGCTCACGCCGTGGTACGCGTCCCCACTGGTCGACGGCGGCTACGACGTGGCCGACTACCGCAGCATCCATCCCGACCTCGGCACCCTCGACGACGCAGAGGCGCTGATCAGCGAGGCGCGCCAGGCCGGCATTCGGACGATCATCGACCTGGTGCCCAACCACGTCTCGTCCACCCACCCGTGGTTCGCCGAGGCGCTCGCCGCCGAGCCCGGTTCGGCGGCCCGATCCCGATTCTGGTTCCGCCCCGGCCGCGGCGAGGACGGCAGCCTGCGTCCGACCGCGTGGATCTCCGACTTCCGCGGTGAGACCTGGACGCGCACCCGCAACCCCGACGGGCGGCCGGGGGAGTGGTACCTGCACCTGTTCACGCCCGGCCAGCCCGACCTCAACTGGGGGCACCCCGACGTCCGCGCCGAGCACGAGGCCGTGCTGCGGTTCTGGTTCGACCGCGGAGTGGCCGGCGTCCGGATCGACTCGGCGGTGCTCCTGGCGAAGGATCCCGAGCTTCCCGAGCTGTCCAGCACGCCGGAGCCGGGTCGGCACCCGTACGTCGATCGCGACGACGTGCACGACATCTACCGTTCGTGGCGGGCGCTCGCAGACTCGTACACGGAGCCGAAAGTGCTTGTCGGAGAGGTCTGGCTGCCGGAACCGGCGCGCTTCGCCGCATATCTGCGGTCCGACGAACTGCACATGGCGTTCAACTTCGACTTCATGGCCCGGCCCTGGGCCGCCGCAGCCCTGCGAGAGTCGATCGAGGTCACCCTGACCGCGCACCGACCGGTCGGCGCCCCGCCCACGTGGGTGCTGTCGAACCACGACGTGACCCGGCCGGTCACCCGGTACGGCCGCGAGGAGACCTCGTTCGCCTTCGCCACCAAGCGGTTCGGGGTCGCGTCCGACCTCGACCTGGGCCGGCGTCGGGCGCGGGCGGCCGCCCTGCTGACCGCCGCGCTGCCCGGCGTCCTCTACCTCTACCAGGGCGACGAACTCGGGCTGCCCGAGGTCGAACTGCCGCCCGAGGTCATCACCGACCCGATGCACTTCCGCTCCGGCGGCGTCGATCCGGGAAGGGACGGTTGTCGCGTGCCCCTGCCCTGGACGGCGAACGGCAGCAGCTTCGGATTCGCGCCGGACGGCGTGCGGGCATGGTTGCCGCAACCTCGCGACTGGGGACGCTGCTCGGTCGAGGCGCAGGCGGGCGACCCTTCCTCGATGCTGTCGCTGTACCGCGCCGCCCTCGCCCTGCGTCGCAGCGAGCCGGCCCTCGCCGGCACCGACTTCGCCTGGCTGGACGCGGGCCCTGATGTCCTCGCGTTCCGCCGGGGGAGTTCGGATGCGGGCGAAATCGAATGCCTCGTGAACCTCGGCGAAGAACCCGTGCCCATTCCTCCTGGGCATCGGGTGCTGCTCGCCAGCCACACCGTGACAGATAACAAAGTCGAGCCCGACGGCGCCGTCTGGCTACGTCCGATCACAGCCGAACCAATTACAGGAGAAACGGAATGAAATCGACCAAACGAATCCTGGTCGTCACCGTGGCGGGCGTGCTCGGCGCGCTCAGCATGAGCGCCTGCGCCGGCAGCGCCCCCGCCCCCGAGGCGAGCGGGGCAGGTACGCCCGCGTCCCCGGCCGGCCCCGTGACCATCAGCGTGGTCTCGCTGCTGCCCGGCTCGGAGCAGGCCGCCATCGACGCCTTCAACGCCCAGGTCAAGGAGTTCGAGGCCGCCAACCCCGGCATCACCATCCAGCCCGAGGAGTATGAGTGGAAGGCGACGACGTTCGCCGCCCAGCTCGCCGGCGGCACGCTCCCTGACGTCTTCGAGATTCCGTTCACCGACGCCAAGACCCTGATCGAGAACGGGCAGATCGCCGACCTCGACGCGCAGTTCAAGACGCTGCCCTACGCGGCCAAGTTCAACCCGGCGATCCTGGACGCGGGCAAGGGCGCGGACGGGAAGGTCTACGCGGTCCCGGCCAAGAACGTCTACGGTGTCGGCCTGCACTACAACCGCGACCTGTTCACCAAGGCCGGGCTCGACCCGAACTCGCCGCCCAAGACCTGGGACGAGGTGCGCGCGGACGCCAAGAAGATCGCGGACGCGGTCCCTGGCGTGGCCGGCTACATGCAGATGACCCAGAACGCGACCGGCGGCTGGCAGCTCGTCGCCAACACCTTCGCGCACGGCGGACGGGTGCAGACGGCGAACGCCGACGGCTCCTACACGTCCACGCTCGACAACGACGGCACCAAGCAGGCCCTCCAGATGCTGAAGGACATGCGCTGGACCGACAACTCGATGGGCGCCAACTTCATGTTCGACTGGAGCTCGATCAACCAGGCCTTCGCCGCAGGCAAGGTGGCCATGTACACCTCCGGCTCCGACGTCTACACCTCGCTGGTGCAGACCAACGGCGTGAAGCCGGGCATGTACGGCCTGACCGCGATGCCGTTGAGCGACAGCCCTGACGCGGGGGTGCTGACCGGCGGAACGATGGCCGCCATGCCGGCCGACGCCACCGACGCGCAGAAGGCTGCCGCGATCAAGTGGATCGACTTCTTCTACCTGCGCAAGCTCGTCGACAAGGACCGCGCCGTCGCCGACGCCAAGACCCTCGTCGCGAACAAGCAGCCGGTCGGCACCCCGGTGCTGCCGATGTTCAACCGTGAGCAGTGGGAGGAGAACCAGGCCTGGATCAAGGAGTTTGTGAACGTGCCGCTGGACCAGATGACTGGCTATACCGACACGATGTTCGACCTCAAGCTGGTGGGTGAGCCCTCCCAGCAGACCCAGGAGATCTACAAGCTCCTCGACACCGTCGTGCAGACCGTCCTGACCAAGAAGGACGCGAACATCGACGAGCTGCTGACGAAGGCCAACGCGCAGGCCCAGTCGCTGCTCGACCAGAAGTGACCACCACCGCACCTCGACTGAGCACGCCCCTGCCCCCGGACCTGCCGGCGCAGACGTCGTCATCGCGACGCTCGCCGCAGGCCTGGGTGCACAGGGGCGGCCTCGCCACGCTGCTGTTCGCGCTGCCGATGCTGGTGATCTTCGGGGTGTTCTCGTGGCTGCCGATCATCAACTCGGTGGTGATGAGCTTCCAGAAGACCAACCTGGTCGCGCCTGCGAAGTGGGTGGGGCTGGCGAACTTCGTCTACGTCCTGAACGACCCGCTGCTGCCACAGGCCATCCAGAACACCGTCTGGTTCGCCGTGCTCGCCTTGCTGATCGGCTATCCGCTGCCGCTGGTCGTGGCGGTGGTGATGAGCGAGGTGCGAAAGCGCAGGGGGCTGTACTCCGCGCTGGCGTACCTGCCGGTGGTCGTGCCGCCCGTGGTGTCCGTCCTGCTGTGGAAGTTCTTCTACGACGCCGGCCCGACCGGGGTGTTCAACACGATCCTCGGCTGGGTCGGTCTCGGCCCGTTCCCGTGGATCCAGGACGCCGACTGGGCGATGCCGTCACTGGTGCTGGCAGCCACGTGGGCGGGCGCCGGCGGCACGATCATCATCTATCTGGCCGCGCTCACCAGTGTCCCTGCCGAGCTGTACGAGGCGGCCGAGATCGACGGGGCCGGGCTGTGGCGCAAGATCTGGCACGTCACCATGCCCCAGTTGCGCGGAGTGCTGTTCATCACGCTGATCCTGCAGTTCATCGCGACCGCCCAGGTGTTCCTCGAGCCGTACCTGTTCACCAACGGCGGCCCGGCCAACGCCACCCTCACGGTGCTCCTGCTGATCTACAACTACGCGTTCGCGAACAGCCTGGGCGGCAACTACGGGGCGGCCACGGCGCTGTCGGTGATGCTGGCCGTCGTGCTCGCGGTTCTCTCCCTGCTCTACTTCCGGCTGACCCGCTCCTGGAGTGACGAATGACAACGGCAAGAAGACGCGACCGCGCGGCAGCCCGCGACCGTGGCGTGGTGTCGCCGTCCGACTGGCGGCGGCCTGGCCTCCGCTTCGGCCTGGGGACGGCGCAGGTCGTGCTGCTGGTGCTGCTGGTGATCGCGGGCCTCGGTCCGATGCTGATGCTGGCGAAGTTCGCGGTGACCCCCACCTCGGACATCCTGATGACGCCGATGGCGGTCTTCCCCAACGGCATCGCGTGGAGCAACCTCGATCAGGCCTGGAACCGGGTGCACGTCGACCGGTACTTCCTGAACACGGTCGTGCTGGCGTTCGGCTCGTGGCTGGTGCAGGTGCTGGTGGCCACCACTGGCGGCTACGTGCTGTCGGTGCTGCGTCCGGCGTACGGCAGGGTGCTGCAGTGGCTGGTCCTGGCCACGATGTTCGTGCCCGCGGTCGTGCTGCTCGTCCCGCTCTACCTGGTGATCCTGCACCCTCCGCTGCTCGGCCACTCGCTGGTGAACAGCTTCTGGGCGGTCTGGCTGCCCGCGGGGGCGAGCGCGTTCAACGTCCTGCTGGTGACGCGGTTCTTCGACAGCCTGCCGCGCGAGGTCTTCGAGGCGGCACGGGTGGACGGGGCCGGCCCGTTCCGGCTGTTCACCTCGATCGTGCTGCCGATGTCGCGGCCGATCCTCGGGGTGGTCTCGGTGTTCGCGGTGATCGCCAGCTGGAAGGACTTCCTCTGGCCGCTGCTCGTGCTGAAGGACCCGAACATCCAGCCGCTGTCAGTGCGCCTGCCCGCCATCGCGGGCACGACCGACCTCGGGGTCTTCCTCGCCGCGCTCGCGATCGCGACGCTGATCCCGGTCGCGCTGTTCCTCGTCTTCCAGAATCTCTTCCTCAACGGCGCCGGGCTCGGCGGCGCGGTGAAGGGCTGATCCGTCGTCGTCACCGAGGCATGCCACAATCGGGGACATGCGGCACTTCGACCTGTGCGTCATCGGCTCCGGCAGCGGCAACTCGATCGTTGACGAACGCTTCGCCGACTGGAAGATCGCGCTGGTCGAAGGCCAGAAGTGGTTCGGCGGCACCTGCCTGAACGTCGGCTGCATTCCCACCAAGATGTTCGCCCACCCTGCCGACATTGCGGAGGAGGCCAGGCACGCGTCCGCGCTGGGGGTGGACGTCAGCGACGTCCACGTGCGCTGGGCTGACATCCGTGACCGCATCTTCGGCCGGATCGACGCGATCGTCGCCAGTGGCGAGGCCTACCGCCGGGATAGCGACAATGTTGCGCTCTACCGCGACATGGGCCATTTCGTGGCGCCGAAGCTGCTGCGGGTCGGCGATGAGCAGTTCACAGCCGACCGGTTCGTGCTCGCCGCCGGCTCCCGTCCGCGGATCCCCGACGTGCCGGGCATGGACGATCCTGAGCTGGCCGGCCGCATTCACACGTCCGACTCGATCATGCGGCTGGAGGCGCTGCCGAAGTCGCTGGTGATCGTCGGCGGCGGGCTGGTGGCTGCCGAGTTCGCCCACATCTTCGCGGCCTACGGCACCCAGGTCACGCTGCTGCACCGGGGCTCTCGCCTGCTGAAGGTGGCGGACGAGGAGGTCGCGCAGCGCTTCACCAACCTGATCAGCCGGCGGGTCGTCCTGCGGCTGGGCCAGCACCTCGCGTCGGTGGCGGACGCGGGCGGCGGCCGGATCGAGGTCGGCACGACCGACGACGACGGCATCGAGTACTTCTTCGAGGCCGAGCAGCTGCTGGTGGCGACCGGGCGCGTGCCCAACTCCGACACGCTGAACCTCGCCTCGACCGGCGTAGACGTCGACGAGGCCGGCCGGGTCGTCGTGGACGAGTTCCAGCGCACCACTGTGGACGGCATCTGGGCTCTGGGCGACGTCTCGTCGCACTGGCAGCTCAAGCACGTGGCCAACCACGAGGCCAGGGTCGTGCAGCACAACCTGCTGCACCCCGACGACCTGGTCGCCAGCGATCACCGGTTCGTGCCCGAGGCGGTGTTCAGCGGCCCGCAGGTGGCCTGCGTGGGGCTCACCGAGCAGCAGTGCCGCGAGCAGGGCCTGCGCTACGCGGTCGGCGTCCGGGACTACGGGTCGGTTGCCTACGGCTGGGCGATGGAGGACACCGGCCATTTCGCCAAGGTGATCGCCGACCCGGCCACCGGGAAGCTGCTCGGCGCCCACATCATCGGCCCGGACGCCCCCAACCTCATCCAGCCGCTGGTGCAGGCGATGAGCTTCGGGCTGGACGTCCGCTCGATGGCCCGCGGCCAGTACTGGATCCACCCCGCGCTGGCCGAGGTGATCGAGAACGCCCTGCTCGCCGTCGAACTGGACGGCTGAGGCTGCCGGCCCGGACGGTCGCTACTGGACGCGCAACTGGGCGAGGGCCTGGCGGGCGTCGGGGAGCAGGTCCGACCTCGTGTCGGGGATCGACGCGTAGAACAGGCTGTAGTCGTCACTGCCGGTCTGGACGACGAGCAGCAGCACGCGTTCGCCCTTGGCGTTGAGCCCGGGGATGTCGAAGCTGAGCTGGGTCTCGATCAGCCAGCCGGGGTTTCCGTCCACGTTGTGCTGCTGGCTGCTGATCGGGTGCTCGGTGACCACGTTGTCGGCGTAGTACTTACCGAGCACGCACTTCAGGACGGTCTCCGACGCCACCTTGGTGCTGGCGAAGCCGTCGCCGACGAACAGGTCGCTGACCAGGATGCTGGCGACCCAGCTGTGGCCCTGGCCGTCATAGTTGTCCTGGTCGGTGACCTCCTGGACCATCGCCAGGGAGCCCCACGGCACGCGGTTGTCCCAGCCGGTCTCCCACGGTGAGCCCAGTGCGGGGTAGGCGAGCTTGCCGCCGGTGATCCAGCTGGAGTTGGGGTCGACGGTGGGCTCGGCGGTCGAGGATGCCGCGGGAGGGCAGATGTTCGGCGAGACGGAGGACGTCGGGTTGTTGCCGAGGTCCGGGACGCCCGGGATCTCGACTCCCATGCCGCGGACCAGCAGGACGATCGCCACGACCACGGCGATGAGAGCCACGCCCCCTGCGACCCACCAGCCGGTAGCCCGACGCTTGGGCGGAAGGCCCGGTGTACTGGCAGGACTGCTCGGCGCGACCGGCGGGGGAGTGCCCTGCGGGTTCGGCGTGACCGCCTCTGTCCAGGCGCTCCCCGTCCACCACCGGTAGAGGCCCGGCTGGCCGCCGGGATCGGGATACCACCCTGCGCTGCTGCTCACGCGCCGATCCTAGGCGACGTCCTTGTGAGCAGACCGTGGGCGACTCAGCCGAAGCGGCCGGAGATGTAGTCCTCGGTTGCCTGGACGTCGGGGGCGGAGAAGATCTTGTCCGTCGGCCCGGACTCGATCAGCTTGCCGGGGGACCCGGTGCCGGCGATGTTGAAGAACGCGGTCACGTCCGAGACGCGGGCGGCCTGCTGCATGTTGTGGGTGACGATCACGATCGTGTACCGCTCCTTGAGCTGGCCGATCAGGTCCTCGATCGCCAGCGTGGAGATCGGGTCGAGCGCGGAGCAGGGCTCGTCCATCAGCAGCACCTCGGGCTGCATGGCGATCGCGCGGGCGATGCACAGGCGCTGCTGCTGGCCACCGGAGAGGCCCGAGCCCGGCAGTTCGAGCCGGTTCTTCACCTCTTCCCACAGATTGGCGCCGCGCAGTGAGCGCTCGACCAGTTCGTCCTGCTCGCTCTTCGGCATGCGTTGGTTGTTCAGCCGGATGCCCGCCAGCACGTTCTCCTTGATGGACATCGTCGGGAACGGGTTCGGCCGCTGGAACACCATGCCGACCTGCCGGCGAACCCGCACCGGGTCGACCCCCGGGCCGTACAGGTTCTCCCCGTCCAGCAGCACCTCGCCCTCGACGTGGGCGCCAGGGATCACCTCGTGCATTCGGTTCAGCGTGCGCAGGAACGTCGACTTGCCGCAGCCGGACGGCCCGATGAACGCGGTGACGGTGCGGGGCTCGATGGTGATGGTCACGTCCTCCACGGCGCGGAAATCGCCGTAGTACACGTTCAGGTCAGTGGTCTCGATCCGTTTGGACATGGCTCTTTCCTCAGCGTCCGGTCTTCGGGGCGAAGCGGCGGGCGATCAGCCGGCCGATCAGGTT
>DAIPJC010000041.1:169-31670 GCA_036770475.1 Propionicimonas sp. | reverse complement strand
CTCGACGAGCCCACCAACCACCTGGACGCCGACTCGATCGTCTGGCTGCGCGGCTTCCTGCAGTCGTACCCGGGCGGCCTGCTCGTGATCTCCCACGACGTCGGGCTGCTCGAGGCGACCGTGAACAAGGTCTTCCACCTCGACGCGAATCGCGCGGAACTGGACGTCTACTCCATGGACTGGAAGCGCTACCTGCTGCAGCGCGAGACGGACGAGAAGCGCCGCAAGCGCGAGCGGGCGAATGCCGAGCGCAAGGCGGAGGCGCTGCTCGCCCAGGCCGACAAGATGCGCGCCAAGGCCACCAAGGCCGTCGCGGCCCAGAACATGGCCCGCCGGGCCGAGAAGCTGCTGTCCGGGCTGGAGGAGGAACGGGCCGCCGACAAGGTGGCGAAGATCCGCTTCCCCAAGCCGGCGCCGTGCGGGAAGGTGCCGCTGACGGCGTCCGAACTCAGCAAGTCGTACGGCTCGCTGGAAGTGTTCACCGACGTCGACCTGGCGATCGACCGGGGTGCCAACGTGGTCGTGCTGGGTCTCAACGGGGCGGGCAAGACCACGCTGCTGCGCATCCTGGCCGGCATCGAGCAGCCCGACACGGGTGAGGTGCTCGCGGGCCATGGGCTCCGGCTCGGCTACTACGCGCAGGAGCACGAGACGCTGGACGTGTCGGCCACCGTGCTGGAGAACATGATGGCCGCCTCGCCGGACCTCAACGAGACCGACGTCCGGAAGATCCTCGGCTCGTTCCTGTTCACCGGCGACGACGTCGAGAAGCCCGCGCGCGTGCTGTCCGGCGGAGAGAAGACCCGGCTCGCGCTGGCGATGCTCGTGGTGTCGGCTGCGAACGTCCTGCTGCTGGACGAGCCGACCAACAACCTCGACCCCGCCTCCCGGGCGGAGGTGCTGAGCGCGATCCGCACCTACGCGGGCGCGGTGGTGCTCGTGACCCACGACGAGGGCGCGGTGGAGGCCCTGCAGCCCGATCGCGTCCTGCTACTGCCGGACGGCGTCGAGGACCTCTGGAACCCCGACTACGCCGACCTGGTCAGCCTGGCCTGAGAGCGGACCTTCACCTTCGCATCCAGTGGGATATCATTGAGGTGATATCGCAGGAGGTGGGATGGAACAGATCTTGATTCGGCAACTTCCGCCGGGGACGAAGGCCGCGCTTCGCGCACGGGCCGATCGTCATCGCCAATCCGTGGAAGCGGAGGTGCGAGAGATCCTGGCCCAGGCCCTGTCGCGGCAGCCCGTCACGCTGGTCGATCTGGTGAGCGTGGACGAGGGCGTTGAGATCGAGTTCGAACCCCAGCGGTTGGGCCTGGGTGCGCGGGTCCCCGAACTGTGAGATACGTGCTGGACACCAACGTTGTGTCGGCTCTTCGGGTGCGCGGACGCGAGCCGGCCGTGGCGGCGTGGGTTGCCTCGGTGCCCATGGCTGACCAGTTCGTGACCGCGATGACAATGGCCGAGCTCGAGCGTGGAGTGATCGCGAAGGAGCGGTCCGATGCCGCGCAGGGCGAGGTCCTGCGTCGCTGGTTCGACGGGCATGTGCTGCCGGCGTTCGCTGGCCGCGTTCTGCCGTTCGATCTGGCTGCAGCGCGAATCCTCGCCGCCTATCGCGTCCCCGAGCGGGCGCCCTTGAATGACGCCCTGACCGCGGCGATCGCGGAGGCCCATAGCCTGACCATCGCCACCCGGAATCTCAGGCACTTCGAACCTCTTGGAGTCGCGTGTGTCGACCCGTGGGTCGCCGCCGGCGAAACGCCCGGACCGTAGGGGGAAAACACGGAGAAAGAGCCACTTTTAACTCTTGTAAAAAAACAGACGTTCGATTACTATTTCAAGATGGAAGCTCAGTTCGGAAGCGGGACGCTGGCCAGTGCGGCTCAGGGTCTGGCTGCACTGAGCACGGCCGTCTCGGACAGCGAACTGGTCGAGCGAATCGGGCTGCTGGAGACGGTCAAGAACGCCGCCGCGGCCGCGCAGGCGAGGGCCGCAGTGGCGTTGCGGGAACTTCGCGAGGACCAGGAGCGCGCGGCTGGCCGATCCACCGCGAAGACTGCGACGTCCGTGGCCGCCGAGATCGCGCTGGCTCGACGCGAGTCCCCGCATCGGGCTCGCACGCTGCTCGGCCTGGCGATGATCCTGGATCGCGAGCTCCCGCACACGATGGCCGCGTTCGCCGCCGGAGAGATCTCGGAGTGGCGGGCCCTGCTGGTGTGCCGCGAGACCGCCTGCCTGTCGCGGGCGGATCGCGGACGGGTGGACGCTGGACTCGCCGGCGAACTCCCTCGCCTCTCCGATCGGGAAATCGTCGCCCGAGCCCGGCAGGCCGCCTACCAGCTCGACCCGCACAGCGTGGTCGAACGCGCCGGCCGCGCCGCTGCCGACCGTCGCGTGACCATCCGTCCGGCGCCCGACACCATGACGCTCGTCAGCGCACTGCTGCCGGTTGCTGAGGGCGTCGCTCTCTACACGGCGCTGCGCAAAGAAGCTGACCGGCTGCAGGCTGCGGGTGATACCCGGAGTCGAGGTCAGCTGATGGCCGACACCCTGGTCTGCCGGGCCACCGGGCAGGCCACTGCGGACGCGGTGGGAGCCGAGATCCAGCTCGTGATGACCGACCAGAGCCTCTTCGCCGGCAGTGACGTCCCGGCCCGCCTCGTGGGCCACGGGCCCATCCCCGCCGGCGTCGCCCGGCAGCTGGCGAAGAACGCAGCCGAAGCTGATCGGGCGTGGGTGCGTCGGCTGTACACGCGGCCCGACGGCCGACTGGTCGCGATGGAGTCCAAGCGACGGCGTTTCCCCGCCGGTCTGCGCCGGTTCATCGCCATCCGCGACGAGGTCTGCCGCACGCCATGGTGCGGGGCGCCGATCCGTCACGCCGACCACGTCGTTCCCGTCCATGCCGGTGGGGCGACCAGCGTGGCCAACGGCCAGGGACTCTGCGAGCAGTGCAACCAGGTGAAGGAACACCCGGGATGGCTCGCCAGGCCGGGCCCCGACGGCACCGTGCACACCACGGCCCCGAGCGGGCGCGAGTACGCGAGTGCACCGCCCACGGGCGTCCCGTCCGAACTCCGGGCGACGCTCGCCGACGTCTTCTACTTCGAGGTAGCCGTGCCTCGGCGTCGCGCGGCCTAGTCTTCCCCCTGTGCGGTCAGTGCTGGAGTTGTTAGGGGTCTCGAAGCGGTACGGCGTCCGCGGGCGGCTCGTGCTGGACGCGGTCTCTCTGGCGCTCGAGCCGGGCACCCTCACCCAGATCCGCGGCGGCAATGGATCGGGCAAGTCCACGCTGTTGCGGGTCGCGGGCGGCTTCAGCCGGCCCAGCCGCGGCCGCGTCCGCAGGAGTCGCGGCGCACTCGGCTTCGTGCCCGACCGGGCACTGCCGCCGCCCCGGATGACCGCCGGCCGCTACCTGGACGAGCTGGGCCGGCTGGCCGGGATGCACCCGGCGGCGGTTCGTGCCTCAGCAGGGGCGATCATCGAGCGGCTCGGCCTGGTCCCGGGGCTGGACGCGCCTCTGGGCATCCTGTCGCGGGGCAACCAGCGCAAGGTGCTCCTGGCCCAGTGCCTGATGCGGCCGGCCGAGCTGGTCGTGCTGGACGAGCCGTTCACCGCTCTGGACGGCGCGACGTCCGCCGCCCTCGCGTCACTGGTGCAGGAGCGGGTCGACGAGGGCTGCGCCGTTCTGGTCGCCCTGCACGGAAGCGAACTCGGTGACGCGGGTCGCGTGTTCACCCTGGAAGCCGGCCACCTCGAGCGGAGCGTGAGCGCCGCTCCCGGGAACCTGGTCCTGATCGAACTCGCCGGTCCGCAGCCGATCTGGTCGACGGACGAGGAGATGCAGACCGACGGCGCCACGCGCTACCTGATCAGCGACACCGAGGTCGAGGAGTTCCTGGCCGCCGCACTCGCCGTCCACGCCCGCGTGCTGCGCGTCCACCCGGCGGTGGAGCAATGACGCTGGCGCCCGTGCGTTACGTTGCCGCACTGCTCATGACCACTCAGCGCTGGGCGGCGCCGGCGCTGATCCTGGTCGGTCTGATCGCCTGGGTGTGGATGACCCCACCGGTGGGCATCGACACCGTCCGGATCGCACTGATCGTCCAGTTCGGGCTCGCCTCGTGGCTCGGTCACGCCGCAGCCACCGCCGAGGACGTCGGCCAGGAGCTCATCAGCACCAGTTGCCACGGTTCCGCCACCGGCCTGCTGGTGGCCAAGTGGGCCACCGCGGCCGGTCTGGCAGCCGGGTTCCCGCTCATCCTCGTCGTCGGCACCTGGCTCGCTGGTCTCCCGGTCGCACAGCGGGGCGAGCAGCCCCCGCTCACTGGCGACCAGGCGTGGGCGTCCCTCGTGGCCGTCCTGGTGGTGGCGGTGGCTGGCGCCGTCCTCGGCGTCCTGGTCGCCAGCGTCCTTCCGGGCCATCCCGGCTGGGCCGCGACCGTCCTCATCCTGGCCGGCCTCACCCAGGCCGTGCCGAACGGGGTGCCGGTGCCGATCCTGGCCGCAGCTCTCCCCGAAGCGGGGCGTCCGATCGGTTCGGACATGGTCGTTGCCCTCGCCGTCGCCCCGCTCCTGAGCGCCGGGCTGCTCATCGCGGCCCGGTTGCTCCGGCGTTCCGCCGGATAGCTCAGAGCGCGGCGCGTTGTTCGACGGACAGGCGTTCGGGTCGTGGCCGGAGGCTGTAGCCCGAGTCTGCTTCGCTCACGATGAACGGGTCGCCGAGGGTCGGATGGCGGCGCAGTTGGCTGATCGCGTCGCCGAGGCGGCTCTGTGGCCGATCCGGAAGCGCCTGCCCACGTCACGTCGCGGCACCTCCTGAACCACACGAACGGGATTGAGGAGGCTTACGGCGACCCCGGCGAAGGCGAGGACGTGTACGCGCGCATGGTCGACGCGATCGTTGACGCACCCCAGGTCAGCCCTCCCGGGCGAGTCCACGGGTATAGCGCGGCGCTCGGCTACGCGGTCCTCGCGCGGATCATGGAAGTCGTCGACGGCAGGCCGTGGGACGTGATCATGACGGACCGCCTCTTCACTCCACAGGTCCCCTCGAAGAAGCGCAGACGCTCGCCCTCTTCGACTTCCAGGACGGCGCCGCTCGCTATCTCCACAGCAACGCGCGCCTCCACCCGCGAGGACGCCGCTCCGCGTAGAGGCGTCCGTGGTTCCCTCCTTCCGCGGGCGCCCTGGCTCAGAGCAGCGCCGCGGCCCTGGTCAGGACGTCACGGAGGATGCCGGTGAGTTCGGCGAACTCCTCCTCGCCGATCGTGAGCGGCGGTGCCAGCTGGATGACCGGGTCGCCCCGGTCGTCCGCCCGGCAGTACAGCCCGGCATCGAACAGCGCCTTGGACAGGAAGCCGCGCAGCAGCCGCTCGGACTCGGCCTCGTCGAAGCTCTGCCTGGTCGCCTTGTCCTTCACCAGCTCGATGCCGTAGAAGTAGCCGGCCCCCCTGACGTCGCCGACGATCGGCAGGTCGCGCAACGAGTCCAGGTGGGCCCGGAAGGACGGCGCGAGGGTCGCGACCCGGCGATTCAGGCCTTCCGCCTCCATCAGGTCCAGGTTCGCCAGCGCCACCGCGGACGACACCGGATGCCCGCCGAAGGTGTAGCCGTGGGCGAAGGTGGTGGTGCCGTGCCGGAACGGCTCGAACAGCCGGTCCGAGACGATCATCGCGCCGATGGGGGCGTAACCGCTGCTCATCCCCTTCGCGCAGATGATGATGTCGGGCACGTAGCCGAAGTCGTTGCAGGCGAACATCGAGCCGATCCGGCCGAACGCGCAGATGGTCTCGTCCGATACCAGCAGTACGCCGTACTCGTCGCAGATCTGCCGGACGCGCTCGAAGTACCCCGGCGGCGGCGGGAAGCAGCCGCCCGAGTTCTGGACGGGCTCGAGGAAGACGGCGGCGACCGTGTCCGGGCCCTCGAACTCGATCGCCTCCGCGATCCGGTTCGCGGCCCACTGGCCGAAGGCGTACTCGTCGTCCCGCAGGTGCTCCGGCGCCCGGTAGAAACAGGTGTTCGGCACCTTGAGGGCACCGGGGACCAGCGGCTCGAACGGCGCCTTCGCCGAAGGGATTCCGGTGATCGACAGGGCGCCGTGCGGCGTCCCGTGGTACGCGATCGCCCGCGAGATGACCTTCGTCCTGGTGGGCTGCCCGGTGAGCTTGAAGTACTGCTTGGCCAGCTTCCACGCCGACTCGACCGCCTCGCCACCACCGGTGGTGAAGAACACCCGGTTCAGGTCGCCCGGGGTGTAACCGGCCAGTCGTTCGGCCAGTTCGATGGCGGCAGGGTGCGCGTAGCTCCACAGCGGGAAGTAGGCGAGCTCGGACGCCTGCTTCGCCGCGGCTTCGGCGAGCTCGACGCGGCCGTGGCCCACCTGGACGGTGAACAGCCCGGCCAGGCCGTCGAAGTATTCCCGTCCGCGGTCGTCCCAGATCCGGTGGCCCCGGCCGCGGACGATGACCGGGATATCCGCGCCCGCCCCTCCGGCATCGACCGGTTCGTACACCGACTCGCGGGTGAAGTGGCCCCACAAGTGGTTGCGGGCAGCTTCGGCCAGCGGGCTGCCGGAGCGGGTGGTCGGTGTCACCTGGGTGGTTGTGGTCATCTCGTGCCCCAGTCGTAGTGCTGTTTGTTGAGTTTCAGGTAGACGAAGGTCTCGGTGTCGGTCACGCCCGGGATCGTGCGGATCCGGGTCATCAGCAGGTCGAGCAGTTCCGCGTCCCCCTCGCAGACCACCTCGGCCAGGATGTCGAAGCTCCCCGCGGTGGTGACCAGGTAGTCGACCTCGGGGATCGCGGACAGCCGGTTCGCGATCGGGCCGACGTCGCCGCGCGTCCGGATGCCGATCATGGCCTGCCGGGTGAAGCCCACCTGCAGCGGGTCGGTGACCGCGACGATCTGGATCACGCCGGCCTCGGTCAGCCGCTGGACGCGCTGGCGCACGGCGCCCTCGCTCAGTCCGACCTCTGCGGCGATGCTCACGAAGGGCTTGCGGCCGTCCTGCTGGAGGAGCTCGATGATCCGCTTGCCGGTCTCGTCGATCACCGCAGGGCGCGGTTGGTCGCCGTTCGGCGGTGAATCGCTGCGGGGTTGCGCCATGCCCTGATCCTGCCCTGCGAACATCACAGTTTGCAAACAGATCGACTACGACATTCGTAACAACTACGTACGAATGATTGCGAATCCATCCGTTTGGCAGCAAGATGCTCAGACATCGGAGTGGACCGGAAGGGGACCGGATGTCGGCGGTGAGCGAGCTGCGGAACTTCGTCGGCGGCGAGTACGCGGCGCCGGGGACGGACCACTTCTCCGACGTGGTCGATCCCGCGACGGCTCAGGTCGTGGCGAGGGCGCCGATCTCGGGAGCAGTGGACGTCGACGCCGCCTACGCCGCGGCGGACGCGGCTTTCCGCACCAGCTGGGGACGCACGACGCCGGCGGAGCGCCAGCTCGCGCTGCTGCGGATTGCGGACGCGATCGAGGCGCGGGCGGAGGAGTTCGTCGCCCTGGAGGCGAGGCAGACCGGGAAGCCGCTGGCCGTGACGGCGTCCGAGGAGATCCCGCCGATGCTCGACCAGCTGCGGTTCTTCGCCGGCGCGGCCCGGGTGCTGGAGGGGCGGGCCGCGGCGGAATACATGACCGGGCACACCTCCTGGATCCGCAGGGAGCCGATCGGCGTGGTCGGCCAGGTCACCCCCTGGAACTACCCGGTGATGATGGCGGTCTGGAAGGTCGCTCCCGCGCTGGCGGCCGGCAACACCGTCGTGCTGAAGCCGGCCGAGACCACACCGCTCACCACACTGCGGCTGGCCGAGGTTGCCGCGGAATTCCTGCCGCCCGGCACCCTCAACGTCGTCACCGGCGACCGGGACACCGGACGCTTGGTCGTGGAACACCCCACGCCGGCGCTGGTGGCCATCACTGGATCGGTACGGGCAGGGGCTGAGGTGGCGGCGAGTGCGGCCACGGCATTGAAGAGGGTCCACCTCGAGCTGGGGGGCAAGGCTCCGTGCATCGTGTTCGATGACGCGGACCTCGAGGCGGCCGCGGAGGGGCTCGGCGTCGCCGGGTTCTTCAACGCCGGCCAGGACTGCACCGCCGCCACCCGGGTACTCGTCCACGAGCGCGTCCACGACGACTTCGCCGCCGCGCTCGCCGAGTTCGCGGCCACGACGGTGGTGGGTGCGCCGGACAGCTCCGACGCGCTGTTCGGCCCGGTGAACAACGCCACGCAGCTCGCCCGGGTCAGCGGCTTCATCGACCGGCTGCCCGACCACGCCAGCCTGCTCACCGGCGGTGCCCGCCGCGCCGATCTCGGCGAGGGCTATTTCTACGCGCCGACGGTCGTCTCCGGGCTGCACCAGGACGACGAGGCGATCCAGTCCGAGATCTTCGGCCCGGTCATCACCGTCCAGTCGTTCAGCGACGAGGACCTGGCGCTCCGCTGGGCCAACGGGGTCGAGTACGGCCTGGCGTCCAGCGTTTGGACGAAGGACTTCGGGCGGGCCATGCGGGTGAGCAAGGAGCTCGATTTCGGCTGTGTCTGGATCAACACCCACATCCCGCTCGTCGCCGAGATGCCGCACGGCGGATTCAAGCGCAGCGGCTATGGCAAGGACCTGTCGATGTACGGGTTCGAGGACTACACCCGGATCAAGCACGTGATGGCGAACATCAACTCCTGAGCCCGCGTCCACCGAGGTCCCGGCGGATGCCGGGAGGGTGGAGGCGGGAAGGCCAGTCATTGAGAAAAGAGGAGGCCACATGCCCGAACGATCCGACCCGCTGCTCACGTCCTTCGCCCGTGCGGCGATCTCGCGCCGGGCCGCGCTGACGGGGCTCGCCGGGGTGGCTGCGGCAGGGCTGCTCTCGGCCTGCGGCTCACCGGGGCGGAATCCGGGCGGCACCGGCTCTGCCAGCGTCACGCCGCAGGCCGCGCCCGACAAGTCGGACACCGACAAGGTGGTCAACTGGTCGAACTGGCCGGAGTACATCGACGTCGACTCCAAGGGCAACCATCCCAGCATCGACGGGTTCACCAAGCAGACCGGGATCAAGGTGAACTACAACGAGGACTACAACGACAACGACGAGTTCTTCGCCAAGGTGCGTCCGCTGCTGGAGGCCGGGCAGGACACCGGCCGCGACACCTGGGTCAGCACCGACTGGATGGTCGCCCGCCTCGTCCGGCTGGGCTACCTGCAGAAGCTCGACTACGGCAACATCCCCAACCTGGCCAACCTCGAACCGTCGATGAAGAACGTGCCATTCGACCCGGGACGGGTCTACTCGCTGCCGTGGCAGAGCGGGTTCGTTGGCATCGCCTACAACCCCAAAGCGACCGGCGGACGCAAGGTCACCACCGTCGACCAGCTGCTGCACGACCCCACCCTGAAGGGGAAGGTGACCATGCTCACCGAGATGCGCGACACCGTCGGCGTGGTGCTGATCGAGCAGGGCGTCAACCTGGCCGATGTGACCGCCGACCAGTTCACCGCCGCCCTCGCGGTGATCCAGCAGGCCAAGGACTCCGGCCAGATCAAGGGCTTCACCGGCAATGAGTACACCAAGCCGCTGGCTTCCGGTGACACGGCGGCCTGCATCGCCTGGACGGGCGACGTCGTGCAGTTGCGGGCGGACAACCCGTCGCTCGGCTACACCCTCGGCGAGAAGGGCATTCCGATGTTCTCCGACAACTGGGTCATCCCGAACCTCGCCCAGCACAAGAAGAACGCGGAGAAGCTGATCAACTACTACTTCGACCCCAAGGTGATGGCCCTGGTCGCCGACTACGTGAACTACATCCCGCCGGTCGTCGGGACGAAGGAAATCCTGGTGAAGAAGGATCCGGACGTCGCCAACAACGAGTTGATCTTCCCCAGTGCGGACGTGCTCGGCCGGGCGCAGGTCTTCCGCGCCCTGTCCGCGGACGAGGAGACGGCCTTCAACCGGCAGTTCCAGGCCGTGGTGACGGGCTAGGCGATGGCGGCGCCGATGAAGGCAGGCGGCGACCTGCGGCTCGTCCAGCTCACCCGCCACTTCGAAGACTTCGTCGCGGTCGCGGGCATCGACCTCGAGGTCCCGACCGGCTCGTTCTTCGCGCTGCTCGGGCCGTCCGGGTGTGGCAAGACCACCACCCTGCGGATGGTGGCCGGGCTGGAGGAGCCGACGTCCGGCCAGATCTTCCTCGGTGCGGACGACATCACGGCCACCCGGGCCTACCAGCGGAAGGTCAACACGGTCTTCCAGAGCTACGCGCTGTTCCCGCACCTGACCGTGCTCGACAACGTGGGTTTCGGCCTGCGGCAGCTGAAGGTCTCGAACTGGAAGCGGCGGGCGATGGAGTCGCTGGAACTGGTCAAGCTGGCCGACCGCGCCGGGCAGCGGCCCCGGCAGCTCTCCGGCGGCATGCAGCAGCGGGTCGCGCTGGCCCGGGCGATCGTGAACCGGCCGGACGTCCTGCTGCTGGACGAGCCGCTCGGCGCCCTCGACCTCAAGCTGCGCCGCGAGATGCAGATCGAGCTGAAGCGGATCCAGCAGGAGGTGGGGATCACCTTCATCCACGTCACCCACGACCAGGAGGAGGCCATGACCATGGCCGACACGGTCGCGGTGATGAACGCGGGACACCTGGAGCAGGTCGGGGCGCCGGCCGACCTCTACGACCGTCCGGCCACCACGTTCGTGGCGAACTTCCTCGGCCAGTCGAACCTGCTGCCGCTGGAGGTCGCCGGGACGGCGTCCGGCGGTCAGGTCTCGGGCACCACGCACGACGTGACGGTCGTCGTCGACCCCGCCCAACTGCCGGAAGGGACTCGCAGCGGCGTCCAGCTCGGGATCCGCCCGGAGAAGCTGCGGCTGGTGGCGTCCGGGGACGACGTGGCCAACCGCCTGGACGGTGTGGTCACCGACGCCTCCTTCACCGGCGTGGCCACCACCTACCTCGTCGGGATGCCCTGGGGCCAGGAGCTCACCGTCACGCAGCCCAACGACGGCTCGCGGCGCGCGCAGCTCGGCGACCGGGTGACCCTCGGCTGGGATCCCCACCAGGCGTTCGTGGTGCCGGAGGCGGGCTGATGGCGGCCCTGACCCAGGCGGCCGTCGGTGGCACCACGCGGGTCGCTCCACCGCGACGCCGCGGCGGCCTCGTCCCGCTCGTCCTGCTGGCGCCGGCCCTGCTCTGGCTGGTGATGTTCTTCGTGGTGCCGACGATCTCCCTGGCGTCCCAGTCGCTGCAGACCGGCGACATCGACAACGGCTACACGCTGACCTGGAACTTCGCTACCTATGCCGACGCCCTGTCCCGCTACTGGCCGCAGTTCCTGCGCTCGATCGTCTACGCCGCCTCGGCGACGCTGGGCACGCTGGTACTCGGCTATCCACTCGCCTGGTTCATCGCGCACCGGTCGGGCCGCTGGAAGAACTTCCTGCTGGTGCTCGTGGTGGCCCCGTTCTTCACGAACTTCCTGATCCGGACGCTGGCCTGGCAGATCATCCTCACCGACGACGGCCCCGTGACCACGTTCTTCCGGGCGACCGGGCTGACCAACGTCCTGCAGACGGTGGGCCTGACCGACAACAACTCGCTGCTCGGCTCGCAGTTCGCCGTGATCTGCGGCCTGATCTACAACTTCCTGCCGTTCATGGTGCTGCCGCTGTACACCTCCCTGGAGCGGCTGGACTCCCGGCTGCTGGACGCGGCAGGCGACCTGTACGCGAACGGCTGGAACACCTTCTGGAAGGTGATCTGGCCGCTGTCGCTGCCGGGCGTCGTGTCCGGCACGTTGCTCACGTTCATCCCTGCCGCCGGCGACTACATCAACTCCAAGCTGCTCGGCAACACCCAGACGGTGATGATCGGGCAGGTCATCGACGCCCAGTTCCTCCGGGTACTGGACTACCCGATCGCCGCGGCGCTGTCGTTCATCCTGATGGCGGCGATCATCATCCTGGTCAGCGTCTACGTCCGCGCGGCGGGCACGGAGGAGCTGGTCTGATGGTCTGGCTGCGCCGGCACCTGGTGGTGGTCGTGGGGCTGCTCGTGATGGCCTACATCCTGATCCCCAACCTCGTCGTGACCGTGTTCTCGTTCAACAAGCCCAGCGGCCGCTACAACTACCAGTGGAACCAGTTCTCCCTCGACGCCTGGCTGAACCCGTGCGCGAGCCCTGGCATGTGCGACGCGCTGGGGCTGAGCCTCTGGGTGGCCGTGGTCGCGTCCCTGGTCGCGACGGTGATCGGGACGATGGCGGCGTTCGCGCTCGGCCGGTACCGGTTCCGCGGCCGGTCGGCGACGAACCTGCTGGTGTTCTTCCCGATGGCCACTCCCGAGGTGGTGATGGGCTCGTCGCTGCTCACGCTGTTCGTGGCGATGGGCATCCCGTCCGGTCAGCTGACCATCCTGATCGCGCACATCCTGTTCACGCTGTCGTTCGTGGTGACCACGGTGAAGGCGAGGGTGGCGTCTCTCGACCCGTCCCTGGAACAGGCGGCTGCCGACCTCTACGCGACGCCGGCCCAGGCCTTCTGGAAGGTGACGTTCCCGCTGGTCGCGCCCGGGATCGGGGCCGGCGCCCTGCTGGCGTTCGCGCTCAGCTTCGACGACTACATCGTCACCAACTTCAACGCGGGCGCGACCACGGTCACCTTCCCGATGTTCGTCTGGGGCGCTGCACAGCGCGGAACACCGGTGCAGATCAACGTGGTCGGAACCGTCATGTTCTTCGGCGCGCTCGCGATCGTCGGCATCGCCCAGACGGTCGGCGCGCGGGTGCGGCTCGGCTCGAGGTCAAGGAGAAAGGAAGCGCTCTGATGCGCGTACTGGTGGTGGGGTCCGGCGGGGTGGGGGACGCGGTCGCCCGGATCGCCGCCCGGCGGGACTTCTTCGACGTGATGGTGATGGCCGACTACGACCTCGCCAGGGCGGAGGCGGCGGTCGCGGCCGCCCGTGCCGCGGGAGGTGGGGAGCGGTTCGTCGCCGCGCGTGTGGACGCGTCCGACCCTGCGTCCGTCGCGGCCTTGGCCAGGGACCATGGCATCACCCACGTGCTGAACGCCGTCGACCCGCGATTCGTGATGGGGGTCTTCGAGGGTGCCTTCGCTGCCGGTGCGGACTACCTGGACATGGCGATGTCGCTCTCGCACCCGCACCCCGAGCGTCCCTATTCGGAGCCGGGCGTGAAGCTCGGCGACGAGCAGTTCGCGCAGGCGTCGAGGTGGGAGCAGGCCGGACGGCTGGCCCTGGTGGGCATGGGCGTCGAGCCGGGCCTGTCGGACGTGTTCGCGCGCTACGCGTCCGACCACCTGTTCTCTGTGATCGACGAACTCGGCACCAGGGACGGCGCGAACCTCGTGGTGCGCAACGACGCGGGCGAGGAAATCTTCGCGCCCAGCTTCTCGATCTGGACCACGATCGAGGAGTGCCTGAACCCGCCGGTCATCCACGAGGCCGGTCGCGGCTGGTACACCACGCCGCCGTTCAGCGAGCCGGAGGTGTTCGACTTCCCCTCCGGGATCGGGCCGGTGGAGTGCGTGAACGTCGAGCACGAGGAGGTGCTGCTGATGCCGCGCTGGCTGGACGCGAAGCGCGTCACCTTCAAGTACGGCCTCGGCGAGGAGTTCATCGGCGTCCTGAAGACCCTGCACGCGCTCGGCCTCGACCGCACCGATCCCGTCCGTGTCAAGGGGGTGGAGGTGTCGCCCCGCGACGTGGTAGCCGCCGTCCTGCCCGACCCGGCGACAATCGGGCCGCGGATGACGGGCAAGACCTGCGCGGGGCTGTTCGTCACCGGCCTGGGCCTGGACGGGCAGCCACGCCGCACCTACCTGTACCACGTGGTCGACAACGAGTGGTCGATGGCGAACTACGGCGCGCAGTGCGTGGTCTGGCAGACGGCGATCAACCCGGTGGTGGCATTGGAGCTCCTTGCCCGCGGCACCTGGTCGGGCGTGGGCGTTCGGGGACCGGAATCGTTCGACGCCGTGCCGTTCCTGGAGTTGCTGGCCGGGGCCGCCCCGTCCGGCTATGCGTCGGCGTGGGGGATGGAGGACCGGTGAGCACCGCCCTGCAGGAGCGGCTGCTCCTCACCGAACTGCCGGGCCCGGCGTCCCAGGCGCTGGCCGCACGGAGGAAAGCCGCCGTGTCGTCCGCCGTGAGCGTGGGCAACGACGTCTACATCGACCGCGGCGACGGGGCGATCCTCGTCGACGTGGACGGCAACCAGTTGATCGACTTCGGCTCGGGGATCGCGGTGGCGTCCGTTGGCCACGCCGCTCCCGCGGTGGTGGCCGCGGTGAGCGAGCAGGTGTCGAAGTTCTCCCACACCTGCTTCATGGTCAGCCCGTACGCCGGCTACGTGGAGGTGTGCGAGCAACTCGCCGAACTCACCCCGGGCGACCACGAGAAGCGCTCCGTGCTGTTCAACTCCGGGGCCGAGGCGGTGGAGAACGCGATCAAGGTGGCCCGGGCCTCCACCGGACGCCAGGCCGTGATCGCCTTCGACCACGCCTACCACGGGCGTACCAACCTCACGATGGCGCTGACCGCGAAAGTGCAGCCGTACAAGGACGGCTTCGGCCCGTTCGCCCCCGAGATCTACCGGATGGGCATGGCCTACCCGTACCGCTGGCCGACCGGGCCCGAGCGCTGCGCGGAGGAGGCGTTCGCGGAGTTCGCGTCCCAGGTGCACGTGCAGGTGGGGGAGGATCACGTCGCCGCGGTGATCGTGGAGCCGATCCAGGGCGAGGGCGGCTTCATCGTGCCCGCGGCGGGCTTCCTGACGCTGCTGTCGCGGTGGTGCGCGGAGCACGGCGTCGTGTTCATCGCCGACGAGGTCCAGACCGGCTTCTGCCGTACCGGCGACTGGTTCGCCTGCGAGCACGAGGGCGTGGTGCCCGACCTGGTCACCACCGCGAAGGCGATGGCGGGTGGGTTCCCGCTGGCCGGGCTGACCGGTCGCGCCGAGATCATGGACGCACCGGTGGTCGGCGGCCTGGGTGGGACGTTCGGTGGCAACCCGGTCTCCTGCGCGGCCGCGCTGGCGGCGATCGGGATGATGCGCGAGCTGGACCTGGCCGGCCGCGCGCGGGCGATCGGTGAGCTGATGTCCACCAGGCTCCAGGCACTGGCTGGCCGGTACCCCGAGATCGGCGAGGTGCGCGGCCGCGGAGCGATGCAGGCGATCGAACTCGTCCGTCCGGACGGCTCGAGGACGCCGGACGCGGCGCTGGCGAAGGCTGTCGTCGCCGGGTGCGCGAAGCGGGGCGTGGTGCTGCTCTCGTGTGGCACGTACGGCAACGTGGTCAGGATGCTGCCGCCGCTGGTCATCACCGACGAGCTGGTCGAGGAGGCCATGGACATCCTCGCGACCGCGCTGGCCGAGGCGGTGTAGCTCAGCGGGCAGAGATCCCCAAGTCAGCCAGAAGTCCAGGGAGTCGTGTTGCGAGGGCTGCCCAGACGAGATCGCCATTGACCTTGTCGTAGTGGTGCGCGACGAGGTTGCGCATGCGCGTGATCCCGGACCAGTCGACACCTGGGTACCGGTCCCTGAACTCTTCCGGCAGCTTCTCGACCACGGTGGCGACCTTGATCAGGATCCGTTCACCCGCGTTTCGGAGCAGCGCGCCATCTGGCGAGTCCGCCAGGTACGCGTCCCTTCCCTTGCCCACGATGTAGGCGGCCTGCCCGCCGAACCCGGCGAGGTCGCTGAGTCGACGGTGGACGCGGTCGTCGTCCGCGGCGACGTTCACAGCAGCACCGCCTCGGCGCGGGCGTTCTCCAGCACGCGACTCGTCCCACCCGTGGAGATCACGTCCACCGGGACGGTGAGCAGGCGGGCGAGTCCGTCTTCCAGGGTGAGCAGCGTCACGATGTCTGCGTCTGGTGGGAACTCCACCAGCAGGTCGACGTCCGATCCCGGACGGTCCTCGCCTCGCGCGATCGAGCCGTAGACCCACACCCCGGTTGCTCCGGTCGCGTGGACGAGGTCGGCCACGCGGTCCCTGGTCACGCGCAGGACCTCCGAGGGTCGCACGTGTAGCGCGTCTTCGAGCGCGCTCCGGACGGCTTCGGTGGGCTGCCGAGCGCCGCGTTCCAGGGCGGCGATCAGGGGCTGCTTGACGCCCGAGACCTCAGCGAGCCGACGCTGAGTGAGGCCGGCGGCGAGCCGCCTGGTCCTGAGCCGGTGGGCGAATACCTCGTCAGCCATGACTCCATGATAACGCCCGCGTTATCAGCGGGCTAGCTGCGCTCCACCCACGTAGCCGGCGGCCAGCGCCAGGGCGAGGTGTCGGATCGATTCGTCGGCGGGCAGGAAGGTCGGGTGGTGCAGGCCCACCCGATGCCGGGCGCCGGTGGACGGCCCGCCGGTGCCGACGAACATCATCAGGATCGGCGCGATCCGGGAGTAGTGGGAGAAGTCGTCGGCGCCGCAGGAGCGGAACGGCTCGTGGGCCACCGGCAGACCGAGGTGCACCAGCAGCGGGTCGACGAACTGCACCATGCGCCGGTCGTTGTTCAGCACGGGGTCGCCGACCAGGATGTCCACCTCAGCGTGGGCGCCGCGGGCGGCGGCGGTGTGCTCGGCCAACCGCCGGATGGCGGCGTGCAGATGGGTGCGGTCCGACTCGTACATCGTCCGGATCACGCCGTGCAGCGAGCCGGACTCGGGGATGATGTTGTGCGCGGTGCCCGCCGCGATGCGGCCCACAGTGATCACCGCGGGATGGACGGGGTCGATCGTGCGGCTGACCAGTTCCTGCAGGCCGAGCACGATCGAGGCGAGCACGGGCACCGGGTCGATGGTCACGTGTGGGTAGGCGCCGTGGCCCGGTTCGCCGTGGACGACGATGTCGAACTGGTCGGCGGACGCGTTGACCGCGCCCGTCCCCGTGCTGACCACGCCGCTGGGCACGCGCGGCTGGACATGCCCGCCGACCACGGCCTTCACGTCGTGCTCGAGCAGCAACTGGGAGGCCACCACATCCTCAGCTCCGGACGGGTGGGTCTCCTCCCGTGGCTGGAACAACCCGACGAGGCCGACCGGCAGGTCCAGGTGCCGGGCGGACTGCAGGAGCGCCCACAGGGCGGCCAGGTGGACGTCGTGGCCGCAGGCGTGCATGGCGTTGGTGGTGGATGCCCATTCCACGCCCGTGCGCTCGACGACGGGCAGCGCGTCCAGCTCGGCCCGGATGGCCACGGCCGGACCCGGCGGACCCACCCGGACGAGGAACCCGGTGTCGGCAACCCTCGTGGCCCGCAGCGTCGGGAGGGCGTGTCGCAGCCGGTCCGCCGTCGGCCGTTCGGCGCCGCCGAGGTCGGGGTGCCGGTGCAACTCCCTGCGCAGGGCCTGGGCGTGCGGCAACTGCTGGTCGAGGTGGCCCACCAGTTCGGCGAGGAGACGTTCCGCTTCCACACTCGGCCAGGTGGTCACCATGAGGGTCATCTTCGCAGGGTGCCGACTGACTGGACCAGCAGATCATCCCTGAGCTGGACGTACGCTCCCTGAGCTGGACGTTCGCTCCCTGAGCTGGACGTACGCTCCCTGAGCCTGACGAAGGGCCGAGGTTTGGGGGGCTTCGTCAAGCTCAGCCAGCATCTGCGCTCAGCCGGCATCTGTCGCTCAGCCGGCATCTGCGCTCAGGCAGCCAGCGGGCGGAACACCTGGATGGTGACGGCGATCGTCACGGGGCCGGCCTCGACACCGTCCGGAACGCGGTGGAAGGCGTTCGGGCCCATCGCGATCAGGTCCGCGGCGAGGCGGGCGTCCACGCCACGGGTGCGCAGCAGGCCGGTGGTGCCCAGCAACTCGAAGAACTCCGCCGCGGCGAGCTGCAACTGGTCGGCCTTGCCCGCCGGCACCTCGAGCAGGCCGTGGGCGTCCCGCAACCCGGCGAGGTGCTCGGGTTTGGGCGTCACGACGACGAAATGGCCGTCCGGACGCAGCACGCGGGCGAACTCGCCGAGGTTCCGGGGCGCGAACACGCACAGCACCGCGTCCAGGCAGTGGTCGCGGACGGGCAGCCGACGCCAGACGTCGGCGACGACGGAGGCCACCCGCGAGTCGGCCCTGGCCGCCATCCGCGCCGCGGCCTTCGACACGTCCAGCGCGATCCCCACCGCTGTCTCGTCGTCGCCCAGGGCCTGGACGAGGTAGTGACCGGTGCCTGCGCCGACCTCCAGCACCCGTGGCCGTCCGACGAGCTTGCCTGCGACATCCGAGGCCACCGTGCCGAACAGCCCGGACGCGAGCACCCGCTCGCGCGCGGCGAGCATGGCCGGGGTGTCGGCATTGCGCGGCTCCGGTCCGTCGAGCAGGTTCACGTAACCCTGGCGGGCCACGTCATAGCTGTGCCCGGACGCACAGGCCAGGACGCGGCCGCCGCCGGTGTCGGCGAGCGTGAAGTCGTTCCCGCAGCGCGGACAGGCCAGCAGGTCGACAGCGTTCTCGATGCCCACTACGCGGCCGTGAACACCAAGCCGCTGCCGTCCTCCGCCCTCAACGTCAGGTCGTTGCCCTTGATCGTGTAGGTCGTGGCAGCCTGCAGCGTCTTCAGGACGGTGGTCTCCTGCTTGGTCAGGTCCTCGGACGCGCACGCCACCTTCGTCGACATCAGCGGGCCGGCCTTGAACGTGCCGTTCGCCGCGGTGACGCTGCCGTTGAACGTGTTGCACGCCTTGCCGCTGAGCGTCCCGTCGGCAATGGTCAGCGTGACCGTGCTGCCCGCAACCGGGGAACTCACCGTGTCGGCGCTGATGATGCCGGACAGCGTCCACGAGGTGCCCTGCAGCGGCTTGTCGTGCGCCTTGGCCAGGGTGAGCACGGCCTTCGCGCTGCCGTCCACCAGCTCCGCGCCGGTGTCGGTGGCCCGAACGCCGGTCACGGTCGCCAGCGCCAGGGTGAAGGCGTGCTCCTGGCTCATCACGTCGTCGGCGCAGGCCATCTGGGTCATGATCCCTGGTGTGATCGTGACCGCGGAGCCGTCCTGGGTGAAGGCGGCGTTGTAGCGGTTGCAGCTGGCCGTCCCGGCGACGGACTTGCCCGAGAACTCCATCGTCGGCTCATGCCCGGCGAGGACCGCCGTCCCGTTGAGCTGCGTGACCGTCCAGGACGTGCCGTCCAGGGTCGGCGCGGACGCGCTGGCCGCGGGGCTGGACGCCGGGGCAGCCGGCGTCGGGGAACTGCAGGCGGCGAGCAGGGCCAGCAGCCCCACGGAAATGGCCCAGAACTTGCTCACGAGGTCTCCCTTTCGTCCTTTGTCGGCGTCGTTGCCGGTCGGCGCGCCGCGCGGACGTCCGAGCGGATCAGCACGACCAGCCCGATGCCGGCCATCGCGGCGAATGAGAACCATTGAATCGCATAGGAGAAGTGATTTCCCTCAGTGAGCTCAGGTGGCTGCACGGGAACGAGCCCGCCGTCCTGCGCAGGAGTGATCTCGATCACCGACACGTAGCCGTTGACGATGGGGTAGGGGAGGGTCTGGGCCAGCGCGCCGGAGTTCACCAGCCGCACGGTGTTCAACGGCTGCACGGGCGTCATGGCGTCCGTCGCACCCTGCTCGTCGCGCCTCACGTACCCGACGATGCTCACCTCACCTGCGGGGGGCGCGGGCAGCGCGGACGGGTAGTCCTGGGTGGCGGCCTTCACGCCGAACCCGCGGTCCACGAGCACCGACGCTCCGGTGGTGGTGTGCAGGGGCGTGATCACCTCGTAGCCACTGTCGTCACCGTTGGACCGGTAGCGCACCAGGTACTGGTGGTCGGCGTCGAAGGTGCCGCTGACGGCCACGCGTTGCCACTGGTCGGCCTCGACGATGGTGCGGTTGAACACGGACGCGAAGTCGACCGGCGTCGAGTTCTCGTGGGTGATCACGGAGTTGTTCATCGCCCGCTGCTGGTCGAGCCGCGCGAGTTGCCAGAAGCCCAGGTTCACGAAGGCGATGGCCAGCGCCACCACGAACACGGCCAGCATCAGCCAGCGCAGCCACAGCCGGCGTCCGGTGGGCTGCGCGCCCATGGGCGACGTGAACAGCTTCATTCGTCCTCCACCGACCCGTCCACGGTCTCGGCGCCAGGCAACTCGGGCCGTCCCGGCTCGCCGGTCTGCGGCTCGGGCAGGCTGCGCTGGTCGATCGCGTTGGCCAGCATCACCGCGATCGCGGGCAGCACCGCGGCGGCGACGAGCAACAGCAGGTTCCACGGCAGCGGGGTCACGGTGGCAGCGATGAAGCACGCCACGCGTACGCCCATCGTCCACAGGTAGCGCGCCCGCCGGGCGTCCGTGTCCAGCGACTTGCCGAACCGCGCGCTGGTGATCAGCGCCGGTTTTCTCGCGTTCGCCGGACTCACGCCCCACAGCCTAGGTCGGAGACTTCTGGAGCGCGTTCCGATAGCGTGTGCTGCCGTGACTGAAACCTCAACCAACCCAGGCGCCCGCAGCGTGATCGTAACCGGTGGCAACCGGGGCATCGGCCGGGCCATCGTCGAACGGTTCCTCGCCGCAGGTCACAAGGTGGCCAGCCTCGACATGGGCGGCGAGCCCCCCGCGGGCGCGCTCGGCGTCACCTGCAACGTCACGGACGGCGAGCAGGTCGAGGCGGCCTTCAAGGCGGCCGAGGAGGCCAACGGCCCCGTCGAGATCCTGATCGCGAACGCCGGAATCACCAAGGACACCCTGATCCTGCGGATGTCGGACGCCGACTGGGACGCCGTGATCAACGTCAACCTCACCGGCGCCTTCCGGGTGGCCAAGCGGGCGGTGAAGAGCATGATCCGCGGCAAGTGGGGCCGGATCGTGTTCACCGGCTCTGTCGTGGGCCTGTACGGCTCGGCCGGCCAGGTGAACTACTCGGCGTCCAAGTCGGCGATGGTGGGTATGGCGCGCTCGCTCACCCGCGAGGTCGGCAGCCGCGGCGTGACCGCCAACGTGGTGGCGCCCGGGTTCATCGAGACCGACATGACCGCCGTCCTGCCCGAGGACGTGATCGCGAAGTACCTCGCGTCCATTCCTGCCGCGCGGCTGGGTCAGCCGGAAGAGGTGGCCGCGGCGGTCGCGTTCCTCGCCTCGGAGGAGGCGGGCTTCATCTCGGGCGCCGTGATCCCGGTCGACGGCGGCCTCGGCATGGGCCACTGAGGAAGGAAGCACAGATGGGGATCCTCGAGGGCAAGAACATCCTGGTCGCGGGCGTGACCATGAACACGTCCATCGGCTACCGAGTGGTGGAGATCGCCCAGGCCGAGGGCGCCAACGTCGTGGTGTCGAACTTCGGCAGGGCGATGAGCCTGACCGCCCGCGTGCTGCGCCGGCTCGACCCCGAGCCGCCGCTGCTCGAGCTGGACGTGACCAACGCCGAGCACCTGGCCACCCTGCCGGAGCGGCTCGGTGAGCACTTCGACCACCTGGATGGCGTGGTGCACTCGATCGCGTTCGCCAACCCCGAGACCGCGCTGGGCGGCAAGTTCCTGTCCACCCCGTTCGACGACGTCGGGTTCTCGGTGCATGTCTCCGCGTACTCCCTGGTCAGCTTGGCGATGGCCTGCAAGCCGCTGTTCGCCGAGTCGGCCTCGGTGGTGGGCATGACGTTCGACGCGACCGTCTCCTGGCCGACCTACGACTGGATGGGTGTGTCGAAGGCCGCGCTGGAGAGCGCGTCCCGGTATCTGGCCCGCTATCTGGGCCCGGACGGCGTCCGCTGCAACATGGTTGCCGCCGGGCCGCTGGAGACCATCGCCAAGAAGGCGATTCCCGGCTCGGAGGAGTTCAACGCGATCTGGGGCACGAGGGCCCCGCTCGGCTGGGACCCGAAGGACCTCACTCCCACCGCGAAGGCAGTCGTCGCGCTGCTCAGCGACTGGTTCCCTGCGACGACCGGCGAGATGGTGCACGTGGACGGCGGCCTGCACTCCACGGGCGCCTGACCCCCCCACCCACTCCGGCGTTTGCGTGGGAGGACGGGAACTTTCGCGCGTGAAGGCCGGACCCGGGCCACGAAGTCGGTAGGTTTGACCGCATGAGTGTCGTCGACCTGCAGGGAGTCTCGATCGTCCGGTCCGGGGCCACCCTGCTGAACGACGTCTCCTGGGCCGTCGAGGAAGGCGAACGGTGGGTCGTGATCGGGCCCAACGGCGCAGGCAAGACCACCCTGCTACAGGTGATCGGGGCGCAGTGGCACCCGTCGAAGGGATCGGCGACGATCCTCGGCGAGCGTCTGGGCGCAGTGGACGTGTTCGAGTTGCGTCCGCGGATCGGGGTGACGTCGGCCGCCCTGTCCGACCGGATCCCGCGATCGGAGCGGGTCTCCGACGTGGTCGTCTCCGCCGCCTACGCGGTGATGGGACGCTGGCGCGAGGACTACGACGAACTCGACCACGAGCGCGCCAGCCAGCTCATGCAGCAACTGCAGGTCGACCACCTCGCCGACCGCACCTTCGGCACTCTCAGCGAGGGCGAGCGCAAGCGCGTCCAGATCGCGCGAGCGCTGATGACCGACCCCGAGCTTCTGCTCCTGGACGAGCCGGCCGCCGGACTCGACCTGACCGGCCGGGAGGCCCTCGTCGGCACCCTGTCCGAGATCTGCACCGACCCGTACGCGCCGGCCACTGTCCTGGTCACCCACCACGTGGAGGAAATCCCGCGCGGGATCACGCACGCGCTGCTGCTCAAGCACGGCCGCATCGTGGCCGCCGGCCCGATCGCCGAGGTCCTGACCGGCCCCCGGCTGAGCGCCACCTTCGACATCCTGCTCGAGGTCAGCACGACCGATGGACGCTGGTCGGCGCGGGCAGCTGCTCGCGCGGCACACCGGCCTCCCGCACGGTTGGCATGATTGATGGCAGGGAAGGTGGTGCACGATGGCGTGGCTCGCTGAGCATCTCTGGGTGCTGTGGGTCTCCTTGGCCGCCCTGCTGGGCGTCGCCGAGTTGCTGACCCTTGACTTCACCCTGCTGATGCTGGCCACCGGCGCGCTGGCCGGAGGGCTGGTCGCCCTCGTCCTGCCGGGCCTGCTCTGGGCGCAGATCGCGACCGCCGTGGTGGTGGCTGTGGCCATGCTGGGCCTCCTGCGTCCGACCTTGCTGAAGAAGGTGCGCGCGCTGCCCGGCTACCGCTCGAGCGTCGACAAGATGATTGGCAGCCCGGGCGTGGCGCTGACCGAGATCACGGCGGGTGCCGGCGAGGTGAAGGTTGCCGGTGAAGTGTGGTCCGCGCACAGCGTCGAGGGCACGATCCCGGCCGGAACCGAGATCGAGGTGTACCGCATCGACGGGGCGATCGCGATCGTCTACCCCCGCAACCTGGCTCTGCCCTGAGCCACCAGGAGGACAACATGGAATATTTCTTCGCCATTCTCTGGCTGCTCATCGCCCTCGTGGTGGTGATCATCCTGCTGCGCTCCGTGCGGGTGATCCGCCAGCAGCAGGTCGGTGTCGTCGAGCGGCTCGGCAAGTTCCGCCGCACGCTCGAACCGGGCCCGCACCTGCTGGTGCCCGTGATCGACGCGGTGCGGTACACGATGGACATGCGCGAGGCGGTCGTCCCGTTCCCGCCGCAGGGCGTGATCACCGAGGACAACCTGATGGTGAACATCGACTCGGTGATCTACTACCAGGTCGTCGACCCGGTGCGGGCGGCCTATGAGGCACAGAACTACATCCAGGCCATCGAGCAGCTCACGATGACCACCTTGCGCAACATCATCGGCGGCCTCGACCTGGAGAAGACGCTGACCAGCCGCGAGGAGATCAACCAGAAGCTGCGGGCCGTGCTGGACGAGGCGACCGGCAAGTGGGGCATCAAGGTGAACCGGGTGGAGTTGCGCTCGATCGAGCCGCCGGCCACGATCCGGGACGCGATGGAGAAGGGTGCGCGGGCCGAGCGGGACAAGCGAGCGGCGATCCTGACCGCGGAGGGCCAGCGGCAGTCGATGATCCTGTCCGCGTCCGGCGACCGCGAGGCGTCCATCCTGCGGGCGCAGGGCGAGCGGGAGTCCGCCGTGCTGCGCGCCCAGGCCGACCGGCAGGCCTCGATGCTGCGGGCCGAGGGTGAGGCGCAGGCCATCACCACCACCTTCAACGCGATCCATGCGGGCAAGCCCACCCAGTCGCTGCTGGCCTACCAGTACATGCGGATGCTGCCGAACCTCGCCCGCGGGGACGCGAACAAGGTGTGGATCGTGCCCGCCGAGCTGAACGACGCCCTGAAGGGGCTCGGCAAGCTCGCCGGCGGCGCCGCGGGCGTCCAGGGTGAGGAGGCGCCGGAGGAGGGCGAGTTCGCGGCGCCCAAGCCGGTGGACGTGTTCGCGGAGATCGAGGCGCAGAAGAAGGTCGACGAGGAGAACTCGGCCGCGTCCGTCCAGCAGGCGATCGCTGAGGCGGAGGCGCTGGAGGGACGCCGGGCCGCCCGCCTGGCCACCGGTCCGGTTCAGGGCAACGCGCTCACCGCGGGTCCGCCGGCTGCTCCTGCACAGGCTCCGCAGACCGCTGCGGCACCGGCCCCGCAGCCGGCACCGCAGGCTGCTCCGGCCCCGCCGGCGGAGTAGCCGGGCGCGCCAGGCCGAGCAGGCCGAGCAGGTAGGACAGGTGCTCGGCCATGTCGGTGCCGGGGTCGAGCAGCCACTGGGTCTGCAGGCCGTCGGACGCGGCGATGAGCAGGCTGGCGAGCTTCGTCGCGTCCAGGTGTACGGGCAGGTCGCCCGAGCGCTGGCGTGTTTCGATGTCATCGACCAGGTACTGCCGGATCCGGTCGTAGCGTTCGACGAACGCCGCGTGCTCGGGGTGATCCGGTTGGGCGGCCTCGACCGAATACTGCGCATAGAGCTGGACGAGCCCGGGCACCTCCGAGTTGTGGCGGACGACCCTGACCAGCGTGTCGACCGCCTGTTCCCGCTCGTCCTCACCTGCAGCCTGGTCGACCGCATCCCGCTTGAGCAGGATCTCGGCGAAGAGCTCCTCCTTGGAGGAGAAGTAGTGCAGCAGTCCGGCCTGGCTGAGGCCCACCGCGGCGGCGAGTTCGCGGACGGACGTCCTGCGGTAGCCCGTGCGCGCGATGACGTCAAGGGCCGTGGTCAGGATCTCCTCGCGCTTGGCGAGACCCTTGGAATAGCGGGCGGGGCGGGGCATGAGCACATCGTAAGGTCTGACGCGATTGAGGCGGACGGGTAGCCTCCAGCCATGGAGGGGGCGAGGCCGTGTCTGATCGCCGTGGTGTCGGCGCTGATGCTGTCGGCCTGCAGCGCGCCCGTTCCGGAAGCGTCCATGCCAGTCCCGGCCACCGCGACCGGAGCGCCGGCCCACCCGGCCGGATCCCCGATCGCGCTTCGGGTGATGACCTACAACGTGCTCGGCGGCCCGGTGCCCGACGACTGGTTCACCCTGATTCCCCGCCCGGAACTGGCGCCGATGGCCAGGGCACCGGGAGTCGTGGACAAGCTCCTGCTCGCTGATCCGGATGTGGCTGCCCTACAGGAGTTCGATGCCGATTCGGACTCAGCGGCCTGGATGCAGCGGCAGCTGCCCGCCTACACCTGGTTGCGTGGGCCCGACAATCACGCGCTCCTCGTGCGTGCCAGCCGGTTCGAAGTGCTGGCCCAGGGGGACGTCAGGCTCAACACGGCGGGCGAACAGGGATCCGTCCTCGATCGCTACGTCGACTGGGCGAGGCTGCGCCAGCGGTCATCGGGCCGCACGCTGCTGGTGCTGAACGTTCACGCCCACCCATGGCAGACGCCGGAATTCGCCGCGGTGAGGGCGCTGGCCATCGGCAGGCTCGTGACCGCCCTCCACAGTCTTGATCCGGGTCTGGCCGAACCCGTCGTCTTGCTGGGGGACTACAACGCGAGCAGCGGCGAGGAGAGGCCCGTCTACCGTGACCATCTCGTGGAGCTCGCCGCCGCAGGCTTCGTGGACGCCGAGCAGGTGGCACGCAGGGACACCTCGGACGTGCCGCGCGCCAGCTCGCTGAACGGGATGGAGGCGAAGGTGGCGGGCACGCGGGTCGCCAAGGTGGTGCGCCGCTCCGGCATGCACATCGACTACGTCTGGGTGCCCAAGGGGGTGCAGGTCGAATCGTGGGGCGTGTTGTCCGGTCCCGGTGTCCGGTGGCGGCGAATCCACGGAGAACGGGTGCCCCAGTGGGGCGGGATCATCCCGTCCGACCATTCACCCGTTGTGGCCGACCTCCGCTTCCCGCGTTCCTGAGCGGGCATATCGGCCGGCGAGCGCAGAACAGGCCATCAGCTGCGCCTGGTGGAAGAGTACCAGCGGCAGCACCAGCAGCCCGAGCGGCTGGCCGGCGAACAGGACGCCCGCCATCGGCAGGCCGCTGGCCAGTGACTTCTTCGTACCGCAGAACTGGATCGCGATCACGTCCGCGCGATTGAAGCCGAGACGCCGCGCGGTCCACCAGGTGAGGCAGAGCATGATTGCGAGGATCACCAGGCACAGGGCCAGCACGATCGCGAGCGAGGCCCAGGAGGTCTGCGTCCACATGCCTTCGCGCATGCCGGTGGAGAAGGCGGAGTACACCACGAGCACGATCGAGCCGCGGTCGACGAGCTTCAGTTGCGGGTGCGCGTTCACGAAGCCGGCCGTCCAGCGGCGGGAGAGCTGGCCGAGCACGAACGGGACGAACAGCTGCAGCAGGATGTCGACGATCGTGGACGTGGTGAACGCGACCCGTCCGGTGTTGCTCATCAGCAGCCAGCACAGCAGCGGCGTCAGGAACACGCCGAGGATGTTGGACGCGGACGCGCTCACCACCGCGCCTGCGACGTTGCCTTTCGCGATCGAGGTGAAGGCGATCGAGGACTGCACGGTGGAGGGCACCAGCGTGAGGTAGAGCAGGCCCGCGCCCAGCCCGGGTCCGAGCAGAGGTCCCGCGAGGGCGACGAGGCCCAGCCCGAGCAGCGGGAACAGCACGTAGGTGAAGGACAGGATCGTCAGGTGCAGTCGCCAGTGCCGCAGGCCGGCGAGGGTCTCGGACGGGCTGAGCCGCGCGCCGTAGAGGAAGAACAGCAGGGCGATCGCGAGCGTGGTCGCCAGGTCGAGAGCGTCCGCCCAGCCACCGGAGGCGGGGAAGATCGAGGCCAGCACGGCCGCCGTGACGATGGCGAGCAGGAACCGGTCGATCGGCAAGCGGGAGAGCCAGGACATCGCGGCCCATCCTAGGGGGTGGAGCTCTCCGTCGAGGCTGAACCCGGGATCTCGGAACCGCCCCTAGAATCGGCGCGGTGGCCACTGTGATCCGGATCGACAGCGCGGACGACCCCCGGCTGGCCGACTACGTGGGACTGCGCGAGTCCACCCTGCGGCACCTGCTGGAGACCGAGCGGGGCATCTTCATCGCGGAGGGCAGCAAGGTGATCCGGCGCGCCCTCGCTGCCGGGTACCCGCCACGGTCGTTCCTGCTGGCCGAGCGCTGGCTGGCGGAGTTGGCCGATCTGCTGGACCCGCTGGACGCCGCTGTCTACCTGGTCAGCGAGGAACTGGCGGAGAAGGTGACCGGGTTCCACGTGCACCGCGGGGCGCTCGGGTCGCTGTACCGGATCGACCGGTACACGGTGGCGGACGTCCTCGGGCTCAGCCGGCGGCTCGTCGTGCTGGAGGACCTGGTGGACCACACCAATGTCGGTGCGGCGATCCGCAATGCGGCGGCGCTCGGCTGGGACGGCCTGCTGGTCAGTCCTCGCTGCGCGGACCCGCTCTACCGGCGCAGCGTCAAGGTGTCGATGGGGGCGGTGTTCTCACTGCCGTGGGCCCGGCTCGCCGAGCATCGCAGCGCGCCGGCGATGCTGCGCGAGGCGGGCTTCACGGTCGCCGCCCTCGCCCTGGACGATTCGGCCGTCGACCTCGCCGAGTTCGCGCGCGGCCTTGCGCCGTCCGACAAGGTGGCGATCCTGCTGGGAACCGAGGGGCACGGGCTGAGCCGACTGTGGATCGACGGTGCGGACGCCGTCGTCCGCATCCCCATGCATGCCGGCATCGATTCGCTCAATGTGGCGGCGGCCAGCGCGATCACGTGCTACGCGCTCGCTTGAGTTCCGGTGGGCCTACTCGCTCGCCGAGGTCTTCTTCGGGGTGACCGGCCAGTCGGCGGGGTAGAGGTGGGCGAGCTCCTCGTGCTGGGCGTAGAGCTTGCGGCGCAGGCGGTTCGAGAGCCGGTCGCCGAAGACCGTTCCGTTCAGGTGGTCGGTCTCGTGCTGCAGGCAGCGGGCCAGCAGCCCGGTGCCGTGCACGGTAACCGGCTCGCCCCAGGGGTCGACACCCGTGCAGGTGGCCTTGTCGGGACGGGCGAGCGGCTGGTAGCCACCGGGCAGGGAGAGGCAGCCCTCGTCCGCCGACTCCAGGTTGCGCTGGTCGCCTTCCGGCAGCGTGACGACCGGGTTGCAGATCGCGCCGACGCGGTTGATGTCGTCCGCGTCCGGGCAGTCGTAGACGAAGACAGCCAGGTCGATGCCCACCTGCGTGGCGGCCAGCCCCACGCCGCGAGCGGCCTCCATGGTGGCGAACATGTTCCGGATCAGGGTGCGGAGTTCGTCGTCGAAGGCGGTCACGGGACGCGTCTGCGCGTGCATCACCGGCTCGCCCCAGCGTGTGATCGGAAGCAGCGTGCCGCCGGTGGTCAGCTCCTCGATACCCATGCCTTCTCACTCCTGTCGTTCGAGGCGACATCTTAGGGCTCGCGGCGGGTGCGCTTGCGCGGTCGTCGGCGCGGGATGACGCTGGCTGCATGGACCCGGCCGAGGAAGTCTCCCCGAGAGCAGCGGAGCTGGTCCGCGCCTTTGGGACGCACCTCAGGCTGGAGCGGGGACTGTCGGAGCACACCGTCCGCGCCTACACCGGCGATGTCATGAGCCTGTTCTGCCACCTCACCCGGGTGGGTGAGGGCGAGCCTGAGGAGGTCATCCTCGCCGATCTGCGCCGCTGGCTGGCCCAGCTGCACGCCGGGGGAGCCGACCGGTCCACCCTGCAGCGGCGGGCGGCTGGGGCGAGGACGTTCTTCGCGTGGGCGGCCCGGACCGGGCGGCTGCCCGACGACCCTGCTCAGGCGCTGCGCTCCCCGAAGGTCGACCGCAGGTTGCCACCCACCGTCGAGGCCGACCAGGCTCGCCAGGCACTGGATGGCTTGGCCGCCCGGGTCGAGGAGGCCGAGGACCCGGACGAGCTGGCCGCGCGTCGCCGCGACGTGGCGATCGTGGAAGTGCTCTACGCCTCCGGGATTCGGGTGTCCGAGCTGACAGGCCTCGACACCGGCGACCTGGATGTCCAGCGTGGGCTGGTGCGGGTGCTCGGCAAGGGCGGTAAGCAGCGGACGGTGCCCCTCGGCGCCCCCGCGCTGCGGGCACTGGACGCGTGGCTGACCGTTCGGCCACGCCTGGCCCGCCCGTCCGCAGGGCAGGCGGTGTTCGTCGGCGACCGGGGTGCGCGGATCGACCCACGGGTGGTGCGGCGCATCGTGCACCGGGCGCTGGCGGCCGTGCCGGAGGCGCCGGACCTCGGCCCGCACGGACTGCGGCACGCCATGGCCACGCACCTTCTCGAAGGCGGGGCCGACCTGCGCTCAGTGCAGGAGATGCTCGGCCACTCCTCCCTCGCCACCACGCAGCTCTACACCCATGTCTCCGGTGACCGACTACGGAAGGCTTACCAGCAGGCGCACCCCAGGGCGTGACCCACTCGAGCTCACTGCACAGCGCTCAGGCTCCGATCGTGCCCGGCTGCGGGACGTAGGGCTGGAAGAAGAAGTTCGCCGGCGTGCCTTCTAGGGTCATGACCAGCGCGGGCACGGCCATGCCGTCCAGCTGCTCGCGGATGATGTCGGCGTGCCCGGCGTGCCTGGCCATCTCCTCCACCTGGTGGAGCAGGTAGTACCGGGTCAGGATCGGACGTGCTTCGTTGATGCCCTGCCACGGCGCCGGTGGCGCGAGGTTCTCCGCGTTCGGATCGGCGTCGCCGATAGCGGCCAGGTAGTCGGCTCGGGCGGAGTCGAACTCAGCCAAGACGTCCTGCATCGTCTCCTCGTCGGTGAGCGCGAACCCCGACTGGTAGCGCACGAAGGCGTCCTGAGTGAGCGGGACTGCCTTCATGCCTTCGCGAAGGTTGGCCGTCGCGCCCCGCATACCCTGCGCGGTGTGCTTGATGATCCCGCCGATGGACAGCGCGCTGCGGCACGGCGTCTGGCGCGCCTGCTCCTCGGTCAGGCCGAAAGCTGCGGCCCGGATCGCGCTGAGCTGCTGGTCGACGTAGCCGACCAGGCTGGTCGCCTCGTCGTGGCGCTGCGGTTCGTACATGACTCCTCCTCGGGGACTCGGTGGCAGAGCCCATCCTGCCGCCGCCCACTGACATTCGCTGGGTGAGCAGCTGGCTATCCGCCGAGGAACCGTTCGGGGTCGACGTACTGCCCGTCGACCTTGACGGTGAAGTGCAAATGGCAGCCGGTCGAGAGCCCGGTACTGCCCACCCGGCCCACCACCTCGCTCCTTCGCACGTACCGCCCGACGCGCGCCGAGTAGTCGATCGCGTGCAGGTAGACGGTTGTCAGCCGATGGCCACCGACGATGCCGTGGTCGATCTCGAGCCGGTGTCCCGACTGCGAGTCGTAGCTCACCCGGACGACGCGTCCGGGCGCCGCCGCGTGGATGGGGTCTCGGCAGGCGGCGTGCAGATCTACCCCGTTGTGCAGCCGCACGACGTGCAGGATCGGGTGCATCCGCATGCCGAAGGGCGAGCCGACCGCTCCCGGCACCGGCCGGCTGAGCACGCCGAGCACGGTCTGGTCACCGCTGATGGCCTGCGCACGATAGTCGACGAGGGAGGCGACCTGGCTGGCGGCGGCGGCAGGCAGGAGTCTCACCTCGGCGTCATCGAGCAGGCTGAGCGGGTCGAGGTAAGTGTCGCCACGCAGGAGTCCCCAGTGCAGGCACGTGCCGCCCGGACACCCGTGACCCGCCCGCAGTTGCCCGATCACCTGTCCCGCGGAAACCGGAGTGCCGACCGAGACGAGTGGCCGGACCGGCAGGTAGGTCGTGCGCAACTCCCCGTGCGACACGACGACCACGCCGCGTCCGGCCACCGTTCCGGCGAAGACCACCCGGCCCGCCATGGCCGCCACGACCTCCGTGCCCACGGTGCCGAGGAGGTCAACCCCGCGATGACCGGGCAGCCACGGCTGGTCGGGCGGATCGAAGCCGCGTACCACGGGGCCCGCCACCGGCAGCACCGCGCGTCCGGCAGCCATCGCCACCGGGACGGCAGTGCCCGCCCAGAGGCAGCCGACCAGCAGCACCACGATCCACGCCCGTATCCTCGCCATACCGATACCTTCGGCAACTCGGCCACACACACGTCAGGCAATTCCGGCGCCTGTGGACAGCGCTCGGGGGCTGTGGACAACCTCGCGAGGCCGGGGCGTCGGGGCTTCGTCAGGCTCAGCCAGCATGTGTGCGTCGGGGCTTCGTCAGGCTCAGCCAGCATGTGTGCGTCGGGGCTTCGTCAGGC
>DAIPJC010000041.1:0-69 GCA_036770475.1 Propionicimonas sp. | reverse complement strand
TCAGCCAGCGTTGCAGGGCGCCGGTTGGCGGGCCTGCCCGTCCAGCACGTACAATCTGGGGCAGCGTCC
>DAIPJC010000040.1:0-32065 GCA_036770475.1 Propionicimonas sp. | reverse complement strand
CGGATCACCTAGGAGTCTGATGTGAGCACCTACCTCGTGCCTGAAATCCCGACCAAGCCGCAGGCTGAGCCCCGCACGGTCTACGTCGTGGCCAGCGGTGACCTGCGGATCACCGCGAACCAGAAGACCTGGCCGATGCAGCAGCAGGTGGAGGCGGAGTTCGCGGCCGCGCTCAACGAGTTGGGCTGGACGGTCAAGCGCGCGCACGGCGTCGACGAGGTCAAGGGGCACGGGTTCATCGACAACCAGCGCAAGGGCATGGACGTGTTCGCGGGCATCCCCGCAGACGCGCCGCTGGCCGTGGTCGAGGCGGTGTGGCAGTACAGCCACCACGTGCTCGCCGGGCTGCGCGACCACCAGGGTCCGATCCTCCTCGCGGCGAACTTCGCCGGCGACTTCCCCGGTCTGGTCGGCATGGCGAACCTGCACGGCTCGCTGACCAAGGCCTGCGTCCCCCACTCCACGATCTGGAGCAAGGACTTCACCGACGACTGGGCGAAGGCGAAGCTGGCCGAGTGGCTGTCCACCGGGTGCATCGTCCACGACACCTCGCACGTGCGCGACCTGCCCGAGCTGCCGGACTCCCCGGAGAAGCAGCTGGGCGAGGCGCTGGCTGCGGAACTCAAGGCGAAGAAGGCGATCCTCGCCGTCTTCGACGAGTACTGCATGGGCATGTACAACGCCCTCATCGACGACGAGTTGATGAACCCGGCCGGCATCTACAAGGAGCGGCTGAGCCAGTCCGCCCTCGTCGCGGAGATGAACAAGGTCACCGACGCGGAGGCTGCTGCCGTCCGCGAATGGCTGGACGAGGCCGGCATGACCTTCCACGTCGACAACGACGGCGACTGGAAGGAGAACCTCACCGACGCCCAGCTGACCAGCCAGTTCAAGATGTACGTCGCCGCGCTCCGGATCGCCGACGACTTCGGCGCGGACGCGGTCGGCATCCAGTACCAGCAGGGGCTGAAGGACATGGTTCCTGCGTCCGACCTGGTCGAGGGCCTGCTGAACAACGTCGACCGGCCGCCGGTGCTCTCCCGCGACGGCAGCCGGGTGCTGTACGAGGGGAAGGCGCTGCCCGACTTCAACGAGGTGGACGAGGGCGTCGCCGTCGACGAGCTGGTCACCAACCGGGTGTGGACGGCGATGGGACTCGATCCGGCCACCACGCTGCACGACGTCCGCTGGGGCGACGACTGGAACGGCGAGTTCGTCTGGGTGCTGGAGATCTCGGGCTCCGTCCCCGCGTCCCACCTGGGCGGTTACGCCCATGCCCACTCCTACCGGCAGAGCTACTACTACTTCCCGCTCGGCGGCGGCACGCTCTCCGGCGTCTCCAGGCCCGGCGAGATCGTGTGGTCACGGGTGTTCATCATGGACTCCACGCTGCACGTCGACCTCGGCCGCGGCACCTGCATCGAGATGCCGGACGAGGAAGTGCAGCGCCGGCTGGACTCCACCAACAAGGAGTGGCCGATCATGAACGCCGTCCTGCACGGGGTGAGCCGCGACCAGCTGATGGCTCGCCACAAGGCCAATCACATGAACGTCGTGTACGCGCCCGACGCCGAAACAGCTGATGCGGCACTGATCGCCAAGGCCGCCATGTTCAAGGCAATGGGCTATCAGGTGCACCTCGCCGGCGACGTGGTGCCCCAGCTGGGCTGAGCGCATCGTTCAGACGATCGCCCTTCGACTCACGACATCGAAAGGAGGAAGTCGGTGAAGACGACGCGGGACAGGCACGTGGTGGTCGCCGCGGATTTCGCCGGCTTCCCCCTGAAGGAGGCGGTGAAGGAGCACCTCGCCGAACGCGGCTGGACGGTCGAGGACCTCACCCCGGTCCTCGAAGAGGCTCCGATGTACCAGCGCGCCGGCTTCCTCGTGGGCTCGAGGCTCGCGGAGGGGGAGTACGAGAAGGCCCTCGCGTTCTGCGGCACGGGCATGGGGATCCACATCGCCGCGTCCAAGCTGCCCCACGTCCACGCCGCGGTGGCGGAGACCCTGCCGGCAGCCAGGCGGGCCGCGACGGCGAACAACGCCAACCTGCTGGCGATGGGCGCGTTCTGGGTGGGTCCGCAGCTGGCACAGGCCATGGCCGACGCGTTCCTCGAGAGCTCACTGGGCGACGGCTACGAGGAGTGGGACGGCTTCTACGAGTATCACCGGCTCGGGTACGACGAATGCGAGTCGTTCGACTACGAGGCGTACCGGGCGAACGGCTTCACGCTCCCGGATCCGACGACTCCGTGGCTGGGCCCCCGGCCTCCCGGACTGGCGTACTGACACCGCCACGGGCGTCCGCTCGGTCCCTCGGCCGGCACCCGTTCACCCGCTCCGCCGCGTCAGGGCGTCGTCACCGCTTCGGTCTCTGCCTCCGCGTCCGGGAAGTTCGGCATGCCCCGCAGCGGCCGGACGGACAGCGCGCCCGTGACCAGCAGCAGGACGCCGCCGGCGGCATACGTCCACTGCAGGCCGATCGCGTGGGCGACCAGGCCCGCTCCCAGCGCGCCCAACGGCATGGTGAGGAACGCCAGCATCCGGTACACAGAGGTGACGCGTCCGAGCAGGTCGATCGGCACCACCCGCTGCCGGTAGCTGTTCACGGTGATATTCCAGACCATCGAGAAGAACCCGACCACCACGAACGCGGCGAACGAGACCGCCGCCAGCGGAAACGCCGCGAGCACCAGCATCGCCAGCCCGAACGCCACGAGCGCGGCCACCACGCTCGTCCGCTCGCCGATCGTCCGGGTCAGGCGGACCGTGAGCACCGCGCCGACCAGCGCACCGACGGCGAAAGAGGCCATGACCAGGCCGTACGCGGACTCGGGCAGGTGCAGCAGCTGCAACACGTACAGCACGAGGACGGCGATCGCGCCCGAGGTGACGAAGTTCACCACGCCGACGGCAGTGGCCAGCGTCCGCAGCGGACGGTGGTGCAACAGGTACGACAGCCCGTCCTTCAGCAGCTCGCGGTTGCTGGCGTCCCCGGTGTGGGCGGGACGGCCGGGGTCGCGCCGGGAGACCGTCCCCGTGATCAGGGAGCCGGCGGCGTACGCCACCGCGGCGAACCCGAACGGGGCGGCCGGCCAGAGGGCGTAGGTCGCCGTCCCGATCACGGGGCCGAGCAGGTTCGCCGAGAGGGCCATGGCCATCTGGGTGAGTGAGTTCGCCCGCTGGAAGTGGCCCGGCGCCACCAGCTCGGGCAGGACGGAGGAGGACGCGTTGTCGAAGAACGGCGCCGCCAGCCCCAGCAGGAAGCCGAGGCCGTAGACCAGCGGCAGGGACGCGTCCCCTGCGGCGACCAGGCCGGCGAAGATGCCCGCGGTGACCGCGCGCAGCGCGTTGGCCATCCACATGATCCGCAACCGCGGGAGACGGTCCGCCGCCACCCCGGACGCGAGTCCGAGCAGCAGCCAGCCGATCTGGTTCAGTGCGTCGGTGATCGAGATCAGCCGGGCGTCCCGGGTAAGGGACGCAGCCAGCACCGGCAGCGCGCCGAACAGCAGGCCCTCGGCCAGATAGGACGCGGAACTCCCCGCCCACACGGCCCAGAACCGCCGTCCCATGGGTTGCGCCACGCCTGCCACCTCCGTGGTGAGTCTAGGGAGTTCGCGGGGCGCGCTGCCGAGCCTGAGCCCGCCTGTTGGCTGAGCTTGACGAAGCCCGGGGGCAAGAGGCTTCGTCCAGCTCAGCCAGCACTTCGTCACTGCGGTGGGGACGGCGCCGCGGGTAGGGTTGCCGCATGGGAGAGGTGTTGCGGTTCGATCGCTCTGTAGAGCGGCCGGCGCCGCGCGAGCCGCTGTGGCGGCAGGCCGTCGGCGAGCAGTTGCGGCACGAGCGCACCGTCCGGGGCGAGCGGCTCACCGATGTCGCCGGGCGAGCCGGGGTGTCCAGCCAGTACCTCTCCGAGGTCGAGCGCGGGCTGAAGGAGCCGTCCTCCGAAGTCATCGCTGCGCTCGCCGGTGCCCTCCGGATCCGGGTGGCCGACCTCACGTCCCGGGCCGCCCAGCGGCTCACCGCGTCCGGCAGTTACCGAGGCCCGGTCGCCCTGGCCGCCTGAGCTGCCGTCCTGGGCCGCCCCGGCCACTCCGAGAGAGGGCGGAAGCGGGCGGACTCAGTCGGCCGCGGCAAGCACTCGGTCGACCACTCCGTAGGAGACGGCGTCGGCTGCGGTGAGGATCAGGTCGCGCTCAGTGTCCTCGCGGACCTGCTGCGGGGTGCGTCCGGTGTGCAGGCTGAGCAGTTCCTCCTGCAGGGCGCGGACGCGGGCCACTTCGTCGGCCTCCAGGATCAGGTCGGGGATCGCTCCTCGTCCCTCGGTGGCGGGAGCGTGGATCACCACCCGACCGTGCGGCAGGATCTGCCGGGCTCCCCGGGCCCCGCCGGCCAACAAGAGGGCCGCGCTGGCCACGACCTGGCCTACGCACGTCGTCTCCACCGGCGGACGGACGAATTGTATGGCGTCGTAGATCGCCAGGGTCGCCGGGATCGAACCGCCGTCGGAGTTCAGGTAGAGCGAGATCGGGACGTCGGGGTTCTCGTTCGCCAGGTGCAGCAACTGGGCGATCACCGCGTTCGCCACGCCGTCGTCGATGCCCGTGCCGAGGTAGATGATCCGGTCCGACAGCAGCCGGCTGTAGATGTCGACTGTCCGCTCGCCGCTGTTGGTGCGGGTGGTCACATAAGGGATCGTGTAGCTGCTCATGCCGACTTCCCCAGCCCGATCGTGCGGGCACGCGCGGGCATGACGTCGGCCAGGGAGGTGACCACGGCGTCCACGAAGCCGTACTCGCGGGCCTCGGTGGCGCTGAACCAGCGATCGCGCCGCGAATCGGCCTCGATCCTCGCCAGCGGCTGGCCGGTGTCCTCAGCGATGCAGCCCAGGACCGTGTCCCGGGTGCGGCGCAGGTCGTCGGCCTGGATGGCGATGTCCATCGCGGTGCCGCCGATGCCGGCCGATCCCTGGTGCAGCAGGACGCGTCCGTGCGGCATCGCGTAACGGCGTCCCTTCGTCCCGGACGAGAGCAGGAACTGCCCCGCGCTGTACGCCATGCCGAGGTTGACCGTCACGACGTCGTTCGGAATCGCCCGCATGCAGTCGCGGATCGCCAGCATGCCTGGCACCGAGCCGCCCGGGGAGTTGATCAGGAAGCGGATGTCCGCCTTCGGGTCCAGATCGGCCAGCACGAGCAGCGCGCTGCACAGCCGGTTGGTGTTGGCGTCCTCCAGCGGCTCGCCGAGCAGGATCGTCCGCTGCTCGAACAGACGGTCGGCCAGGTCGTGGTCGAGGTGGAGCAGGGAACCGTTCGAATCACTCATGCAGCCCAGCGTCGCCGCTGCGACGCCCGGCCGGGAGCCCGTGCTGCTGTGGGCGGATCAGCCGTCGGCGGAACGTGGCCCTCGTGACGGCTGAGCTCCCGTGGTGGCTGAGCTCCCATGGTGGCTGAGCTCCCGTGGTGGCTGAGCTCCCGTGACGGCTGAGCTCCCGTGACGGCTGAGCTCCCGTGACGGCTGAGCTCTCGTGGTGGCTGAGCTTGACGAAGCCTCTGGCAGCGACCCTTCGTCAAGCTCAGGGAGCATCACCATATGCAGCGACCCTTCGTCAAGCTCAGGGAGCATCACTATGTGCGGCGACCCTTCGCCAAGCTCAGGGACCATCACCACGCGCGGCGACCCTTCGTCGAGCTCAGGGACCATCACCATGCGCAGCGACCCTTCGTCAAGCTCAGGGAGCATCGTCGAGAATCAGTCGCCGGCGGCGACCCGGGCGACGTGCAGGGCGAGGTAGGAGACCTCGTCCTCGGTGAGCGGGGTGCCGAGCCGGATCTCGAGCAGCTCGGCGAGCCGCCGCGCGCAGTCGGCGGCCGCCGGGTAGGCCTGCCGGATCGCCGCGCCGACCGCCGAGTGCTCGTCGGCGAGTTGCCTGTGCTGGTGGATTCGAACGAACAGGTAGCGCAGGTGGGTGATGAACCGTCCGACGCTGACCCCACCGCCGTCGAGGTCCAGCCCGAAGGTCTGCCCGATCACCGCCACCATCTGCTGGATGACCCCGGTCATCTTGTAGGTCCAGGACAGGTCACCCGTCGCGAACCCCGCGTTGACGAGGTGCAACGCGAGCCCGACCGCTTCGACGGACGGGAGTGGCCGCTCGACACGAGCGTTGATCGCCGCCAGCAGAGCCTTCGCCTGCTCGTACTCCTCGGAGTACAGGTGCTGCACCTCGGCCAGCAGCGGATACTCCAGGTCCATGCCGATCGCGACCCTGCGCAGGGCGAAGCTGACGTGGTCGGCCAGCGCGATCACCAGGGACGGGTTCCTGCCCACCGCGTCCAGCCCCACCTCGGCGAGGGCGTCGCCGACCAGCTGGATGTGCTCGGGCGGGATCCCGGACAGCAACTGGGCCAGATGGTCGGGGTCGCGTCCGTCCGAGGGGACGAACCGGCGCACCACCTTCCCCTCGTCGACAGCCTGGCCCGGCCGGGCCTGGAAGCCCAGGCCCCGGCCGGTCAGGATGACTTCGCGTCCTGCCTCGTCCAGTGCGAGGACGAGGTTGTTGTTGAAGACGCGTGCGATCTCCACGTCAGATCGGCTTCGAAGCGATCACCGGTGGGCTCCTCTCAGGGCGTCACATCAATGATGGGATCCCCGAGCGCCACCGTATCGGCCTCTCGCGGCGTGACCGCTTTGAGCGCCATCGTGTTGATCACGACCACGATCGTGGTGGTGTCGTAGCCGGCGGCCTTGATGGCGTCGAGGTCGACGTTCGCCAGCACGTCACCGGCCTCGACCCGCTGGTCCTTGTGGACGTCCACGTCGAAGCCTCTGCCTTCCAGGCGGACGGTGTCGATGCCCACGTGCACCAGCACCTCCACACCGTCGTCCGTCTTGATCCCGAAGGCGTGACCGCTCTCAGGCACGGTGACGAGGACGCCGGAGACCGGAGCGACGACGCGTCCCGAGGTGGGAACGATGCCGACGCCGTCCCCGAGTGCCTTGGACGCGAACACCTTGTCGTTCACCTCGGTCAACGCGATCACGCTGCCGGCCACAGGAGCGACCACGCGGTCGGTCCGGACCAGGGTCGCCACGCCACCGCCTGCTCCCGACGCGGCAGCGACGGCAGCGGTGGCCGGCGACGTCGGCACCTTGGCCTTGCGTTCCTTCTCCAGAGCCAGGTCGATGTCCGCCTGCGCACGGTCGGCCTCGAACTCGGCCTTCTGCTCGGCAGTGCGGTAGTCGGAGGCGATCACCAGGAGCATCGACACGACGAAGGCGGCGGCGATCGAGATCACGTAGATCCACGTCGGGGCGAAGACCGGGATGGTGAGCAGCGAGGTGAAGGCGAAGGCGCCGGTCTTGACCGTGCCGAAGATCCAGCCGAGGATGCCGATCGTCAGGCCACCGGTCGCACAGCCGATCAGCATGCGCGGGTAGATCCGCTTGTAGCGCAAGTGGATGCCGTACAGGGACGGCTCGGAGATGCCACCCAACAGACCCGCGGCCAGGGCACCGATCGCGGTCTGGCGCACTTCGCTGTCACGCGCCCGACTGGCGACGACGAGGACGCCGGCGGTGGCGCCGAAGCAGGCGAAGTTCCACGTACCCATCGGGCCCTGGATGAAGTCGTAGCCCAGGGTGCTGATGTTGGCCAGCATCAGCGCGTTCAGCGGCCAGTGCAGGCCGAGCGGCACCAGGAACGGATAGATCATCGGGATCAGGACGGCGAACAGCAGCGGCACCGTGTTGTTCAGCCAGGCCAGTCCTGCGCCCAGGCCGTTGCCGAGCCAGATGCTGATCGGGCCGATGATGAAGCCGGTGATCGGGATCATGATCAGCAGGCAGAAGAACGGCACGAAGACCATTTGCAGGTTCTCCGGGAAGATCCGCTTCAGCAGTTTGTAGAGTTGGGCCAGCACCGCGACCATGATCAGCGGTACGAAAACCTGGCCGCCGTAGTCGTTCAGCTGCATCGGGATGCCGGCAATCATGGCCACACACTGCTTGCCCAGATCTGTCTGGGTGCAGATGGTGTCCGCCGCGCCGGTCAGCGACAGATAGTTCGGGGTGAACATCGCAGCCATGATCGCGGCACCGACCCACGGGTCGACGTTCAGCTTCTTGGACGCGTTGTACGCGACCATGATCGGCAGGAAGTACAGCACCGACCGCCACATCGCGTCCCAGAACACCCAGGTGGCGCCGGCGGCCGTCAGGCGGTCCACGCCCTGGAACGGGACGATGTGGAAGGCGTCGAGGATCGCGGCGATCGCGATGATCAGCGAGGAGCCGAGCAGCACGCCGAGCAGCGGGCGGAACGAGTCCGAGAGGTATTCGAAGAACGCGTCCAGCCACGCGAACTTGCCGCGCACCTTTGCCCGCTCACGCGCCTTGACGTCCGCGTCCGTGAGGCCCTTGCCCACCCCGGACATCGCCGGCAGGTTCATGATCTCGTTGAACGTGGTCTGGACACCGCCGCCGATGACCACCTGGTAGCGGTCGCCACTCTGGGGCACCGCGCCCAGCACGCCGGGTACCCCCTCGACGGCCTTCTGGTCGATTCCGGACGCGTCGCTCAATTCGAAACGCAGTCGCGTTGCGCAATGCGTGAGGCTGAGGATATTCCCCGCCCCGCCGACGGCCTCGACGATCCGTTCGGCAGTACTTGCTGTGGTTGCCGACTCCATTGTCATTCCTTCCCCGCGAATCAGCCGGAAAAAACAAAAAAGACCCGAGGTGCACTTTCGTGCCCCTCAGGTCTTGCCCCGTGATGGGTAACAACCCTTCTGGTCTTACGGCTGGAAATGCTAAGCGAGCTGGGGCGGTCTTGGCAAGTCCCCAAGTCAGACGATGATGCGGGGAACCAGGCTCTCAGGAGTTCGGGCGAGCGACCCGGAACAACTCGCAGGTGAGGCCGTAGTAGCGATCGGTCGGGCCCAGCCCGGTCATGGCGAGCCGTCGGCAGACCGCCTGGGACGGGACGTTCTCGGGATAGGTGACGGCGAAGACCTCCGATACGTCGAACGACCAGGCGTGCTCGAGGACGCGGCGACCGGCCTCGGTGGCGTAGCCGCGTCCCCATGCCTCCGGACGCAGGTGCCAGCCCACCTCTGTGTCGGGCGACACCTCGCCCGAGCTGTACGGCAGGAGCTTCAGCAGCATGGACCCGACCGGCTCACTCGATCCGGCCGGGACCACCGCCCAGACTCCGTGCAGCGGGCCGTCGAAAGAGTTCCACCGGGCGATCGCCGCGTCCGCTTCGGAGCGATCCGTCCACGCCTTCGGGGCGGCACCGAGATAGCGGGCCACCTCCCACTGCGAGTAGATCGCGAAGGCCGCGTCCGCATCCGACTCACGCCAGGGACGCAGCAGCAGCCGCTCGGTCGTCAGTTCGGGAACCACGACGGCAGACTAGTCCGCGCCGGGCTGACCTTCTGGGCGCGACGTGAACGCCCTTCGTCAAGCTCGCGACGTGAACGCCCTTCGTCAAGCTCAGGGAGCACGCGGTGGCTCAGCGAACATGTGGTGGCTGAGCTTGACGAAGCCCCCACCCGCCGTGACTCAGCGAGCACGTGGTGGCTCAGGGAGCACGTGGTGGCTGAGCTTGACGAAGCCCCCACCCGCCGTGGTCACCTCTCGAACTGCGGGTCGGCGACTCCGTGCTGGATCGCCCAGCCACGCCGGTAGACGTCGATGAGCCCCGCGAGGTCATCGGCGGACGGCAGTCCGCTGGGGCTGATCCAGACCGGCGCGCCGAACATCCGCAGGTTGGTGCGCGCCGCCATCCTCCGGTACGGGCTGAGCCCCGCGATGAACGCCTCCGGGTCGCGCAGCGACACCCCGACGAGCCGGCTGCCGGAGATCTCGGACGTCCCCACGCCGGCCACCTGCTCCCACGGGACGAAGCCCACCGCGGACACCGACGAGCCGTCCGTCAGCCCGTCCGGTGCGAGCCGAAGCGCCACGTGCGGCTGGACCGCCCGGACCACCGCGTACGTCGTGGCCGGAATGAAGAACGCCAGCCCCACCCAGCCGATCAGGGCGAGAATGTTGAGACTGCCCACCCGGACCGGCGGTAGCAGGAAGAGCGCGGCCGACGCCGCGACCATGAAGAGCCCGAAGACCGCCAGCCGGAGCCTCGGCGCGCGGCCTGGCGTGAACTCGACGAGCTCGGGATAGCGGGCGAGCGTACGCTCGTCACGCAGGCGTGATGCAACCATGTGTCCCCCCGTGGTCGGAATCCCACCACCCCCCTGGGCGGGACCGCCACGGGACAATCTTGGCAGGGAATGGCGCGGCTGGCGAGACCGCGGGCGGCGATCGTGGGGTCAGCCGTGGAAGTACTTCTGACCGGGCTTCGTCCGGCCCAGCAGCTGGCTCACCGTGACGAACGTGTAGCCCTTCGCCTTGAGCCCCTTGATGATCGCGGGCACCCCGGCCACCGTGGTCGGGTGGATGTCGTGCACGAGGATGATCGAGCCACGGCGGGCGCCCCGCAGCGCGGCTGCCACCGTCTCCTTTGTGCTGCGGGTCTTCCAGTCGAGCGTGTCGACGTTCCACAGTGCGAGGGCCAGCCCCGCCCGGCGCGCCGCGGCGTGGACGTCCGCGTCCATCGCGCCGTAGGGCGGACGGAGGTAGCGCGGCGAGACCCCCGCGTCCTTCCGGATGATCGCGACGGTCGATCTGATCTCCCCGTCGATCTGGGCCGGGGTGAGCCGGGTCAGGTCACGGTGGTCCCAGGTGTGGACGCCGATCTCGTTTCCCGCCGCCGCGACGGCCCTCGCCACGCGGGGATAGGTCTCCACCTGACGACCCAGCATGAAGAAGGTCGCGTGGACACCGGCGTCCCGCAGGTGGCCCAGGAGCTTCTGGGTATAGGGACCGGGACCGTCGTCGAAGGTGAGCGCGATGCACTTGGCCTTCCGACAGTCCACCTTCGCCCTCGGCTTGGCCGTGGCCGGCGGCTCCGGCGTCGCGGACGCGGTGGGCTGGGACGGTGTGGGGCTGGCGACCGCCGCCGCCGGGGGCGCGGACGGGTTCATTGATGCGTCCCTGGCCGCTCGTCCGGCAGGAGTCAGCAGCGCGTCCGCCTGCGCCCGCGGGATGGTCAGCGAAACCCTGCCCTCCGAACAGGCCGCCACCTGGCACTCGTCGAAGCCGGCGAGCAGGTCCCCGGAGGCCGTGAACGCGAGCAGCGGCGCGGCGGCGAGCGGGTCCGTGCCGGCCTGAGTGAGATCGATGCCCGACCGGGCGGACGCCACCGTTGCGAGCGCGGCCCGGACGCCGTCCTCGTTGAGCAGGTCGGCGGCGGCGAAAAGAGTGCCCGAGCGGGGATCGAACCAGAACGAACGCCACGACTTCGCGCCGGACGCCCCGGCGAGCAGGTAGTCGTCACTGGCGATGCCCACGACCGTCGGAGCCGCCGCGATCACGTGCCAGCCCAGGTTCAGCTCGGCCGGGGCGGTCTCATCGGCCTGACTCGGGAATGCCCGCTCGAAGTCGCGAATCGCACCCTCGTAGTGGTCGGAGAGCGCGCCGTCGACAGCGGGCAGTCCGAACTTCGGCCAGCTGGCGAACTCATGCCGCGCGGTGTCCGAGCGCGAGTCTACGGCCGCCACGATGCCGTCGAGCAGCTCCGGGTCGAGCACCCTCGGCACGTCACCGGACGCCGTGAATCCGTCCTCCGCCGGTCCGGTCGGGATCCCGGTCGAGACCGTGGCAGTCGGGGTGGGCTCGGGTGATGCGAGCGTGCCCGGTGGTGGGGTGATCGCGCACGCCTGGAGAACCAGGGCCAGCCCCAGGACCGCGATACCCCGCCGCATCAGTCTCCCTCCCAGATGCCGCGGCGGTCGCCTGTTCGCGCCGCCCCACGACAACGGAACGGCACGGTAGCCAGCGAAACTGAGCCTTCTCTGAGCCGGGCTCAGTCGCTGCTCATCCTCCGGACGCTCGGGTTCGTCCGGCCGCTCCCGTCGCTCGGCGACACTCCGGGCGACCCACCGGATTCGCTCAGCAAACCCTTAGCGACACGCTGATCTTCGGATGGTCGAGCTTGTCGAGACCACCGACAGCCGCCAGTGGCACATGGTTTCGGCCAGCTCAACCAGCCGTACCGGGCGGGTTCGGTGCTTCCTCAGCGACACGCCGGTTTGACGAATGCGGCGGGCGTCCCGCACTCTGGAACGCATGTGGAACTGACCTCTCGCCAGGGGACGTGCCGTGGCGCGTCCTGCCCAGCCAGCGATCGAGGTCTTCCGTGCCCGCAACCCTGTTCCTCTCCGGCGTGGCCGCGTCCTTCGGCGCACACCCGCTGTTCTCCGGCCTGGACGCCACCGTCGCGCCCGGTGACGTGACCGCGCTCGTCGGTCCGAACGGCTCAGGCAAGACCACCTTGCTGCGGATCGTCGCCGGCGAGCATGTGGCCGATGCCGGCACCGTGCGGCTCGCGCCTCCGGACGCGACGGTCGGGTACCTGCCGCAGTCACCGCCCTCTGCGGAGGAGTCGATCCTCGGCTACGCGCGCCGGCGCACCGGTGTTGGGTCGGCGGAGACCGAGTTCGAAGCTGCCGCAACTGCGCTCGCGTCCGGTGGGAACGACGAGCGGTACGCCCGGGCACTCGATCACTGGCTGGCCCTGGGCGGCGCCGACCTGGAGGTGCGGCTGGCCGAGGTGCTCGCTCGGCTCGAGCTCGACGTGGCGCTGGACCGGCCGCTCGGCAGTCTCTCTGGCGGCCAGGCGGCTCGCGCGGGGCTGGCGTCCATCCTGGTCAGCCAGTACGACCTGCTGCTGCTGGACGAGCCCACCAACAACCTGGACGCCTCGGGCCTGACCGCGCTCACGGAGTTCGTCGGAGGCCTCACCTCGCCGGTGCTGGTGGCGTCCCATGATCGGGCGTTCCTTGACGCGGTGGCCACGTCCGTCCTCGAACTGGACGAGCCACAGCAGGCGGTCAACCACTACGCCGGCGGCTGGACGGAGTACCGCGCGGCGAAGGCGCTCGCCCGGGCACAGGCGGAGGACGCCTATGAGACCTATGCCGGGAAGCGGGCCGAGTTGGTCGAACAGGCCCGCCGCAAGGCCGAATGGGCTCGGCAGGGACGGGCGAAGGCGGCCCGGCTGGGACCGGGAATGCAACTGGAGAAGAAGTTCCGCGAGGATCGGGCGCGGCGGATGGACCAGCGCGCGGCCCGCGTCCGGGACGCCGTGGAGAGGCTGGAGGAGGTCGAGCAGCCGCGGAAGGAGTGGGAGTTGAGGTACTCGATCGCCGAGGCTGCGCCGTCCGCGGAACTGGTGTTGACGCTGGACCGCGTGGTCGCGGCCAACGGGAACTTCCGGGTGGGGCCGGTGTCGGCGCAGGTCGTCCGCGGTGACCGGGTGGCGCTGGTGGGCCCGAACGGGTCGGGCAAGACCACGCTGCTGGAGACGGTGCTGGGCGTCCGTCCGGCTGAGTCGGGCCGGGTCTCCTGGGGGACGCGGACCACGGTCGGCACGATCGACCAGACGCGCTCGGTGATCAGTGGTCCGCGCAGCCTGCTGGAGGAAGTGGCCGACGCCCTTCGCCATTCTCAGGGAACGTTGGCTGAGCCTGACGAAGCCCGCAGACCGGGAGGCGCCGGCCTGGCCGCCGTCCGGACGCTGCTGGCGAAGTTCGGGCTCGGGCCCGAACACGTGGGACGGTCCTGCGACAGCCTCTCCCTGGGCGAGCGGACGCGAGCGGCGCTGGCCGTCCTGCAGGGACGGGCGGTGAACGTCGTGGTGCTCGACGAGCCGACGAACCACCTGGACGCGGCCGCAATCGAGCAACTGGAGGCGGCGCTGGTGGCCTTCGGCGGGACGCTGCTGATCGTCACCCACGACCGGACGCTGCTGGACGCGCTGGAACCGACCGCGACCTGGGAGTTCGTCCGCGCAACCACGTCGCAAGCGCAGGTCGTCCGGACATGACCCCAACCGTTGGTCGAGCTTGTCGAGACCGCACGCGGTTTCGACAAGCTCAACCAGCGATTCCGCGGCGCAGAGGGGTTCGTGCACGGCGTCGGGCTCGACCGGTGCGGCCTGTGCCCCCGCGTGGCCGCCCGGCGTCCGTCTGTCGAGTCATGACCCCCCACCTCGCAGGTGCCCTGACGCCATGCACGAACCGGTGGTCGGCACCCCCTCGTCACGCACCCACGTCCCTCCTCGCAGGTCCGTTCTGCCGACCGGATGCCAGTGAGAGGACGGCGCTCCGGCCCTGATACATGCGCTTTGAGGTTCTTCGTCGGATGAATTCGCTCCGCGCGTGTATCAGAGTGCTTACCTGCCTGCTCTGGTGGGGTGAACAGGCGGCTCAATAGGCTGTTGCCGCCCCGGTCTCAGGAGGTCCCCGTGATCCGTGTGCTTGATCCCGCCACCGCTGTCGTCCGTCCCGGCCAGGAGATCGGCACGACCGCCTACGTCTCCGACCGCCTGCTCGTCCGCGGCGAGCAGATCTGGAACCGCGACCGGCGCGTGGACGAGATCCTCGGCCAGTTCGGCTGGGCGCTGCGTCCGCCGGGGCGCTACCGCGACAAGGACATTCCCCGGCGCGAGCCCCGGGCGCCGTTCGACCTCGCCTCCCAGCAGGTCGTCGGGTTCGAGCTGTACGTCGCGTCGGACGCGCCGACCGTGGCCCCCGACGCCTGGACGGTCCTGCAGCGGATCCGGACCGTCGCCGTCGACGTCGCGGACGCCTACGAGCTCGTGCACGTGTTCACCGCTTCCGGTGGCGGCTACTGGCATGGCATTGGCGGCGGCTACTGGCATGGCATTGGCGGCGGCTACTGGCATGGCATCGGCGGCGGCTACTGGCACGGCATCGGGACGCCCGATGAGTACGCGGTTCCCGGGTATGGCGGCAAGTCGCCGGTCGCCGTGGTGATGGACGATCCATCGAAGACGGCCCCCCGGTTGAAGCGTCCTCCGGTCGTGGTGATGCCGGATACAGGCATCGGCCCTCACCCGTGGTTCCCGGACGCGGCCGTCGCTGGTGTGCAACCTCCTCCGGCCAGTCTGGGTGTCACCGTGATGGGCTCTCCTGTGGCAGATGAGACCGATGGAGTCGGTTCCCGGTTGACCGGCGGCCTCGATGACCTCGCCGGTCACGGCACGTTCATCGCGGGAATCGTTCGCCAGATCTGCCCGGCCGCACACCTCGTCTCGCACGCGATCATGGGCTCGGACGGAGTCGTTCTCGAGGACACGGTGCTTGACCTGCTCCAAGACGTGCTCGACCACCAGCTTGCCGCGCTGGCATCCGGCGACGCGTCCGCTGTGATCGACGTGCTCACGCTCTCCTTCGGCGGCTACCACGAGGACGCCCCCGATGAGGACAGTGACCCGTCAGTCCTGTTCGGCAGCAGTCTCGCCACCGTGCTCCGCGACCTCGGCAGCGCCGGAGTACTCGTGGTGGCGGGTGCAGGCAACGATGCGACGACTCGTCCGTTCGTTCCCGCCGCCTTTGCTGGCGACACGGGAGCCGGAAAGGGTGGGCTACCACTGGTCAGCGTCGGCTCGCTGAACCCGGACCGAAGCAAGGTGTCGCTGTTCTCCAACGCCGGGACGTGGGTCACCACCTACCGCCACGGCGCAGCCATCGTCTCGACGTTGCCCCAAAAGCAGAACGCGAGCAGTCAGGCGTCCACGAACGTCCCTGGCATCAATACTCTTCCCGAGAGCGAGCAGCCCGCCGCTCTCGCGGGTAAGTTGCCCACTCCACAGGATCGAGCCACGATCGACCTCGACGACTTCTCCAGCGGCTTCGGAATCTGGAGCGGCACATCATTCGCCGCGCCCGTCCTGGCCGGGCAGTTGGCTCGCGCGCTGGTCAGCTTGGGCACGGAGGCCGCTGATCTCGACTCGCTGCGCAAGCGCGGCTGGGTGGCGCTGGCGAAGGTCCTCGGACCCGTCCGACGGTCATGAACACCACTGCGCCTCTGGGCGCTCAGGCAGCCGCGGCCTTCTCCGACTATCGGGCAGGCGACCGGGATCGCCTGCGCGACCTGGTCACCCTGCTCACCCCGCTGCTGTGGCACACTGCCCGGGCCCAGCGCGCGCCGCAACAGATCGCCGAGGACGCGATCCAGACCGCCTGGCTGCGGCTCGTCGACGCCTCCGACACGATCACCGACCCGAAGGGAGTCGTGTCCTGGCTGGTCGTCACGGTCAAGCGCGAGACGTGGCGACTGATGCGGCTGGCTGGCCGCGAGGCCGCGCCCGAGACCGGCGTGCCGGACAGCGCCGACGAGACCACTCCAGAGGACCTCAGCATCGCCAACGACCAGCAGCGGGCGCTCTGGCGCCACGTCAGTGAGTTGTCCGAGCGCTGCCGGGCGCTGCTGCGGGTGATCGCGTTCGCCGCGACGCCCGACTATGCCGGCGTCGCCGCCAGCCTCGGCATGCCAGTGGGCAGCATCGGCCCCACCCGTGGACGCTGCCTCGCCAAGCTGCGCGCGGCCCTCGTTTCCGATCCGAGCTGGGAGGCCTGACATGCCCGACGATTTCTACCCGGGTGCCGACGAGCCGATGGACGCCATCGACCAGCGCATCCTGAGCCAGCTGGCCACGCTCTACGCGACGACTGATCCCGTGCCGCTCGACTTGACCGAACGGATCGACTTCGCTCTCGCCGTCGCCGAGCTCGAGGCCGACATCGCGGAACTCACCGCGAGCGAACTGGTCGGCGTCCGCGGCGAGGAGACGGACTCGGTCACGTTCACCAGTGGGTCACTGAGCCTGATGATCACCACGGTCACCTCGGCCCACCACGCTCGCATCGACGGCTGGGTCACGGATCCCGGGGCGACTGTGGACGCAGTGGCCGAAGGGGCCACCCACTCCGCCACCGCTGATCACTCCGGCCGGTTCTCGATGGACGCAGTACCCCGCGGACGCGTCCACTTCGTGGTCCGCCGCGAGGGCTATCGACCCGTGATCACCCCGTCCGTCGAGATCTGAGGGCAATGGCGGCGGGCCTGCCGGGTGTGGAGCGCGCTCGGGAGCTACGGCTCTCGGGCCTGGCTGACAACGCGGCAGGCCGGCCCGCGGCCGCGGGCCGCAAGCTCAGGGCAGCGCTTCGCCTCTTGCCATCTCTCGATGCTCCTGCGCCGCTGGAGGTGGAGTCGGTAAGGGTCGCGTGCCTACTCACCCTGGCCGTGTCCGAGATGCTGGTCGGAGGCCTTGCAGCAGCCACCCCGACCCTCGAGGACGCACGCCGACTGGCTGGGGACGACCCCGAACTCGTGGCCCGGTGGCGTTGCCAGAGCGGCCTGATCCACGGACGGTGCGGTGAACTCGCCACAGCGGAGACCGAGCTTCGAGTCGTCGTCGACGAGCCGCAGTGGTTCACTCCGTATGAGCGCTGCGCCATGCGTCTCAACCGCGGCATGGTCTTCTTCGAACTGGGCCGGCCGGCAGACTCGTTGCATGAGTTCGAAGCGGCGGCAACCTTGGCGCGCGAAGTGGGTGACGAGCGTGAGCTGTTCATGGCCGAACACAACCGTGGCTACGCGCTTTACCTGACCGGCGATCTTCCTGGCGCGATCGCGGCAATGGCTGCCGCTGAGGATTCGTCGGCTGACGTCTTCCGCGGGCCCTCTCTCTACGATCTCGCCCGCGTGTTACAGGAAGTTGGGCTGTTGGATCAGGCGCTGGAGACGCTGGATCTCGCTCGCACTGCCTGTCGGCCCCGGCAGGATCGGCTTCTCCGCGCAGAGATCGACCTCGAACGGGCTCGGATCCTTCGTCTCACCGGAGACTTCGAAGAGGCAACCCTGGCGGCTCGCGTCGCTCGCATCACCTTCTCCGGCTTGGGCGCGGAAGGTCCGAGGGCCAAAGCTGCTCTTACCGTGCTCGACTGCGATCTCAGCCGGGGTCGCGGCCTGCAGAGAGTACTCAGGGGCGCTCTCGCCCTCGAGTTGGTCGCCAGGCGATTCGGAGACAGCGACCTGCTGGCGCGCAGCGTGTCCGTCGCCGTGGAAGCAGCGGCGAGGCTCGGGCGCGAGGACATCGCCAAGGCCGCGTTGCGCCGCTACCCGTCCGAGTCATTCGGGCTGGTGGTCCACCTGCGGCACGTCTACGCCGCAGCGGTAACCGACGTCGCCTCCGGACGCTCGCCGAGACGCCGGCTCGCCGCGGCGGCGGCGGATCTCGCCGCCAGCCAGGCGGTGAGCGCGTCCCTCGACTCGCGGGCCGCCCGCAAGGTGCTCAGCCTGCGGCTGGCCGACCTCGACCTCGGCCTGGCCGTCGGGCACGGGCCTTCCGACGTGCTGGCCACGCTCGAGCGCTGGACCAGCCTCGGCCTGCCGGTCGTCCGACCGCCGGCCGACCCGCGCCATGCTGAGCTCACCCAACAGCTCCGCTCCTTGTCGCAGGCGCTTCGCGACGAGCCCGAGTCGGCCGCTGAGCGGCGCAGCGAGATGGCTCGGCTGCGCCGGGAACTCACCGACCTCGGGCTCGCCCAGCACCAGGACGGCAGCGCCACCCACGCCCTACCTGACCTGCCCCGTGCTCTCGCGGCGGTCACCGCCGCCGACCGCGACCTGCTCTGGCTGTTCCCGCACGACGGCGGGCTGTGGGGCGTCGGGGTCGTGCGCGGACGTCGCCGGCTCGCGCGGCTGGCCGACCTCGATCGCTGCCTGGAGACGACCCGGCGCCTGCAGGCCGACCTGCGTGCGGCGGCGTACGCCCCCGCCGGCCCGCTGCGGGAGATGATCGGCTCCTCGCTCGCGAGCGGGTTGGCCTGGCTGGATGAGACTGTCGTGCGGCCGTGGCGCCTCCACTCGTCCGGCCTGGTGGTGATCGGGACGCACGCGGTGTCGTCCGTGCCCTGGGGGATGCTGCCGTCGCTGGCCGGCGTCCCGGTGACGGTGGCGCGGTCGGCCACTGAGTGGGCGGGACGCCGGGCGTCCGTCGGCGCGCCGATCGTGGACGTCGTCACCGGGCCGGGGCTGCGCCACGCCGCGACCGAGGCCATCGAGGTTGCCGCCGCCTGGCCCGGCGCCCGGACGCTGCTCGATGCCCCTGCGGCTGAGCTGGTCGCGGCCCTCGCCGAGGCGGACGCCGTGCACGTGGCGGCCCACGGCCAGCACCAGCCGGCCAGCCCTTTGTTCTCGTCGCTGCGGATGGTCGACGGCGACGTGTACGCCTACGAGCTGCCGACCGGGAGCGTCCGGGCAGGGCACGTGGTGCTCTCCGCCTGCGACGTGGGGACGGCCCAGGTGCGTCCCGGGGACGAGCCGCTCGGACTCGCCCACACCCTCCTCGCGCTCGGCGTGAACTCGGTCGTGGCGGCCGTCGCGCCGGTGCCGGACGACGAGACCGCCACGATCATGACGGCCTACCACACCGGACTCGCCCGGGGCCTGTCCAGCGACGAGGCTCTTGCCGCGGCCGGCGCTGCGTCCGCGTTCGTGGTGCTGGGCTCGACCTGGCAGGTCGTGGGTCACGGCCCTTCGTGACGCCCGCCCCTTCGCAAGCTCAGGGGCAGGCTCGTCAGGAACCGTTCTCATGCGGACCGGTCGATGGAGTATTACCCTGTACTACATGGCATCACCGCAGCGTCGCACCCTTGTCTACTCCGTCCGGCTCAGCCCCGCCGAGAGCAACGCCATCCAGAAGATCGCGGACAGCAAGCACCTTCCCGCGTCCACCCTCGTCCGGGCGTGGATCCTCGACCGGTTGGAGCAGGAGCAGTCCCACTCCTGAGCACAAGGTGGACCGAAAGCGCCGTCGTCGGCGCTTTCGGTCCACTTTGCGGGGGAGTGAGCGAGCGGAAGGACTGTCATGCGCTTGTTGTTCATCGGTGCCGGCGCGATCGGCACCTACGTCGGCGGTTCGCTGGCCATGGCCGGGCACCAGGTCACGTACAGCGAGCAGCCGGACGCTGCCGCGACCATCGCAGAACAGGGTCTGCGGCTGACCAGGAAGGGCCGGACGTCCGGCGTCCGCGACTTCTCGATCTTCGGCTCAGCGGAGGACGCGCTCGCCGCCGGCCCGTACGACGCCTGCGTGTTCGCGCTGAAGTCCTTCGACACCGAGCCCGCGCTCGACGGACTGCTCGCCACCGGGGCCGAACTGCCGCCCGTCCTCTCGCTGCAGAACGGCGTGGACAACGAGCCTGCCATCGCCGCGAAGCTGGGCTCCGACCGCGTGATCAGCGGAACGGTCACCACGGCCGTGAGCAAACCGGGTCTCGGGCAGGTGGTCGAGGAGAAGCGGCGCGGCATCGGCATCGCGCTCGACCATCCGTTGGGCGAGCGGCTCGTGGCGGCCCTCGACGACGCCGACCTGAACGGCAGGGGCTACCTCGAGGCCGGCCCGATGAAGTGGTCGAAGCTGCTCACGAACCTCACCGGGAACGCCACGTCCGCGATCCTCGACGAGCCGGTCTCCGTCCTGTTCGGCGACCGGCGCCTGTACGAGGTGGAGATCGCGGTGCTGCGCGAGTGCCTGGCCGTGATGGACGCCCTCGGTCACCGTCCGGTGGATCTGCCCGGCACACCCGTCCGGGCGCTGGAACTGGCGGCCACGAAGCTGCCCCGGTTCGTCGCGCAGCCGGCGCTCACCTGGACGCTCGGCAGCGGCCGGGGCGACAAGATGCCGTCGTTCCACATCGACCTGTACTCCGGACGCGGACGCACGGAGGTGCGCTACCTCAATGGCGCGGTCGTCCGCTACGGCGAGCAGCACGGCGTCCCGACGCCAGTGAACCGCGTCCTCACGGACACCCTCGAGTCACTCAGTTCCGGCGAACAGAGCCTGGACATCTACCGCCACAATCCGGACGCCCTGCTGGCCCTCCTCTGAAGGACTTCGTCAAGTTCAGCCAACACACGATCCCTGAGCCAGCCAGGAACCGAATGAACGGAAATGGGGACGGTTCCGAAATTCGTAGAACTGGGGACGCAAATAGCCGGTTTTTCGGAACCGTCCCCAGGGTGCCGGCGACTCAGTAGGCGGCGATCCGGACGGGGATCCGGCGCGGACCGAAGTCCTCGGCGGCCTCAGCGAAGTGGCCGGCGACGGCGAAACCGCAGCCGGGACAGCGGCCGTCCGGGGTGAGCCGGTAGTCGAGGATGCGGTACCAGTCGCGGGCGACCAGGGCCTTTCCGCAGCCAGGGCACCAGGTCGTGTCGCCCTCGATGTCGTGCACGTTGCCGACATAGACGTAGCGCAGGCCGGCGTCCATCGCGATCCGGCGGGCGCGGCGCAGCGTCGAGGGTGGCGTCGGCGGCACGTCCCGCATGTGGTGGTCGGGGTGAAACGCGGAGAAGTGCAGCGGGACATCGGGGCCGATGTGCTCGACCAGCCAGTCGCTCATCCGGCGCAGTTCGTCGTCGGAGTCGTTGTGGCCGGGGATCAGCAGGGTGGTCACCTCGAACCAGACGTCGGTTTCGTGCGCGAGGTACGTCAGCGTGTCGAGGACGGGCTGCAGGTGCGACCGCGTGATGCTCGTGTAGAAGTCCTCTGTGAAGGCCTTCAGGTCGACGTTCGCCGCATCCATGTGCGCGTAGAACTCTTGCCGCGGCGCGTCCAGCATGTAGCCGGCCGTGACCGCCACCGCGTTCAGGCCGAGCGCGTGGCAGGCGTCCGCGATGTCGATCGCGTACTCCGAGAAGATCACCGGGTCGTTGTAGGTGAACGCGACGCTGCGGCAGTCGAGATCCTTCGCCGCGCGGGCGATGGCCTCGGGGGACGCCTGGTCCTGCAGCCGCTCGATGTCGCGCGAGGTGCTGATGTCCCAGTTCTGGCAGAACTTGCAGGCGAGGTTGCAGCCCACCGTCCCGAACGACAGGACGCTGCTGCCGGGGTAGTAGTGGGCGAGCGGCTTCTTCTCGATCGGATCGATGCAGAAGCCGGACGCGAGCCCGTACGTGGTGAGGACGAGTTGCTCACCGTCCCGGCGGCGGACGAAGCATGCACCGCGCTGCTGGTCGCGCAGCTTGCACTCCTGCGGGCACAGGTCGCACTGGATCCGGCCGTCGTCCAGCCGGTGCCACCAGCGTGCCGGGTGCAGGACGGGCGGTGCGAGCGTCCCGGGGTCCCCGCGGAGTTGTTCGGGGGAGCGCAGCGGAGGAGAAGAACTCCGTGGGGTGATCACGGCGTCCTCAGCAGGGACAGTTCGTCCGGCTCGACCCACGCCGTCACGCCGAAGCGCCGGGCGGTCACGTCCGGCCCCCAGAACGTCACCGGGAGTCCTGCCTTGTGCAGCAGGTGTTCGAGGAAGTCCTGCGCGTCCGGCAGCTGCTCCCAGACTTGCGGCAGGAACGTCCCACGGTGCCCGTGCCACGCCAGGATCAGGCCGTCCGTGCCCGGGTTGAGGTGTTCGACCAGTTCCTCCCGGGTGGCCGCAGGCAGCGGCTCGGTCGCCGACAGCAGGGACACCTCGATCCTGACCTGTGGCAGCTCCTGGGCGTTCAGCGGTGGGAACCGGGGGTCGTGGAACGCGGCGGCGCAGGCGTTGTGGACGACGTCGTCGCGCAGCGTCCGGGTCGGGTGGATCGAGCCGATGCAGCCCCGCAGCCGGCGGTCCCTGGTGAGCGTGACGAACGTGGCCGCCGGCTCACTCAGCCAGGCCGGGGCATCCCGAGGCGCGGCGAGTGCTCCGCGCGCAGCGATCGCCGAGCGGGCGAGCCCGATCAGGACCGGGCCCGCGCCCGGGTCGTCCTCCGGACGCGCCGGTGCGGCGCTGCGGCTCTGCAGCGCCGTGCCGGCGCCGGAGGTCTGCCGGGTGTCGGTTCGCGAATCGAGGTCAGTCATCGTGGTCACCTCCTGGAGTGGTACCCGGATGGGTCGGGGTTGTGAACGAGATGGCGGCATAGCCGACGACCCGGGACTTGTCGCCACTCGTGTCGCCGGAGTTGCTGCGGTCGACCAGGGCGGGATGGAGGCCGTGCTCACGGGCGGCGAGCAGCATGCCGTTGATGCCGCGGGCACCGCACGCGCTCCGGTCGGTCAGCGGCCACTCCAGCGCGAGGATCTGCCGCACGGTGTCGGCGTCCTTCGCATCGGCGACGGCGTAGGGCAGGTAGTGGGAGAGATCGGAGCTGATCAGCAGCAGGGTCTCGGGCCCGTCCCAGCAGGCCTCGATGACGGCGGCGACGTCCTGCGGGCTCGCGTCCCCGACGACCAGTGGGACGAGCGTGAAGTCGGCCAGCACCCGCTGCAGGAACGGCAGCTGCACCTCCAACGAGTGCTCGGGCGCGTGGACGTGGTCTGAGCGGATCACGTGGGGCAGGCGCAGGAGGCGTGCGTCCGTGTCCCGGTCGAGCGGCACCTCGCCGAGCGGACTCGCGAACGCGTCCGACTCCGGTAGCGCGAGCCCGGAGAACGGGACGTAGTGGGCGGGCCCGAGCAACACGACCCGGCGGATCGCGGTGGCCACCGGGTCGAGGAGGACGTAGCCGCAGGCCGCCGTGGGACCGGAGTATACGTAGCCGGCGTGCGGGACGAGCAGGGCCTTCGGTGATATCTCGGGCGGGGCGATCCGGCGTCGGGCATCCGCGAGCAGGTCGTCCACGTTGCGCTCGAGCCTCTGGGCACGGCTGGCGTAGAAGCGACCCGCTACGGCGGGCTGACGAACGGTCCTCATCGACATCGCCCCCACTTACGACGCTAGATCGGTGGGAGGTCGGCGTCAACGCACCGGACGTTAAGAGTCCTTGAAGAGCTTGACCTGGAGTGGCGTCGGGCCGGGAGCGCCTCTCGGCGCGTGGCCGCTCGTAGCGGCGAATGTTGGAGCCCGGGGCTACCGCGGCCCGACGCCTGATGAAGGATAGGCGGCTCTGTCGGGTCAGCCAAGTCCGTGCGCCGGGCAAGAGGGGACGGTTTCGAGTATCCGCCATGAAGAACCGCATCGACCACGAATTTCGTAGGTAAACCCCCAAGGCAGGTGAATCCTCGGAACCGTCCCCATACCGTTCAGCGGCTGGTTGAGCCCGTCGAAACCGCGGACCAGCGAAAGCTTCAGGTGAGCTCGCCCGCGCGCCACAGCCTGGCGGACGCGGTCAGGTCCGCGGCCATCACCTGCAGGCGACCGGCCTGCAGGACCGCGCGGGCACCCTCGGTGACGTCCGCGCGTCCGGACGCCACGACGTGACAGAACGCCGCCGCCCGCTCCAGCGCGACCGCGAAATCGCCGGAGAACACGCCGCGCAGGATCTCGTCCGCCACCCGGCGCACCTCGTCCGGCCCCGGCGGCTCGGCACCGGCGACGGCATGGTTCGGCTCGGTGAACCGGATGCCGGCCGCGTACTCGCGCGCGACGCCGTCCGGGTCGATGCCCACCCATTCGTGCAGCAGGTAGAGCCGCCACAGCGCACCGGGCAACGTCCGGGCCGGCCGGGACGACCACAGGTCGGCCAGCGTCGCGAGCCCGATGTCGTCCGCGAGCGCCACCAGCCGCGCGGTGACCGCCGGGTCGTCGGCGGCACGTCCGGTGTGCAGCAGAACGGCGGCCGTCTCGTGCGCGGCGTGCAGCTCCGCGATCGGGTCGGACGGCTGCCCCAGCGCCTCCAGTGCCGCCGGGTCCCGGAAGGCGGGTCGGCGCGGCTTGTGTGGCTCGCTCATCCGCACAGGGTACGCGCCGACCTGGCTCGCTCGATCTCACTCGGTGGACGAGGCGTCCACCAACTCGGTCGAGGAGACCTCCGCCAACTCCGGAGCCCGCCGGCGCTGCAGCCAGTAAGCCACACCGAGGACGACGAACCAGACCGGGGTGACCAGCAGGGCCGCTCGGGTGTCAGGCTCCAGCGCCAGCACGCCGATGATGAAGACGAAGAACGCCAGGACGGCCCAGCACATCGCCACACCGGCCGGCAGCTTGTAGGTCGAGGCCGCATGGTCGACGGGTTGCCGCCGCCGGTAGACCAGGTAGGACGCGATGATCAGGCCCCACACGAACACGAACAGGACCGAAGCCACGGTCGTGGCCAGCGTGAACGCCGAGACGATCGAGTCGGTGGTGTACAGCAGCACGAGACCGGGCAGGAGGCAGCAGCAGGAGAACAACAGGCCGCGGGCCGGCACCTTGTGCTTGGAGAGCACCGCGAACGCTGCCGGGGCCTTGCGGTCCAGAGCCAGGCCGTACAGCATGCGCGAGGTGGAGTAGATCCCCGAGTTCGCCGACGACGTTGCGCTGGTCAGGACCACGAAGTTCACCACAGAGGCCGCCGCACCGAAGCCGGCGAGACCGAACATGGAGACGAACGGGCTCACCGCGGGGTTGATCAGGTCCCACGGGGTCACCGCCATGATCGCGGCCAGCGCCCCGATGTAGAACAGCCCGACCCGGATCGGGATCGCGTTGATCGCCTTGGGCAGTGTCTTGGCCGGGTTCCTGGTCTCGGCGGCGGCCGTCCCCACCAGCTCGATGCCGAGGAAGGCGAAGAAGGCGATCTGGAAGCCGGCCAGGAATCCCTCCGTGCCCTTGGGGAAGAAACCGCCGTGGCTCCACAGGTTCGCGATGTCGGCGTGGTGCCCGTCCGGGGCGACGAAGCCCGAGAACACCAGCACGGCCGCGACGACGATCAGGCCGACGATCGCGACAATCTTGATCAGGGCGAACCAGAACTCGACCTCGCCGAAGAGCTTCACCGTGAGCAGGTTCAAGGTCACGAGCAACGCGACCAGGCAGGTCGCGGCCACCCACTTCGGCAGGTCCGGGAACCAGTAGCCGACGTAGGCCGTGACGGCCGTGAGGTCGGCGATGCCGATCACCACCCAGCAGAACCAGTACGTCCAGCCCGCGAAGAAGCCGGCCCACGGACCGAGGATGTCCGCCGCAATGTCCCGGAACGACTTGTACTCCAGGTTGGACAGCAGCATCTCGCCCATCGCCCTCATGACGAAGAACAGGAAGAAGCCGATCACTGCGTAGACCAGCAGGATGGACGGCCCGGCGAGACTGATCGTCTTGCCCGAGCCCAAGAACAGGCCGGTGCCGATGGCGCCACCGATGGCGATCATCTGGAGATGCCGGTTCCCCAGGGCGCGCTGGAGGTGGTCGCCAGGAGGAGGGGCGTCGGCCGACCGGCTCGACGCGGGACTGGCGAGAGTGGATTGCTTGGCCATGAAAACTCCTTTGTCTTCATGGGACGGGTGAGGCCGCAGGGCCCCACCCGTCCGATGGGGGGTGGATGGATCAGGAGACCAGGATCCGGTCGACGGCGGTGAAGTCGTGGCCCCAGGCCTGGGCTACCGGCTCGCTGGTGAGCACGCCCTGGAAGGTCGAGAGGCCCCGCGCCAGGGTGCGGTCGTTGAGGAGGGCCTCGTGCCAGCCGAGGTCGGCGAGCCGGGTCACGTAGGGCAGCGTGGCGTTGGTCAGCGCGTAGGTGGACGTGACCGGCACCGCGCCGGGCATGTTCGCGACCGCGTAGAACACCGCGTGGTGCACCGGGTAGGTGGGATCGGCGTGCGTGGTGGGGTGGGTGTCCGCGAAGCAGCCGCCCTGGTCGACCGCGATGTCCACGAACACCGAGCCCGGCTTGGCGCCGGCCACCATCTCGTTGGTGACCAGCTTCGGCGCCCTGGCGCCCGGCACCAGCACCGACCCGATCACCAGGTCGGCGTCACGGATCGCCGCCTCGATGGCATAGGCGGTGGACATCTGGGTCTTGACCTGACCGGCGAACTCCGAGTCGAGGGCCACCAGCCGCTCGGGGCTGATGTCGATGATCGTCACATCGGCGCGCAGTCCGTGAGCGATCTGCGCGGCGTTCAGCCCGGCCACGCCGCCGCCGATCACGACCACCTTGCCTGGGGTGACGCCGGGCACCCCGGGCAGCAGGACGCCGTCGCCACCGGCGTGCTTCATCAGCGCGTGGGTGCCGGCGAGCACGGACAGCCGTCCGGCCACCTCGCTCATCGGACGCAGCAGGGGCAGCGCGCCGGTGTCGGTCTGCACGGTCTCGTACGCGATCGCCGTCGTCCCGGACGCGAGCAGGGCGTCGGTCTGCGGCTGGTCGGCCGCGAGGTGCAGGTAGGTGAACAGCACCTGGTCGGCGCGCAGGTAGCCGTACTCGCTCGCGACCGGTTCCTTGACCTTCAGCAGCAGCTCGGCCTCGCTCCACACGTCCGCTGCGGTCTCGAGGACGGTCGCGCCGGCCGCCCGGAAGTCCTCGTCGGAGATCGCCGAGCCGCCGCCCGCGCCGGCCTGGACGAACACGCGGTGGCCGCGATGGCAGAGCTGGTGCACGCCCGCAGGGGTGATCGCGACCCGGTTCTCCTGGCTCTTGATCTCGGTGGGAACGCCTATCTTCATGGATGTGCCTCTCGTCGGCCGGGACGGGGGTGCCCGGCGGTGGGTTGGCGCCAATGTATGGACGCGGCCGAGCCCGCGAGCACCCCTTCGAGCCACGCACTGAAGGATCTTCGGCGCCAATTCCCCTGCTCCCGCTGCGGCATCGCAGGCACGACCGGTCGCTGCCGAAGGATCTTCAGCCGGGACGGGCTCCCTGCACCTTTCTTCTGCTGAGGTCTCTGCCGGGCTCCCTCCGATCGTTTAGCCTGTGCGAGTGACCGGCGATGAAGGTACGAGCCGTCCGCAGTCGGCCCGCCCCCTCGACGCGATCGACCGCCGACTACTCCGGCTGCTCCTGCGCAACGGACGCATGTCGAACAGCCGACTGGCGCAGGGGGCCGATGTCGCGGAGTCGACCGCCCACAACCGGGTGGCGGCGATGGTCGAGTCGGGAGTGATCCGCGGCTTCCGGGCCGAGGTCGACCTCGCGGCCGTCGGCTGCCCGATCCAGGCGCTGATCCTGGTGCGCCTGCAGGCGTCGGCCCGTCCGCGCCTGCGCGAGGAGGCGCAGCGGCTGGCCAGCGTGCGCGGCGTCCTGGAGGTGTTGTTCCTCGGCGGCCAGTACGACCTCGCCGTCCGCGTGGCCGCGCAGGACACCAACGACCTGCGCGACATCGTGGTGAACGAGCTCAGCCGCCATCCCGAGACCGCGGGGACGGAGACCTGCCTGGTCCTGGAAGACCTGCGCGGCGAGCTGGCGCCATTCGGCGGCTGAACAGGCCCGGCCGCATCCGCCATCGTGCACGCTGTCGGAACCGGAGCGAGGCGAAGCGGGTCCACCCAGGTTCAGGAGCCCCGGCGGACCAGCCCGGTTTCGTAGGCGAACAGCACCAGTCCAACGCGGTCGCGGATCTGCAGCTTGGCCAGCAGCCGCGTGATGTGGGTCTTCACGGTGCCCTCGGCCATATAGAGCGTGCGGGCGATCTCGGCGTTCGTGGCGCCGGCGGCGATCTCCACCAGCACCTCCTGCTCGCGGTCGGTGAGCACATCGAGGCGTGGGTCGGGCCCTTCGGGATTGGCGGGCAGCGTCGGGACCACGTGGTCGAGCAGCCTCCGGGTCGCGGACGGCGCCATCACCGCCTCGCCGGCCGCCACCGTCCGGATCGCGTTCAACAGGTCGTTCGGACGGGCGTCCTTCAGCATGAACCCGCTGGCGCCGGCCTTCAAGGCACTGAACACATACTCGTCCAGGTCGAACGTGGTCAGCACCAGCACCCGGGTGGGCACCCCGGACGCGACGATCCGCCGGGTGGCCTCCACCCCGTCCATCACCGGCATCCGGATGTCCATCAGGACGACGTCGCACGGCACGGACAGCACCCCGGCCACCGTCTGTGCCCCGTCGGCGGCCTCACCGACCACCTGCAGGTCCTCCTCCGCCTCGATCAGCATGCGGAAGCCGCTGCGGACCAGTTCCTGGTCGTCGGCCAGGAACACCCGGATCAGTCGCATTCGTCTATCCCTCCTCCACGTCCGGCGTGCGGATCGGCAGCACCGCCGTCACCTGGAACCCGCCGCTGGGCCTCGCCCTGGTGAGCAGCCGGCCGCCCATCGAGGTCACTCGCTCGTGCATGCCACGCAGGCCGTGCCCCGGGTTCTGCGGCACAACGGACGGGCTCGCCACGCCATTGTCCAGCACGTCGATGGCGATCTCCCGCATGCCGTAGGTGATCGTGACCATGGCCGTGGCCTGTGGTCCGGCGTGCTTGAGGAAGTTCGTCAACGCCTCCTGCACGACTCGGTACACGGTCAGCTCCAGCGCAGCGGACACCCGCGGCGGCTGGCCGTGGATGGCCAGCTGGACGCGGTCGCTCGTGCGCGCGACGAGCTCGGGAATGTCGGTCAGCCGCGGGGCGGGGGCGAAGTCCGCCTGCCGTCCGGGCTCTGGCCGTCCCGGTTCAGGGCCCTCGCGCAGGACGCCGAGGATGCGGCGCATCTCGCTGAGCGCCTCGCGTCCGGTCTCCGCGATGGTGGTGAGGGCCTGGGTGGCGGCTTCCGGCTTCTTGGCCGCCAGCGCCTTGCCGCCCTCTGCCTGGACGATCATCACCGACAGCGAGTGGGCGACGATGTCGTGCAGCTCGCGGGCGATCTGCGTCCGCGCCCTCGACTCCGCCAGCCGGGTCTCCTGGTCGCGCTCGAGCAGCATCGTGCGATAGCGCTCCTCCGCGGCGGCGACCCGGTCCTGGTGCGCCTCACTGGACTCACGGACCCGGCGTCCGACCGCGTACGGAGTGATCACCAGGCCCAGGCACACGAACCAGGCCAGCGCCAGCATGATCAGCTGGGCCAGGCTGGGGCTGCTCAGGTCGTCCAGGATCCAGCGCATCGGGCCCAGCACCGATCCGACCGCGCCGATCACGACGACGATGCGGGCGGGCTGGCCGGGGATCCAGCGCGCGACCGAGTAGGCGACCACGGGGACGGCGACCAGTGTCGCCATCGGCTGGTTGGAGAACACCAGCTGCATCAGCCCCGCGACGGTGACGCCGGCCAGCGCGAGGAACGGGGAATGGCGGCGCAGCACCAGCGATCCGATCATCAGGACGGCGCTGAGCAACGGCCCGATCGAGTACAGGAACCGACCCGTCGGGTAGGTGGCGAACCCGTGCACGCCGTACGCCGGGATGGTGAGCAGGCCGAGCCCTGCGGCCAGCGCAGCGTCCAGCGCCCAGTCGGCGCGGGTGGCGCCGGGCGGGAAGAGCAGGTCGCGATGCATCGGTGCCAAGCGTAGGGCCCACTACCATGGCGGGAACGGACCACCGGTCATCCTTGGCCTACACAGAGCTCGCAGCGGGTGGTTCAGGTGACGGGAGGGCTCCGATGCGGCGACACGTGGCCGGTGCGGCGCTGGCGTTCGCCGTGCTGCTGGCCGGATGCACCGGGTCCGCGCCCGCCGGTTCGACTCCCGCCGAGTCGGCCCCGTCCGCGGCCGCCAGTCCGACCCCGGCCGCCATCGCGCGACTGCAGGTGGGCGACTGCATCGGCGACATCGACCTGTCCGGCGCCGCGATCACCGACGTGGCCACCGTCCCGTGCAGCGGCGCGCACTACTGGGAGGTGGACGCCACCGTCCCCGTCCCCGGGGACACTTATCCGGGGGCATCCGTCCTGGCGGCCTCGGCGAAGACGTCCTGCGCGTCCGACTTCACGAACTACGTCGGGGTCGAGCAGCAGTACAGCCGGTACGCCTCGGCATACCTGACCGGCGACGAGGGCGCGTGGACCGTCCCCGAGAACCGGGTGATCGCCTGCCTCGTCGGTTCCGCGGACGGCGGCCTGGTCCGTTCCGCGAAGGGCGACACCCTGATCTTCCCCGAGAAGGGCGAGTGCACCGGGCGCCAGGACGTCGCCGCCCAGTCGGTCAAGGTGCTGGACTGCAAGGCCTCCCACTACTACGAGGTGTTCGCCAGCAAGGAACTCACCGGCAAGACCGCGCCTACGAGCGCGGAGGAGCAGAAGCTGTTCGCCTCGGTCTGCCAGGCCGATTTCAAGGACTTCGTCGGCCTCGACGTGGGCAAGTCCAAGTACGAGGTGGCCTACTTCCTCGCCGGTGCCGATATCTGGGACAAGGTGGCCGACCACCGGATCGTCTGCAGCGCCGGTTCCCCCAAGGGCGGCATCAAGGGCTCCCTGAAGGGCGTCAAGAAGTAGCGCTCAGTGAACGAAAAGGGGACGGTTCCGAAATCCGCAGTCCGAAGCCGTCCGATTGGCGATCTTCGGAACCGTCCCCTTTTTCGTTCAGCCGCCGAGGAGCTTGCTGAAGTCGGTGACCTCGAAGTCGTCGTCGCTCTTGGCCGGCGTGCCGGCGAGGACGAGCCGGGAGAACTCATCCGCGGCGCGGGTGATCCGGCGGTCGAGCTTGCCGCCCTCGCTGCCCCAGTCCTTGGTGGCCGCGAACACGCCGTGCGGCGCGACCACGGCCTTCAGGTAGTAGAACAGCGGCAACAACGCATGGTCGATCACCAACGAGTGCCGGGCCGTGCCGCCGGTGGCCGCCAGCAGCACCGGGCGTCCCTTCATCGCCCCCTCGTCGAGAGCGTCGAAGAACAGCTTGAACAGTCCCGAGAACGAGCCGTTGAACACCGGCGTGACCGCGATCACCCCGTCCGCGGCGCACACCGCGTCGAACGCCTCCCGCAGCCGGGCTCCGGGGACGCGCGTGGCCAGGTGGTTCGCCAGGTCGACCGCCAGCGTCCGCAGCTCGATGTGCGTCACCTCCGCCGGGCTACCCAGCTTCAGCAGCGCGGCCACCGTCGCCTCGCCCAGTCGCTCACCCAGCAGCCGGCTGGACGACGGGACGCTGGTGCCCGCGGTGAGGACGACGATGCTGGTCATCGGGCTGCCTCCGCGGACGGGGTCTCGACAAGCTCGACCACCCGGGTCGGGTATGGCGAACGGCCGGTGACGTCGTCGACTGGCCGCCGTGCTGGTTGAGCTTGACGAAGCCCTTCGTCAGGCTCGGACCCTTCGTCAAGCTCAGACCCTTCGTCAAGCTCAGGGAGCATCTGCTGGACCAGGCTCGCGTGCGTCGGCGCGTCCGGGATGTGCGCGGGGCGGCCCTCGGCGAAGCCCTTCCGCAGGTCGGGCAGGATCTCGCCGAGCAGGTCCAGTTGTTCGAGGACGGTCTTCAGCGGCAGGCCGGCGTGGTCGACCAGGAACAACTGACGCTGGTAGTGGCCGACCTCGTCCTTGAACGACAGGGTGCGCTCCAGCACCTGCTGCGGCGAGCCGACGGTCAGCGGGGT
>DAIPJC010000096.1:0-5369 GCA_036770475.1 Propionicimonas sp. | reverse complement strand
TCTACGAGCTCGACGTGCCGGTGATCGTCGGCGGCTGCGCCACCTACCAGGCGTCCCTGCACCTGATGCGGACGGGCGCCGCAGGCATCCTCGTCGGCTTCGGCGGGGGCGCGACCAAGCGCACCCGCAACGTGCTGGGCGTCGAGGTGCCGATGGCCTCCGCGCTCGCGGACGTGGCGGAGGCCCGCCGCGACTACCTGGACGAGTCCGGCGGACGCTACGTGCACGTGATCGCGGACGGCGCGCTGGGTCGCTCCGGCGACATCGCGAAGGCGATCGCCTGCGGGGCGGACGCGGTGATGGTCGGTTCGCCGCTGGCGAGGGCCACAGAGGCGCCGGGCCAGGGCTACCACTGGGGCCCGGAGGCCTGGCACGCCACGCTGCCCCGCGGCGAGCGGGTGAAGTTCTCCCGGGTCGGCACGCTGGAGGAGATCATGCTGGGCCCCTCGCACGTCGCCGACGGCACCATGAACCTGGTCGGCGCGCTGCGCAGGGCACTGGCCACGACCGGGTACACGGACGTGAAGGAGTTCCAGCGGGTCGAGGTCGTCGTCCACTCCTGATCCGTCCATGACTCCGCTCGAGATCGCGCTGGTGGCGCTCGCCGCCGTCCTGGCCGTGGGCTGCGTGGCGCTGCTGGTCGCCCACCAACGCACCCGGGCCGAACTCGCGAGCGCTCGCGCAGCGCGGGTTCGCGCCGTCGACGCCCAGCAGCGCGCGGCCGAGCTGGCCGTCGCCGCCGAACGGATGCGGATCCTGCGGGAGATGCACGACGTGATCGCGCACTCCCTGGCGATCATGATCGCCCAGGCGGACGGCGGCAGCTACGTGGTCGCCGACGCGGCAGCGTCCCGGCGTGCGTTCCTCACGATCGCGGAGACCGGACGCGTCGCGCTCACCGACACCCGCAGGATCCTCGGCATGCTGCGCGAAGGCGGCGGGCCCGAACTCTCCCCCGTCCCCGACCAGGCCCCGCTCGACGACCTTGTCGAACAGGCCAGGCAGGCCGGGCTGGAGGTGTCACTGATCCGGGTGGGTGAGCCGGGCCAGCTGCCGTCGGGCTGCCGGCTGGCCCTGTACCGGATCTGCCAGGAGGCCCTCACCAACGTGATCAAGCACGCAGGGGAGGGCGTCCAGGTGATCGTGGCGCTCAGCTGGTCCGACGCCGACGTCACCCTGACCGTCACCGATCGCGGCGGCAACGGTGTCGTCGACCTGACGCCCGCCACGGAGGAGCCCCTGGCCGGACTCGGACTCGGCCTGATCGGCATGCGGGAGCGCGCGGAACTCGTCGGGGGCAGCCTGGAGGCCGGACCGGTGGAGGGTGGCTTCCGCGTGCGTGCGGCAATCCCGCTGGTTGCCGTCGGCGAGGGGGTGGCGCTCGGTGCCTGAGCGGATCCGGGTCGTCCTGGTCGACGACCAGCAGCTCGTCCGGGCGGGACTGGCGATGGTGATCGACGCCCAGCCGGACATGGTCGTGGTCGGCCAGGCCGGCGACGGTGCGGAAGCGGTCGACCTCGTCGGACGCATCGGCTGCGACGTGGTGCTGATGGACGTCCGGATGCCCGGCATGGATGGCCTGGAGGCGACCCGGCGCATCCTCGCGGACGTGGTCCCTGAGCCTGACGAAGGGCCTGCTGAGCCTGACGAAGGGTCTCCTGGGCCTGACGAAGGGCCGCGCGTGGTGATGCTGACCACCTACGACCTGGACGAATACCTGCTCACGGCGATCCGGGCCGGGGCTTCGGGCTTCCTGCTGAAGAACGCACCGCCGGCCGACCTGCTGGCCGCCGTCCGGACCGTCCACACCGGGGACGCGGTCGTCGCCCCGTCCGCCACCCGCCGGCTGCTCGCCCACGTCGCGACCGGGGTGGAGTCCACCCAGCCCGACCCGCTGCCGGATCCCCGCCTGGCCACGCTCACCGAGCGCGAGCGCGAAGTGCTGGAACTGATCGCCCGAGGCCTGTCCAACGGCGAGATCTCAGCCACGCTGTACCTGTCGGAGACCACCGTGAAGACCCACGTCCGGCGCGTGCTGGCCAAGCTCGGAGTGCGGGACCGCGTCCAGGCCGTCGTGGTGGCCTACGAGTCGGGCCTCGCCTCGCCCCACAACGGCGGCTGAGCGCGCCCCTGACGATGGCTGAGGCGCCCTTTGATGATGGCTGAAGCGCCCCTTGATGATGGCTGAGCTTGACGAAGCCCGAGCGCCCCTTGATGATGGCTGAGCTTGACGAAGCCCGAGCGCCCCTTGATGATGGCTGAGCTTGACGAAGCCCGAGCGCCCTTCGTCAGGCTCAGGGAGCATTTGGTCGGCTCAGGGAGCATCGACTCGGCTCAGGGAGCATGGGACACTACGCCACTCGCGTGCCCTTGGTCAGCAGGCCGTACGGGATTCGCAACCTCCGGACGGCGATCCAGAAGAACAGCGCGCCGATCACGACATTGGCGCCCAGGCCCAGGGGCCAGATCGGCTGGGACGTGTCGACCGTGCGGCGCTTCACCGGGCTCTCCACGTTCACCGGGGTCCCCGACGACGTGGTCACCGTGGGGTTGCCTGCGGAGTCGTACACGACCTGGTACGCGGGACTGCTGGCGTACAGCTCGACACACTCGTCCCGCTCGGTCCGGGACGGCTGGCTGAGCCAGCGCACCCCGTAGCTGATGGCGCCCAACGGGCTGGTCGCGCGGGCGTAGCCGTCCCCGTCCGCGTTCTTCGGCGGCAGCGGAGCGGCGTCCGACACGATCACGAACGGGTTGGGGAGGGTGATCCACCAGGTCCGGTCGGTGTGCTGCACCACCTCGAGCTGGTCGTGCCACGCGCACTTGCCGATCGGCGCTGCCGGCGCACCCGAACCGTCACCGTCCGGGTTCTGCTCCCAGTAGCGGTCCACCTCGGCCTGGTAGGCCATCCGGTCGGCCTCGCCCAGTCCCCAGACATGGACGACCGTGGTGCCCTGGACGAGCGGAATGAGGAGGGCCATGATCCCGGGGAGAATCGCGGACAGTCCGACCACGCTGAAGTAGGTGAGCCCGTTCGACCCCGCCGGTCGCGAGATCACCGCGGACCAGCCCAGCCCGATCGCACACACGACCGCCACCTCTGCGAACACGACCGCGAAGCACACCAGCACCTGGAGCACCGAGATGTTGCCGAGGATCATCGACCACGCCAGGAAGGGCAGCGCGACGACGAGGAACACCGCGGACGTGAGCCAGGCAGCGACCAGCTTGCCGGTCGCGATCTCGACCGCGCTGAGTCGGGTGGCCTGCAGGATCGCCAGCGTGCCGGCGTTCCGGTCGCCATTGATGGAGGTCGCGGTGAAGGTCGGGGCGATCAACAGGCCCATGCCCAGGATGAAGAACGTGATGATCGCGAAGGTGATCGGGCCGGCGTTGTCGGAACGGTCCTGTCCGACATCGAAGAGCTGGTTGGTCGCCAGGATCATCAGCCCCGTGACGGCCCCGATGAACACGAACCAGCCCGCCAGCGCCCAGATCCAGCGGCGCGAGCGGATGCGCTGCTTGAGTTCGAGTTCGACGACCGTGCGCAGGCCGTTCCACGACAGGCTCCAGGTGTTCACACCCGCTCCTCGTTCAGCGACAGGTAGGCCTCTTCGAGCCGGCCGGCGACCGGCGAGACCGTGTGCAGGGGGACGTCCGCGGCCACGGCGGCCCGGATCAGTTCGCGTGCCGACTCGTAGCCGCCCAACTGCACGATCACCTCGCCGCCCGCCTGACCGGCCCACGGGATCCCGGCATGGTCGAGCCAGGTGCGCAGGCCTACGGGATCAAGTGCCTCCAGGCGCCAGCCGCGTTTCACCGGCTCGGAGCCGACGCCCGCCGCGTCCACGGTGCGGCCACGGGAGAGGAACACCGCGTGGTCGTAGACCTCCTCCAGCTCCGACAGCACGTGTGAGCTGACCAGCACGGTCTTGCCGTCCGCAGCCAGCGAGCGCAGCAGGTCGCGCAGCTCGATCCGGGAACGCGGGTCCAGGCCGGACGCCGGCTCATCGAGCAGCAGCACGTCGGGATCGTGGACCAGGGCCCTGGCGAGGCCGAGCCGCTGCTTCTGGCCGCGGCTGAGCACGCGGGCCGGGCTGTGCGCGAACTCCGCCAGGTGCAGCTCGGCGAGCATCGCGGTCACCCGGGCCGGGCTCGCCGTGCGGCTGATGCCGTAGGCGTGCGCGAAGGTGCTGAGGATCTCGGCGCAGGTCAGCGCGTCCCAGGTGCCGAAGGTGTCCGGCATCCAGCCCACGCGCGAGCGTGCCTCCAGGTTGTTGTCCCCCACGTCGTAGCCTGCGATATTCGCCCGTCCGCCGTCGGGACGCAGCAGGCCGGCCAGCAGGAGCAGCAAGGTGGTCTTGCCGGAGCCGTTGGGGCCGATCAGCGCGGTGACGGCGCCGGCGGGTGCCGCGAACGTGACGCCGTCCACGGCCTGCACCGGGCCGAACGCGCGGCGCAGGCCGATCGCCTCGATACCGGGGACGGGCGGGGCGCCACCCGCAGGAGTATCGCTCATGCTGAACACCGTAGGGGGAACCCGGCTCGGGCCACGTCATCCTGAGCGGCCGACCAGGGTCGTCCCCGGGGAGGATTCCCGTCCTGCGCGGCGGCGGACCACTAGTCTCGGCACATGCGAATCCTTCGCGCGCTCACCTACGACATCGTCCTGGTCTTCCTCTTCGCCGCGATCGGACGGCTGTCGCACGGCGAGGATCTGGCACAGCTCGGCCTGACCGCCTGGCCGTTCATCATGGCCTCGATCGTCGGTTCACTCGTGGCGAGCTGGCGCGATGGATCGTGGTGGGCCCAGGGCCTCACGGCCTGGGCGATCACCACCGCGGGAGGGATGCTGTTGCGGTTCGTCAGCGGCGGTGATGTGCAACCCGGCTTCGTCGCGGTCGCCGCGGCCGTGTTGGCCCTGTTCCTGATCGGCTGGAGGGCCCTGCTGCGCAAGCAGCTCTGAGGACGGAGGTCCGGACAGGCGGCTCGGGAATCCCCGGGGCCCGCAGGCCCCCCGATCCGCCCGCCCGGACGTCAGTGTTTCTCGCAGGCGACCCTGTCGTGGTCGCGATCGAGAGTGCTCCTCGAGTAAGTCTTCAAGGGAGGCTAGCTGGGAGGCCGGACGGCTGTCTGTTCCCCGAACGGGGACAGTTGCCGCCACCGGCGGCACTCGCTCCACATGAACAGGGAGGCCCCCACCCGCAACGGGTGGGGGCCTCCCTGACCTTCAGCTCAGTGGCTGTGGTTGTGCTCGTCCTCGTCCTCGGCCGGCTTGTCCACGACCGAAGTCTCGGTGGTGAGCAGCAGGGACGCGATGGACGCGGCGTTGTACAGCGCCGAGCGGGTGACCTTCACCGGGTCGATGA
>DAIPJC010000003.1:0-144790 GCA_036770475.1 Propionicimonas sp. | reverse complement strand
CGGCGCTCGAACTTCGTCTACGGCTCGACCAAGGCCGGCCTGGACGGGTTCTACCGGCTGCTGGGCGAGGCGCTGGCTCCGTTCGGGCCGAAGGTGCTGGTCGTCCGTCCCGGTCAGGTGCGGACGCGGATGTCGGCCCACGTCAAGGAGGCCCCGCTCACCGTCGAGAAGGAGCAGCTGGCCACCGAGGTCGTGGATGCCGCCCGCAAGGGTCAGAAGCTGATCTGGGTCCCGGCGCCGTTCCGCTTCGTGATGATCGTGCTCAAGCACATCCCTGGCCCGATCTTCCGCATCCTGCCGCTGTAGCACCCCGGTCCCTGAGGAGGTTCGCGAGGAACGAGCGAACCGTCACGAAGGGCCGCCGACACGGAGCCTGATGACCACCGACATCCCGAACCGACGCTTCGACGGCATCACGGTGCCGCCGATCGTCGACGAGTTGGCGGCCGGACGTGGAGTGGAGATCGTCTGGCGCAACGAGATTGGCGGCGTCACTTTCTCGATCGATGCTGGCGCTGAGTACGTCAAATACGGCCCCGCGCACGCGGAGTTCGACCCCGATCCCGAGTTCGAGCGCCTGCGCTGGGTGAGCGCGTTCGTCGCTGCGCCGCGTCCGATCGACCACGGGACGGACGCGGCGGGCAACCGCTGGCTGCGCACGGTCGGCATTCCCGCCACGTCCGCCGTGCTGGGTGGCTGGCGGGAGCGGCCGGAGGTGGTCGTGCCGGAGCTGGGCCGGGCACTGCGGCGGTTCCACGAGACCGTGCCGGTGGAGGGCTGCCGGTGGGAGTGGTCGATCGCGGATCGGCTGCGCTATCGCGGTCTGGCCGACGATGCGCTCGGGCTGTGGCCGGACGTCGATCCCGTCGTCTGCCATGGCGACGCGTGCAATCCGAACTTCCTGCTCGACGCGTCCGGACGTTGCGTGGGCTATGTCGACCTCGGCCGGATCGGGATCGGGGACCGCTGGGCCGACCTCGCACCGGCGCTGCTCAGCCTCGGCTGGAACTTCGGGGACGGTTGGGAGCCGGCCTTCCTCGACGCGTACGGCATCGCCCCCGACCCGGGCAAGCAGGACTTCTATACCCGCCTCTGGAACGCCGAGTAGACAGGTTCAGCCGGCGAGCTCGGCGTCCGAGCGCAGAATGCAGAACTCGTTGCCCTCCGGATCGGCGAGCACGATCCAGCCGCTGCCGGGTCCGTGGATGCCCCGATGGTCGGCAACGAAGGTGGCGCCGACGCCGAGCAGTCGCTCGACCTCCTCGTCCCGCGTCCGATCGGTCGGACGCAGGTCGAAGTGCACACGGTTCTTCACCGACTTGCCTTCGGGAACCCGGATGAAAAGGACGCCCTGACCGCCACCCACCGGCCCGATGAAGCACTCCTCGTGATCGGGCTCGTTCGGGTCGCCCGGGTCCTCGTGGTAGTCGATCACCTGTTCCCACCAGCGCGAGAGCGTGTAGGGATCGGCGCAGTCGATGGTGGTGTGCGAGATGCGGCTGCTCATCGCCCGAGTATCGCAACCCGGGCGATGAGCTGCCAGTGGTTGTTCTCAGCCGCGCATCTTTAACGATATAGACGCGCCGCCGGTTGATCTCTGTAACGTTAAAGTCCACCATGGATGTAGAGCTCGATGCGAGGAGGTGAGAGGGATGGTCAAGGTCACGCAGCAGGACATCGCCAAGGTGCTCGGCGTCTCGGTGATGACCGTCTCGAACGCCTTCAACCGTCCCGACCAACTCTCCGCCGACCTGCGCCGGCGGGTGCTCGAGCGGGCGACGAAGATGGGCTACACCGGTCCGGACGCGATCGCCAGGCAGCTGCGCTCGGGGCGCACCAACACCTTCGCGGTGGTGTTCGAGGAACGCCTCTCCTACGCCTTCTCCGACCCGTTCTCCGTGGCCTGGCTGGCCGCGTTCAGCGAGGTCATGGAACGCACGCGCGCGAGCATCATGCTGCTCAGCGTCCCCGCCGGTGATGCCGACGCCTTGGCCGCCGTCCAGGACGCCGCCGTCGACGGGCTCGCCGGCCTGTGCGGCGACCAGCCAGCCATGGCCCGGGCGCGGGAGCGTGGCCTGTCGACCGTCTACTGCACGATGGAGGCCAGATCGGCGGAAGGCGTGCCGCCGGTCGGCGACTACGTCGTCATCGACGACTACGCCGCCGGTGTCGAGGTCGGCCGGCACGTGCGCAGACTCGGTCATCGGCGGGTGTTCGTCCTCGCCGGTGCGGCCTTCACGGGGCAGCCGCCCATGAAGGAGTATCGGCAGGGCGACCTCCATCCGTCCGATCACCTGCGGATCAGTGGCCTGCTGGACGGGCTCGCCGGAGCCGATGTCACGCTCGTCCCGATCGGCACCAACTCATGGGCTGCCGGTCAGGCCGCAGGCACGGTCGTACTCGACCGGCGCGATCGCCCGACGGCGGTGGTGGCGGTCAGCGACGTGATCGCTCTCGGCCTCATGGACGCCTGCCGTCAGCGCGGGCTCACCCCAGGCCGGGACATCTCGATCGTGGGCTTCGACGACCTGCCCGATTCCGCCTCGGCCGGACTCACCACGATCCATCAGCCCGTTCGGGACAAGGGACGTCTTGCCGCCGAACTGTTGCTCGATCCGGAGCGATCCGATCGCCGGATCGTCCTGCCGCACGAACTGATCGTGCGGAGCAGCACCGGCCCCGTGGCCTGAGCCACGCGGCCACAACCCCACACCAAGGAGACAACCATGTTCACGTTCATCAGCTATGCCCCCGTGCTCGAGCGCACCGCCGCGGAGAACACCTCCGCGTTCCCGGACGCTCCGCAGTGGGCTGAAGCGGTGCGTCCCTCGCGCCCGAGGCTGGCCGCCGCGACCCTGCTGCGCCGCACGGCCGCCGTGGAGCTGTCGGTGGCGCGGCGCCTCGAGCGCCGCGCGCGGGGTCGTCTGGCCACCACCTGATCCGAACGGGACTTTCCTGCCGCTCGATGGCCGGATCGGGAGGCCGCGGGCCTTCCCGAGCGTCCCGCGGCAGGCTTGTCCCGTTTCGGTGAGGGTTCCCGGAGACGGTCGCGGCCGGTCAGAGCAGGATCGACGTCCCGTCCGGCAGTGCCTCGGCGCCACAGAGCTCCAGTTCGGTGCGCAACTCGGCCACCGGCGGGTTGTCGTGGGCGAGGTGGACGGCGACCACCCGCGTGTCGCCGTCCACGACGCCCTCGGCGCGCATCCGGTCGACCGTGTGGGCGAACGTCGTCAGGTTGAGGTGGTGGTCGCCCTTGTCGGAGCGAGGTCCGAAGGTCTCCTCCAGCAGGACGAGGTCGACCCTGTGCCCGCTGAGCAACCGCCAGGCAGCCTCGGACAGCAGCCCGGTGTCGGTCGCGTAGAGGACGGTCGAGGAGCCGTCCTCGACCAGGTAGCACAGGGCTTCGCCGAATGCCTCGTGGTGGGCGGGCAGCGCCGTCACCCGGTAACCGGCGAGGTCGAACACGTCACCCGCGGTCACGGTGGTGAGGCGGATGGCGGTCTGGTCGTGGTCGAGCCACCGCGCGGCGCCGTCGATCACAGGGGCCGGGCCGACCACCCGCAGCGGCTCCGAGGTCACCCACGAGCGGTGCAGGAGGACCGCGGGGTCGAAGTGGTCGTCGTGCGCGTGCCCGGCCAGGATCGCCTCCAGCCCCACCAGGTCTCGTCCCATGCGGGTCACCTGGCGCGGCGCCTCGGGTCCCGGGTCGATGAGGAGGCGTCCGTCCAGCAGCACGGACGTCGGTGTGCGTAGCTCGCCGCGGCTGCGGTAGTCCGCGCAGGTGGCGCAGCGGCAGAAGGGGTTCGGAATCCCGTCCGCCGCGCCGGTGCCGAGCAGCAGTGCCTCCATCAGGGCCGCCAGATCCCGCTCATGCGGCCAAGGCTAGAGCGTCGCTTCCCCGACCGGCAGCAGTCGACCGCCCCCGGACGGCCCGCGGCCCCGTCTCGGGAGACGGGGCCGCTGCACATGAAGGGGAAATCAGGCCGGCTGTCGTCATCTACCTCCCGAGGTCTCGACTGCTTGGTGACTCCTACTCAAGCCGCCGCTTCTGTGCTGGCCTCGTGAGCTTCCTGTGGCTTCATGAGGAATACCTGACGGGCACATGTGATTGAATAGTCAATCAATCATGGAGGAAGCCTTGACGACCGAACTGCTCCCGTCCGACACCCGGATGTCCCGGGTGGCACTCGACGTGGCCGACCTCGACCGGATAACCCGGTTCTACTCCGATGTGCTCCTGCTCGAGCCGCTCGCGGAAACAGACGGCACCGTCTCGCTGGGTCGCGACGGGCGCGAGCTCGTCCTGCTGCGGCACCGGCCCGACCTGCCCAGGGGGGAGCGCCGGACGGCCGGCCTCTTCCACACCGCGCTTCTCCACCCCGACCAGGCGACGCTGGCGACCGTGCTGGCGTCCGTTGCGATGCGTAACCCCGAGCTGTACACCGGCAGCGGCGACCATCTCGTCTCCCAGGCCTTCTACCTCGACGACCCGGAGGGCAACGGCGTGGAGCTCTACGTCGACCGGCCGCGGTCGGAGTGGACGTGGCACGGCGACCGGATCGCCATGGACACCCTGTGGCTCGACCCCAACGACTTTCTCGCCCAGCACCTCAGCGACGACGCCCGCGACTATCTGGACACCGCGCCGGACCGGCGTCCCGCTCTCGTCGGGAGCCAGCCGCAGGTGGTTGGGCACGTGCACCTCAAGGTCGGCAGGACCGACCGCGCGAAGGACTTCTACGTCGACACCCTGGGCTTCGAGGTGACCGCCGAACTGCCGGGCGCCCTGTTCGTGTCGGCTGGCGGCTACCACCACCACATGGCGATGAACACCTGGGGGACCGCCGGGGTCGGTCTGCGCGCGCCGACGCTCGGCCTGGGCCAGGTCTCGATCGAGGTGCCCGCTGCAGCGGACGTGCTCGCCGCGGCCGTGCGGCTGCGTGCGCGTGGCCTCGACGTCGCGCTGGACGCCGGCCCGGACACGGCCCGGCTCACCGTGGACGATCCGTGGGGCAACCTGGTCGAGGTGGCCTCACCTCCGGTTGGTTGAGCAACCTACGGTGGGTTGAGCAACTTACGGCTGGTTGAGCTCGTCGAAACCAGCGGAAGCCAACCTCAGAACCCGGCGGCCGCGGCCAGCCGGGCAGTGATCGCAGGATCGCGCGGGAGCGGGACGCCGTCCAGTTCCACCAGTGGCAGGACGCCGCGCACGGCGGAGACCAGCCAGACGCCGTCGGTGTCGGTCAGATCGGCGGGACGGAACAGCGCCTGGCGGGTGCCGACGCCGTCGGCCCTCGCCGCGTCCATGATGACGTCGATCGTGACCGACTCCAGGACCCCGGTGGCACCGAGCGGTGTCGTCCAGAGCTGGTCGTCCGCTGCGACGAGCAGGCCAGCGGTCGGGCCCTCCAGCAGGTAGCCGTCGCTGGAGGTGAACACGACCTCGTCCACGCCACGACGGGCGGCTTCACGCTTGGCTGCGACGTTGACGGCGTAGGAGAGCGTCTTCACGCCGCCGAGCAGCCAGGGTGCGGCGGCGAAGGCATCGCTGGGGTAGCCGCGGCCGAGCGTGGCGCCGGTGACGCCCAGGCGTGCGCGGGAGGCGTCGGGTGCGGTGGTGACGGTGAGCAGCGCCGACACCGTGGACGCGGAGTGCTCAGGCCCGCGGGTGAGCACCAGTTTGAGGACGGCCTCGCCGGGTTCCGTCCAGGCGGCAAGGGCCTGGTCGATCAGTTCTCGCCAGGCGTCGACGTCCGGCGTGGGCAGTTCGAGAGCCGCGGCGGAGCGTCCGAACCGGGCGAGGTGCCGGTCGAGGTGGTCGACGCGCGGGCTGCCTTCCACCATGACCACCCGGGCGGCATCGAAGCACCCGTCTCCACGGGTGAAGCCGAGGTCGTCGGCGATCAGCAGGGGAGTGTTCCGGGGGACGACGCCGCGGCCCAGCACGGCCACCACCTGTTCGGTCACGGGCTCCACCCTAGTGAGGCGCGCCGGGCCGCGGTGGTCCCTCGGCGAGGGATGACGACCCACGGCCGGCATCCGCTTCGCGGGTAGTCTGGGCGGGCGCGCCCTCCCGGTGTGCCCGGACGAGATGCGCCGTACCCGGCCCGACAAGACGACGCCTCGAAGAGGAGAAGCGTCATGCTCGAACAGTCGGTCCAGATCGCCGGGTCCCTGCTCATTCTCGGTGCGTTCGTCGCATCGCAGGCTGGCCGCTTGACCCAGGACTCCTGGCTCTATCTCGTGCTCAACGCCGTCGGCTCCGCGACGCTCGCCGTCCTGGCTCTGCTGGGCCAGCAGTGGGGATTCCTGTTGCTGGAAGGCGTCTGGGCCGTGGTGTCCGTGGTGGGGATGGTCACCAAGCTGCGGCGCCCGGCCAAGCCCTGACGCCCGCGACCGGACTCGAGGGGAAGAGCGAGGAGCCCGCGCCGTGGTGGACGGCGCGGGCTCCTCGTGGCAACGGACCTCCCGTTGCCAAGTCAGCGAACTCACATGTCGAAGTACATCTCGAACTCGTGCGGGTGCGGACGGAGCCGGATGGCATCGATGTCGGCCCGCTTCATGTCGACCCAGGTCTCGATCAGGTCGGACGTGAACACGTCGCCGGCGAGCAGGAAGTCGTGGTCGGCCTCCAGCGCGTCCAGCACGGCGTCGAGCGAGCCCGGGACGGTCGGGACCGCCGCGTGCTCCTCCGGCGGCAGCTCGTACAGGTCCTTGTCGATCGGGGCCGGCGGCTCGATCTTGTTCTGGATCCCGTCCAGGCCGGCCAGCAGCATGGCGGGGAACGCCAGGAACGGGTTGGACGACGGGTCCGGGCAGCGGAACTCGAGGCGCTTGGCCTTCGGGTTCGAGCCGGTGATCGGGATCCGGATGGACGCCGAGCGGTTCCGCGAGCTGTACACCAGGTTCACCGGTGCCTCGAAGCCCGGCACCAGGCGGTGGTAGCTGTTCACGGTCGGGTTGGTGAACGCCAGCACCGCGGGCGCGTGGTGCAGCAGACCGCCGATGTACCAGCGCGCCAGGTCGGACAGGTTCGCGTAGCCCGCCTCGTCGTAGAACAGCGGCTCGCCGTTCTTCCAGATCGACTGGTGCACATGCATGCCCGAACCGTTGTCGCCGAAGATCGGCTTCGGCATGAACGTGGCGGTCTTCCCCGCGGCCCACGCGGTGTTCTTGATGATGTACTTGTACTTCATCAGGTTGTCGGCTGCGCCCAGCAGCGTGTCGAACTTGGTCGCGATCTCGCCCTGGCCGGCGGTGCCCACCTCGTGGTGTGCGCGCTCGATCTCCAGCCCGGCGCCGATCAGGTTGCGCACCATGTCGTCGCGCAGGTCGGAGAAGTGGTCGACCGGCGGCACCGGGAAGTACCCGCCCTTGTACTTCACCTTGTAACCGCGGTTGCCACGGCCGTCACCGTCGGACTCGGCGCCGGTGTTCCATGCGCCCGCCTCGGAGTCGATGTAATAGAAGCCGGCGTTGGCCTTGGTCTCGAAGCGGACGGAGTCGAACACGTAGAACTCGGCCTCGGGGCCCATGAACGCGGTGTCGCCGATGCCGGTGGAGGCGAGGTAGTTCTCGGCCTTGCGCGCGATGTTGCGCGGGTCGCGGCTGTAGGGCTCCTTGGTCAGCGGGTCGTGCACGAAGAAGCTCAGCGCCAGGGTCTTCGACCGGCGGAAGGGGTCGACGAAGGCAGTGGTCGGGTCGGGCATGAGGGTCATGTCGGACTCGTGGATCTTCTGGAAGCCGCGGATCGACGAACCGTCGAAGGACAGCCCGTCCTCGAACACGTCCGGGCCGAAGAACTGGGCGGGCACGGTGAAGTGCTGCATCACGCCCGGCAGGTCGCAGAAGCGGACGTCGACGGTCTCGACACCCTCATCCTTGATGTAGGCCAACAGGTCGTCGGCGCCTTGGAACATGGGTCCTCCATGAGGCTCAGGGATTGAACTCACCACACGGTAGGGACCAGCCGTAACCGTCGAGTTGCGTCTATGTTTCAGCCCGGTAACAGGGTGCGCGGGGATGGTCCCTGAGCTTGACGAAGGGCCGAGCTTGACGAAGCGGCGGCGCTGACGAAGGGCCAGTAGGCTCGCCTTCGTGACCGCAGCGGACGACCCGGACGCCTACCCCGGCGCCAGCATCGGCCTGCCCGAGAGCGGACTGGGATCGCTCGCGTCGTGGTGGTCGCGGATCGCGGCGCTGGTGCTCGACTGGGCGGCGTCCATGATGGTCGCGGTGTTCGCATTCGGCACCGGGGTGCTCACCGGCGGCGGCTGGCGTGCGTGGATGGTCCTGGCCGTGTACTTCGTGCAGAGCGCGCTGCTCACGACGCTCACGGGCAGCAGCTTCGGCCAGCTCCTGGCCGGCATCGGCATCGTCCGGCTGGACGGCCGGCGCCTCGACGTCGGACGCGCGGTCGCGCGTGCGGCGCTGATCTGCGTGGTGCTCCCCACGATCGTGATCGGGGCTGAGCGAAGGGCCCTGAACGACCTCGTACTAGGCACTGTGGTGGTGAATCGCAGGGTCCGCAAGCGGTGATTCGTTTGGGGATGCCGGTGCGCTGGGGTACCTTCCATCCATGCTTCGCTACATCGGGAAGCGTCTGCTGAACTACGTCGTGCTGCTTTACGTCGCCGTCTCGCTGACCTTTCTTCTCGCGGCCACCCAGCTGAACCCACGGGCACTGTGGGCGGTCCGTCAGCCGCCGGTCGACCCTGCCATCGTCGAGGCGCAGCTGCGCAAGTACAACCTCAGCGACCAGGTTCCGCTGCTTGAGCGGTACTGGGTGTGGCTCACCGGCGTCCTCCAGGGCAACTGGGGCTACTCGCCGACCGGCATGAACGTCGCGGAGCAGATCAGCACCCGGATGTGGGTGAGCCTTCGGCTGCTGCTGATCGGCACGATCGCGGGCATCGTGATCGGCGTCGCGGCCGGCGCGTGGACGGCGACCAGGCAGTACAAGGTGAGCGACCGCGTGGTGACGTTCATCTCGCTGCTGATCATCTCGACGCCTGCCTTCGTCATCGGCCACCTCACCCAGATCGGTGCCACGTGGTTCAACGACGTGACGCACAGCCGGACGTTCGAGTTCATCGGTGAGACTGGGGACGTGGGCAACTACCCGATGGCCGACCTGGTCGACCGGCTGCAACACCTGTTCCTGCCGACGCTGGTGCTCATTGTGCTGGGCGCCGCCTCGATGAGCCGGATCCAGCGCAACCTGATGCTCGACTCCCTCGGGGCGGACTACGTCCGGACGGCGCGCGCGAAGGGCCTGCCGCGGCGCAAGGCCGTGATGAAGCACGCCCTGCGGACCGCGCTGATCCCCACCGGCACCTACGTGGCCTTCAGCGTGGCCACCATGTTCGTGGGCGCCACCTACACCGAGCGCATCTTCAACTTCCCGGGTATCGGCCAGTACGGCGTGGACACGATCAACTTCCGGGACGTGAACGGGGTGGTCGCAGTGACGGCCTTCGCCGGTGTCTGCGTCCTCGCCGGCGCCGTGCTCTCCGACATCATGGTCGCGATCCTCGACCCGAGAGTGAGGCTCGCATGATGCACCGCATGATGCACCCCACAGAGTTCTTCTCCTCCGCTGCGCTCCCCCGAACAACTCAGCGGGGGCCCCAGTGAGCGCGGCGACGATCACGACCCTCGCCACGGCCAAGCCGCAGCGCAGGCTCTCCCGCGGTCGCCTGATCCTGCGCCGCTTCCTCCGCAACAAGACCGCTGTGGTGGGGGCGCTGGGCATCCTGCTCCTGATCATCCTGGCGCTGTTCGGCTCGTTCTTCCTGTACTGGAAGTTCGACGACATCGACACCAATGCCTTCCTCACCCCGCCCGACTCCGCGCACCTCCTGGGCACCACGCAGGCCGGCCGCGACGTGCTCGCCCTCACCGTCCGGGGCCTGGGCAAGTCACTGCTGATCGGGCTGCTGGTCGCGGTCATGTCGACCTCCATCGCGGCTCTCGTCGGGGCGTCCGCCGCCTACCTGGGCGGCTGGTACGAGAAGTTCATGCTGTGGATCATCGACCTGCTACTGGTCGTGCCCAGCTTCTTCCTGATCGCCGTGGCCTCCCGTGGCGCCCCCGAGGGGGACGCCGCCTGGCTCATCCTCGTCGTGCTGCTGGCGGCGTTCGCGTGGCCGTTGTCTGCCCGCGTGGTGCGTTCGCTGACCCTGTCGATCAGGGAACGCGAGTACGTGCTGGCGGCCCGGTTCATGGGGCTGTCGGCGTTCCGGATCATCGTCCGGCACATCCTGCCCAACGCCTCGTCGCTGCTGATCATCGACGCGACGCTCAACGTGGGCTACGCGATCCTCTCCGAGACGGGCCTGTCGTACTTCGGCTTCGGCGTCCAGGCCCCGGACACGTCCCTCGGCACGCTGATCGGCGAGGGCGCCCGGATGGCGACCACCTACCCGTGGATTTTCCTGGGCCCGGCCGCGCTGCTGGTGTTCCTGGTGATGTGCGTCAACGCGGTCGGCGACGGCCTGCGCGACGCTCTCGATCCCAGCTCGGCGTCCGGAGGCCAGGCATGAGCATCTCCACCCAGGTGAAGGACCGCCGCACCAAGGCGGGCGACATCGTCCTGAGCGTCCGCGACCTGCACGTGACGTTCCCCAGTGAGGCTGGCCTGGTGCGGGCCGTCCGCGGGCTGAGCTTCGACCTCGCCGCGGGCGAGACGATGGCGATCGTGGGGGAGTCGGGCTCAGGCAAGTCGGTCACGTCGCTGGCCGTGATGGGCCTGCACCCGCCGACCACCCGCATCGAGGGCTCGATCAAGCTGCACGGCGAGGAACTGCTGGGCAACACCGATGAGCAACTGTCGAAGATCCGCGGACGCGACGTGGCGATGGTCTTCCAGGATCCGCTGAGCGCGCTGACGCCGGTCTACACGGTCGGTGACCAGATCGTGGAGGCGATCCAGGCGCACTACGACGTGCCGAAGTCCAAGGCGTGGAACCGGGCGATCGAGCTGCTCGACCTGGTCGGCATCCCGAACCCGCAGGTGCGGGTGAAGTCGTTCCCGTTCGAGTTCTCCGGCGGCATGCGGCAGCGCGTGATGATCGCGATGGCGATCGCCAACGACCCCGACGTGATCATCGCCGACGAGCCGACGACCGCGCTGGACGTGACCATCCAGGCCCAGGTGCTGGAGGTGCTGAAGACGGCGCAGCGGGAGACCGGGGCGGCGATCATCATGATCACGCACGACCTGGGCATCGTCGCAGGCATGTCCGAGCGGGTCGTCGTGATGTACGCGGGACGCCCGGTCGAGCAGGGCTCGGTGGACGACATCTTCTACCGTCCGCGGATGCCGTACACGATCGGTCTGCTGGGGACGGTGCCGCGGCTCGACCAGTCCAGCGACGGTGCCCTGCCGGTGCTGGAAGGCAACCCGCCGTCCGTGGTGGACCTGCCGCCGGGCTGCCCATTCATCCCTCGCTGCCCGGCCGCGATCGAGCAGTGCTCTGTCGCGGAACCCGAGCTGGTGCCCACCGACTCGATGGACCATCTCGCCGCCTGCATCCGGCTGAACGAGCTGGAGGGGAAGACGCACGCTGAGCTGTTCCCGGCTCCGCAGTTGGCGACCTCCGAGCTCTCGGAGACCCCGCGCGAGCAGCGTCCGGTGGTGCTGGAGTTGAAGGGTCTCAAGCGGCACTACCCGCTGATGAAGGGCGCCATCTACCGGCGCCGGATCGGCACGGTGTACGCCGTGGACGGCATCGACCTCGACATCCGCGAGGGCGAGACCCTCGGCCTGGTGGGGGAGTCCGGCTGCGGGAAGACCACGACGTTGCTGGAGATCCTCAACATGGGCAAGCCGACCGCGGGGACGGTGGACGTGCTCGGCAAGGCCACGGCGTCCCTGAACCGGCGGTCCCGCAAGCAGTTGCGCCGTGACCTGCAGGTGGTGTTCCAGGATCCGATGGCTTCGCTCGACCCCCGGATGCCGATCTTCGACATCATCGCCGAGCCGATGGGCGTTTTCGGCTACCCCAAGAACGAGATCGAGCAGCGCGTCCACGACCTGCTGCGGCTGGTCGGGCTGGAGCCCAGCCACGCGGAGCGCTATCCGCAGCACTTCTCCGGCGGCCAGCGCCAGCGCATCGGCATCGCCAGGGCGCTCTCGCTGGAGCCCAAGGTGATGGTGCTGGACGAGCCGGTGTCGGCTCTGGACGTGTCGATCCAGGCCGGCGTGATCAATCTGCTGGACGACCTGCAGGCCAAGCTCGGGCTGTCGTACCTGTTCGTCGCGCACGATCTGGCGGTGATCAGGCACATCGCAGACCGGGTCGCGGTGATGTACCTGGGCTCGATCGTCGAGATCGGCGACGTGGACGAGGTCTACTCGAACCCGGCGCACCCGTACACGCAGGCGTTGTTGTCGGCGATCCCGATCCCCGATCCGGAGACCGAGCGCTCGCGCCACCGGATCGTCCTCTCGGGCGACCTGCCCAGCCCGGCCGACCCGCCGTCCGGCTGCAAGTTCCGGACGCGCTGCTTCCGCTACGCCGCGCTGGCTGAGGACCAGCGGCAGCTCTGCCGCGACGTGCCGCCCCCGCTGGACGCCCAGGGCCCCGACCACCGCGCCGCCTGTCACTACGCCGGCCCTGGTCTCCTGGGTTCCGCCGAGCCGTCCGTCGTGGCCACGCCGGCCTAGAGGAGACGCTGGCTGAGCCTGACGAAGGCCCAGCCGGCCGAGTGAGGAATGCTGGCTGAGCCTGACGAAGCCCCAGCTGGCCGAGTGAGGAATGCTGGCTGAGCCTGACGAAGCCCCAGCCGGCCGAGTCCGTCGAGCCCCGTCCCACCTCACCCACTGCGGAATTCGTTAGCAGGTCGTTATGCGCGTGATTGTCGCGCTCCGCGCGGTAACGGGTATCGTCAGGGGTTATCTGTATGGCTGCGGGTTGTGTCGCCGCTACGGCGTGGCCCGGCCATAACGCACATGGAGGAAATGTGAAGGCTTCAAGAATCCTGATGCCCCTGATCGCGGGAGGCCTGGCTCTGACCATGGCTGCCTGCGGGGGGCCGTCCCAGACGGCGACCAGTACCGGCGGTCCTGCGGCGGTGCCGGGAACGCCCGCGAACAGCTCCGGCTGGGACATCAACGAAACCCCCAGGGACCAGCTGACCGGTGGTGAGTTCGTCGGCTCGATGAGCAGCCAGATCACGACGTGGAACCAGTTCAACGTGACCGGCAACGACAACGAACTGGTGTTCCTGGAATCACCGATCCGGCCCACGTACTACGACTTCAAGGGCGACGGCACCCCGGTCATCAATCCGGACTACCTGACCTCGGCCAAGGATGAGGTGGTCGGCGGCAAGCTCGTCATCACCCTCGACCTGAACCCGAAGGCCGTGTGGAACGACGGCAGCCCGATCACCGCCAACGACTGGATCGCCACCTGGAAGTCCCAGAACGGCAGCAACAAGAAGTTCGCCGCAGCGTCGACCGATGGCTGGAACCAGGTCACGTCGGTGGCCGCGGGCTCCAGTGATCAGCAGGTGGTCTTCACCTTCAAGTCGACCTACCCCGACTGGACGGCGATCATCGCGGACGGACCGCTTCCCGCCGCAGGCGCAGCGACCCCGGCGGTGTTCAACGATGGCTGGGGCGAGTACAAGGACGCCTGGTTCTCCGGGCCCTTCAAGGTGACGAACTGGGACAAGACCAGCGGCACCGTGACGATGGAGCCGAACGACAAGTGGTGGGGCGCCAAGCCACTGCTGACCAAGCTCACGTGGAAGAACATCACCTCGGACGCCCTCGCCTCGGCCTTCGCGAACCAGGAGCTCGACTACTACGACATCGGCGCCGATCCTGACGGCTACGCCCAGGCGAAGAACGCGCAGAACTCCACCGTGCGGGTGGCGGCCGGCCCGAACTTCCGGCACTTCACCTTCAACTCGAAGTCGCCGGTCCTGTCCGACCAGGCCGTGCGTCAGGCCATCGCGATGGGCATCAACCGGACCGTCATCGCACAGTCCGACCTCGCCGGCCTGCCGGGCGACAAGGTGCCGCTGAACAACAACCTGTACGTGGCGAACCAGCCCGGTTACGTCGACCAGGCGAAGGTCACCGGCATCGACTACAACCCGGACAAGGCCAAGGCGGCGCTCGACGCGGCCGGCTGGGCGATGAACTCCTCCACCGGCTTCCGTGAGAAGAACGGCAAGGAGCTCGACGTGGTATTCGCGGTGCTCGGCGGCGTGAAGGCGTCCGAGAACGAGGGCCTGCAGGCGCAGAAGAGCCTGAAGGACATCGGCGTGAACCTGAAGCTCAGGACGATCGACACGAACAAGGACTGGCCGGGCGTGCTCACCAAGCACGACTTCGACATCATCGCGTTCTCGTGGATCGGGACGCCGTACCCGCTGCGCAACATCGGCCAGATCTACGGTGGCACCGGGACGGGCGACGCGTTCAAGCCGAACGAGTCCAACTTCGCCCAGCTCGACATCCCGAAGGTCAACGAGCTGATTCCGCAGATCGACACCGAGATGGATGCGACCAAGCGCGCTGACCTCGGCAACCAGGCCGCCCAGGCGATCTGGGAGTCGGTGCACACCCTGCCGCTGTACCAGCGTCCGATGCTGATCGGCGTCCGGGACAAGCTGGCCAACATCGGCGCCCTCGGCATGGCCAAGGTGCCGAAGTGGGAGAACGTCGGCTACACCAAGTGAGCTGATGCCGTAACAGACGGGGTCGGGCCTTCGGGTCCGGCCCCGTTCTGCGTCTGCTCCCACCGCCGGTGGGCCTGTCGAGACCCGTGTCACGCCTCGGCTGGTCGAGCTTGTCGAGACCCCCCAGCGGTCCCTGAGGAGCCGGCCGAGGAACGAGGCCGGCGTCACGAAGGGCAGCGTCCTGAATTGGAAAAGCGCGATGGAACCACTTCCACCGCGCAAATGTGGCCAGGACCGGGATCGAACCGGTGACCTTTCACTTTTCAGGCGAACGCTCTACCGACTGAGCTACCTGGCCTCAGGAATGACACTTCCAGCGACCCCGACGGGACTCGAACCCGCGACCTCCGCCGTGACAGGGCGGCGCGCTAACCAACTGCGCCACGGGGCCTTGTTAAGGCCTCACTGACCGTCACCCGGCCAGCCCGGAAACTATAACGTACCCCGTCGTCCGGGCGAAAATCGGCGTCGGAACGGCGGGCCGCACGGGGGCTTCCGGGCCGGTCGCCGATCCAGCGCTAGCCTGTGGCCATGGGACGCCGAGTGATGGTGCTCGCCGCCGGGGTGGGATCGGGCCACAACATGGCGGCCAGCGCGGTGGAAGCCGCTCTGTCCGCGCGCGACCCCGACGCAGAGGTGCGCCGGCTCGACATCCTGGAGACCACCAGCGAGGTGTTCAACAGGTTCTACGACGACGGCTACTTCCAGTTGGTCTCACAGGCGCCGTGGCTGGTCGGCTGGGGGTACGACAATGCCGATCCGCCCTTCAAGCTGGCGTCCTCGCCGTTGCAGTGGCTGGAACAGCTGAACACGATCTCGTTCGTGCGCGAATTGCGCGAGGCGGACCCGGACGTGGTGATCTGCACCCATTTCCTGCCGGCTCGGCTGACCTCGCTGCTGCTGGCCAGAAACCAATTGCGGGCGACGCTCACGGTGGTGACGACCGACTACGACTTCCAGGGGTTGTGGCTCACCTCGCCCTTCCACCATTTCTTCGCGGCCAGGGAGGAGAGCCGGCAATACCTGACCACGATCGGGATCCCGGACGACCGGGTGAGTGCGCCGGGCATCCCCGTCCGGCGCGATCTCGCTGAGCCGATGGATGATCGTGCGGTCCGCGCCGCCTTCGGACTGCGGCCGGGCGTGCCCGTCGTCCTGATCTCCGCCGGAGCGGCAGGTGGGAACTACACCGTCGAGGTGGTGCGTCAGGCCCTGCGGATGCGGAGCGCCTTCCAGGCGGTGATCGTGTGCGGCCGCAACAGCGGACTGAAGGAGGAGATCGAGCAGTTGGTGGCCGACCGATCGGGCGACTTCGTGGTGCTCGGCTTCACCGACCGCATGGCCGACCTGATGCGGGTCGCCGATCTGTTCGTCGGGAAGCCGGGTGGGCTGTCGTCCTCGGAGTGCATGGCTGCAGGACTGCCCATGGTGATCGTCAACCCGATTCCCGGCCAGGAGGTGCGCAACGCCGACTACCTGCTGGAGGAGGGTGCGGCCGTCCGCTGCAACTATCCGACCACGGTCGGGTTCAAGATCGATGCGCTGCTGGCGGATCCTCAGCGCCTGGCCGGAATGGCCGCTGCCGCGCGGCGGATCGGGCGTCCGGACGCGGGGAGGGACGTGGCGGCGACGTCGCTGGCGGCGGGGCCGGAACCGCTGTGGATCAGCAGGGACGCCCAGCACGCCATGATGCAGTCGGTGGAGAACGGGATTGCGGCGCCGGACGCAACGGACGAGCGTCGGCTGCGCGCGCTCTGCGACCCCGACACAGGGCAGTCGCTGGCCCTGGTGACGCAGGCCCAGCTGGAGGTGCTCGGGGTGCGGGAGTGGTCGAGCACGGCGAATCTGGTGCGGTCGTGGTTGAGCGCGTTGCGCTGGCGTCCGGAGCATCTCGACGTGGCCTCGACGGGTCGCTGGCTACTGGGTGATCGTGAGGAGCGGATTCTCGAGGTCCGCTGAGCCCGGACCGGGACCGCTCAGGCCGGGTGGGGCGTGGCGCGCGCAGTGGCATCCCCAACCTGGCATCCCCAACGGGATTCGAACCCGCGCTGCCGCCTTGAAAGGGCGGTGTCCTAGGCCGCTAGACGATGGGGACCTGACGCGCCACTATACGGCCCACGCGGCTGGCGGCTCAAAACAGGGCAGGGACGCCACCGCGAGCCCCCTGAACGGCCGGACGGTCCTCGCCGGTGGCAGGCGAAGACCGTCGGGTCGGGGGGCTTGGAGGGGACGATCAACTCGGCTGGAACGAGACGTGCACGTGGTTCATGTGGTTCTCGTTGTCGCTGCCGCGGTCCTCCATCTTCTTCCACGGCCCCTTGGGGATCGTGTAGCTGCGCTGCTGCCAGAGAATGTACGTGACATGCAGGCGTGTGCCGTTGTCGATGAAGTACTGGGCGATGGCGTCGCCGAGCGCCTTGTTCTTCTTGTAGTCGGGAAGCATGATGTCGATCGCCCGGCCGTTGGGGTGGTCGGAGGAGTACGCGCTCGAGGAGCGCCACCCGTAGATGGTCTTGATCTGGGGGAAGTTCGCCCGGACCTCGAGGACGGCGGCCTTGCCGTTGGGCTCGAGCTTGTTCAGGCTGTCGGAGCCGAGGTCGACGATGGACTTGTCGGCGGTGAGCTGTTTCGTGGCGACCCAGGCCGTGGCACCGTCCCAGATGACCTGGGTGAAGTCGCCACTCGTAGTTCCGGTGATGCGCAGCGCCGAGGCGAGACCGAGGGTGTCGAGGACGGTGGCCTTCGCGTCCGGCTTGGCGAGCACCGCGACCTGCGTGCCGCTGGTCCAGCGGGTGCCCTTGGTGAGCGGCAGGACGAGGCCGCCCGGCGTACCCGCTGCGGCCTTGAGGTAGCCGGTGATGACCCAGCCGACCTTGCCTGAGTACACAACCTGGCTGTAGCCGCCGGAGTGCATCCCGGTGCCGCCGACGGTCTTTCCGCTTGAGATCGTGCCCTGGTTGGTCGCGGCGACGGAGGCGGTGAGGCGAAGGGCCAGGTTGGTCGTGGTGGTGTAGAAGGCGACGGGCTCGGGCGTGGTGTCGGTCGCCTTCGACAGGAACTGGGAGTGGATCCAGGCGGTCTTGCCGCCCACGGTGACCTGGAGGAAGACGCCGGAGGAGTAGCCCGTCACCGTCACGACCGTCCCCTTGGTGAGGATGGTGGTGATGTCGGCGTCGAGGCTGGCCTTGGCGCGGACGTTCACGTTGACAGTGGCGGTCTTGCGTCCGGCGGGACCGCTGAGGACGACGCTGGCCGCGGTCTTGTCCGCGTTCAGGTAGTCGGCCCACACGTAGGCGGTGGTGTTGTCGTAGGTGATCGGCAACCAGTCGCCGGAGACCTTGCCTGCGGAGAGGACGGTCTGGCCCTTCTGCAGCTGGAAGAGGATGGTCTTGCTGGTGCTCGGGCCGGAGCGGACGTTCACGGAGGTGTTGGCCGTGTAGGTGGCGGTGGCGGCGTCCGCGGGCGCGGCGACGACGAGGCCGCCCACGACGAGGGACGTGGTGAGCACGACCCAGGCGAGGGTGGCGCGGGTGACGGCCAGCGCTCTGTTCAACGGTCCAGACTCCTTACGGTGCCACGTTGCCAGCAGACAGTTGCCATAGGGCAGGGGGCGGGCCTTCCCCGGCGACGTGCGTCACACCCGTCCCCGCTGCCTCAGGTGAAACAGGACTGTATGCGCGAGGTTGGTTTCCAGTAAGTGGATGCTGAATAACTACAATGCTGTGATTTTCCGCTTGGCGGCATGGATATGGTGGGGCCATGGCCCTGTCGGTGACGCCGGAACGCTTCGACGAATTGGTCGACGAGGCGCTGGCGCAGATCCCGCAGCAACTGTTCGACCTGGTGGAGAACTGTGCCCTGATCGTGGAGGAGGAGCCGGACCCCGAGCTAGGTGACGTGCTGGGCTACTACGACGGAACTCCCTTGTCAGAGCGGACTTCGCAGTACTCGGGTGTGCTGCCGGACCGGATTCTGATCTTCCGCGGCCCGCTGCTGCGGCTGGTGTCGAGCGAGGACGAGCTGGTCGAAGAGGTGCGCATCACCGTGTGGCACGAGATCGCGCATTTCTTCGGCATCGAGGACGACGAGTTGGACGACCTCGGCTACGCCTGACACCTGAGGATTCACCTAGAGTCTTACTTGAGGATTTCGTAGCGCTGAATCGCTGGTCGAGCCTGTCGAGGCCCCTTTCCAACGGTCCCTGAGGAGCCGCGAGGAACGAGCGGCGTCACGAAGGGCCGCCGCGCGACCCGAACGGTCCCTGATGAGGTCGCTCTGCGACCGTCACGAAGGCCCGTCCCCGTCCTGGACTACCCACAATCGGTCGGAGCTGCTCACCCAGGTTGCGCAGGTGCCGAGGCTGGCTTCGGGGACATAGCCGGCGCGCAGGTCCTCCCAGGGGACGGGGACGGCGCCGACGAGCGAACAGAGGGCGCGCCGCTGTCCGGCGTCCGGGATGAGGACGACATCGCAACTGAGGGTCTGCTGGACGGCGTTGACCTGCATGGTGGCGATGACCTCGCGGCCGAGTCGGGGAGCGACGATGACGACGCGGTGGTCGCCGGCGCGGGCCTTCTCGAGGAAGGGGAGGAGCTCGCGGATGGTAGTCACGTGGTGGTCGGTGACGAGGATCCAGGGAGCAGGGAGGACGCAGAGACCGCTGGCTTCATCGGTGGTGAACTCGGTGGCGGCATGGCCGTGGGGGAAGCTCGGGGCGCTGAGCAGGTGGTGCTTGAGGGTGGCGCGTTCGGTGTCGGTGAGGGACGCCGCGGGGTGGTAGGCCGTGCGGTGGAGGACCTCGTACTCGGTGAGGTAGGCAGGCCCAGGGGCGTCCGGAGAGAGGCCGGGGATGGGCCGGTCCGGCGGCTGGGTCAGGGCTTCGTTGCGCCGCCGCGTGTCGGTGCGGTCGGCCAGCCAGCCGTAGACGACAACGGCGATACCGACGACGAGGACGAGCCCGATGCCGAAGTAGCCGATGTCCACGCATCCAGTGTGCATGGACGCCCGCAGCCTCGGTACGCTACGAGAGCGTTCCGACGCGGGCCTATAGCTCAATTGGCAGAGCAGCGGACTTTTAATCCGCGGGTTCTGGGTTCGATTCCCAGTGGGCCCACTTACAGCGTTCCCTGAACCGGTCCCTGAGGGGCGCTTGCGAGGAATGAGCCAGCGCGTCACGAGGGGCGGCGGACGGTCGGCCAAGCTAAGCGGTCCCTGAGGAGGTCGCTCTGCGACCGTCACGAAGGGCGGCTTGCCCTGGCTGGTCGAGCCTGTCGAGACCCGTGGTGGAGGCTGACCGGTCCCTGAGGAGTGGGATCCTGAGCCTGTTAAGGCTCCCGCGTCACGAAGGGTGGCGAGCATCGTTGAGCGCCAAGAGACAGGGCTGATCGGCTAAAGAAGCCGTCGGCCAAAGTTTGGTGGCTCTCGCCGACCGAAAGCCCTGGCCCAGAAGGACTGCCGGCCGCTGCTGGCGACCAACCTGAACCCGATGTTCGGCGGCGCGCCCGATCGGCCGCATTACGCGCTCCGACGTGCGGGCCTGGCACGCCAGCTTGAACAGGGCGACGCCGAGAGCCCGGACGAAGGCCTACGCCCTTCTGCGGGCGATCCTGAACAGCGCTGTCGACGACGAGCTGATCACGGCCTCGCCCGTCCACATCCGCGGCGCTGGCGCGGCGACGGTCAGGCGGCCCGTGGAGCCGGCGACACCGGCCGAGATCCAGGTCATGGCCGACAACATGCCGCCTCGGTTGAGCGCTGCGTTGATGATCGCCGCCTGGTGTGCCCTGCGCTACGGCGAGATCGCCGAGCTGCGCCGCAAGGACATCGACGTCGCCAACCACCAGATCAAGGTCCGCCGGGCCGTCACCTTCCCGCCCGGAGGGGCCGTGGTCGGGCCACCCAAGTCGGACGCCGGCGTCCGCGACGTCTCAGTTCCGCCGCACGTTTGGCCGATCATCGAGGAGCACCTCGAGACCTACGTGCGCCCCGGACCCAACTCACTGCTCTTCCCGGGCGAGGCGCGAGGCCACATGTGGCACTCGGTGATGGGCAGCCACTTCACCAAGGCAAGAGCCGCCGCCGGCCGGGACGACCTCAAGTGGCACGACCTTCGCCACACCGGAGCCACGCTGGCCGCCCAGGTCGGAGCAACTACCGCCGAACTCCAGGCGAGGCTCGGCCACTCCACATCGGTCGCCGCCCAGCTCTACCAGCACGCCGCGAAGGACCGCGATCGCCAGATCGCTGAGCGCCTGTCCCGACTGGTATGCGACGAGGACTGACGGGTTAGGGCCAGTGGCGATCCGAGTATCGCCTCAGCCCAGCATCCGCTCCCCGACCTCTCGTGTGCTCGCGTCTACAAGGTTTGCCGCCGGGGGCTGTACTCGGCTTGTTCGCGCGTTGGTATTCGGCGAGCTCGAGGAGTTACCAGATCGGCATCGCGGACGGGGAGCCGCTCTCGGCTGGGAGGTGTCGTCGATCGGGTTGAGCGCATGGGCAGCCGCTCGGGTGGGAGCCTAGACCGGATCCTTGCGAGCTATGCCCCTCTTCTGCGCATCCCTGCCCAGCACGAAGACCGAGACGAGGGCTACCAAGTCGACTGTCGCAATCAAGCCCCCGACGATCGGCTGACCGAGCAGGATCACAACCACAGCGGCCACCAAGAACAGCACCGCCACCGCTAACCCCATCCACTGGCCTCGGTCCGCGCGAGCCTCGCCTCCGTTCACCACCCGCGCTTCGAGCCCTCGTCGATGATCGGCCTGCGCGTCGGCTTGGTCCATGACGTGCTTAGCACCGCCGGGAACCAGCTTCTCTAGTTCCGCTAAGTACTCGGTCGGGGGATAGGGCGATCGGAACTGCGCGATCGTGAAGGAGAGCCGCTGAACTGCCTCGGTCCGGACGGTCGGATCCGTAATGAAGCCCTCAAGAACATCTTCGATGGCCTCGACTGGCCCGGCTGGAAGTTCGCTCGGGTTGCCTCCCGGTTTGGCTGAGTCTCGCGACTTTGACGGATCTTCGGGCTCGTCAGCCGCACTGACAGGATGACTCACTTGCTTGTTGGACTCCGCCTGAGGGCGCCCCAGAGCGCATCTCCGTAAGCGGCCCAGTCTTGGAAGATAGCCCGACGGTCGGCCTCTTCGGCGGTTCGCGAGTACGAGTACTGCGCATGGTTGTAGCCAGGCATGTTGAACACCTGCGCCAGTCCATCCCGCGCGGTCGGCACATTGAAGAGGATCATCGCACGACTGTCCATCTAGATCGTCTCCTCTATGACTCGATCGTTGAGGCAAGCATATGTACAACGATCCAAGGCCTCGCAAGATTCCAGCTCACGACATGAGCCAGTTCTGCAACTGTAGCTGTAAGTCAGCGGAACCACGACCGGCGCTTATGGCGGCCTTGGCTGCTAGCCAGCGGCCACGGTCATCCCGATCTCCTGGATGACCGCATGGACTGGACGGGGCGGAACAGGAACTCGAGGTCCCGTGAGTTCACCCGAATGATCCGTCGGCCTGAGCGGACTGCGGGCAGGGCGCCGTCGATGATGCGGTGGCGGATGTAGTCGCGCGAGACGTGGTAGCGCGCGGCGGCCTCAGCGATCGTCAGGAACTCGGGTGGCCGGTCGGCCGGCCTGGGATGTGCGGTCATGGTTGTCCTCCTCGCGTTGGTTGGGTCAGATGCCGATTCCGTAGCCGTGGGGCCGATCCATTCCGGGTGGGCGCATGCGCTCGTGGCGCTGGCCCATGCTCTCGGTGAACTCGACGGTCTCCCAGACCTCGCGAATCGGCTCTTGGCGTGGGCGGCGCTCGAGGCGGTACAGCAGTGCGGCCGCGGCGTGGTCGTCCGGCAGCGGCCCGCGTCGCATCGCGCTCTTGAGAAGCTCAGGCATGTCCTCGCCCTCGTGCGCCAGCGAGGCGAGCTTCGCCGCCAGCACGGGAGTCTGCGGGTCGTCGCGCAGCTGCGGAGCGAGCTGGCGCGCCACCGCCGTCCAGTGCCGAAGGGTCGGGCTGGACAGCCCGACGTGGTCGTCGAGGACGCGCTGCCAGCGCGCAGCCGAACCCGGCACCTGGGTCGGGCCGGTCGGACTGAGGTCGTCCGCCGGCACACCCATCGCCGCTCGCCACACCAAGATCTGCGCGACCAGCTCGGGGAACAGGTCGGCCGACAGCGCCTCCTGCCAGCGATGCTCGGTGGTCCCCGACGACTCACGCACCTGGGCGGCCAGGTCACGCACCAACTCCGAACGGGACGCAAGGTACGGACCCCACTGCGGGTCCTCGGCCAACCGATCCGCGACGTCGCCGACCTGCAGACCGTCGATGCCAGCCAGCCCGGAGCCGACCCAGTGCCCGGGCTTCTCGCCCTTCAAGCTGTAGTAGTCGGCCAGACTGAGGTGGCCCTTCTCGGTGGAGTCCATCGCCGCGATGTTCCGGGTGAAGTACTCGTAGCCGGTGCCGGCCGTCAGCTTGTGCAGGGTCATCACGATGGCCACACCTCCTCTCGCGCCGGGGCTGGAATTCCCGGCATGCCACTAAGCCGAAAATGAACCCCCGATCCGGACACATCGGGGCAACTTCCTTCGGGCGAAGCCCAGATCGAACCCCTGACAACTTCCCTAAGCCCAGCAACACGGTGATCGGGACGCTGGAGCGCCGACATCTTCGACATCTCTCAGCCCTCCCGCCTGCGCTCGAGGTCGGTGACGCGGCGACTACGGCCGCAGACCCCTTCACTCTCCGTAAGCCTTCGCAAGGGCCGTTCCGGACAGGAGCGCTGATGGTTTCCTGTGCGACTCGATCGTCGGCCACCCGCGCGGCAGCGGCGCGAGTGCGCGGAGGCTTCGATCTGGACCGAACCGACATTGAGAGGTGGACCAGAGTGACGTTGAGAGGTGGACCAAAGTAGCATCGAGGCATGAATCCCAAAGCCGAGCCCCCCGCGGCGTACCGGACGAGGCTGGTCGACGACCGGCTGGACTCTGCAATCGGGCAGTTGCCGGCAGTGCTGCTGGTGGGGCCGCGAGCGTGCGGCAAGACGACGACCGCCGCTCGCCATACGGCGAGTGTGGTCCGGCTCAATCGTGATGCGGAGGCCGCGGCTTTCCGGGCGGATCCCGACGTCGCGCTGGAACGTCTGCAGGAGCCGGCCCTGCTGGATGAGTGGCAGGAGGTGCCCGGTGTGCTCGCCGCGGTCAAGCGAGCGGTGGACGCCGACGCACGACCTGGACGGTTCGTGCTGACCGGCTCGGTGTCAGCCGAACTGACCCAGAACTCCTGGCCCGGCACGGGCAGGATCACGCGCATCCCCATGTGGGGCATGACGGTTCAGGAGGCGCTGCGGGCAGCGCCGGTGCGACTGCTGGTGGATCGCCTGCACGCGGCGGACGCGTCCGCCTTCGGTCCTGCCGCGGGTGCTCGCCAGGACCTCGCCGACTACGTGGATCTGTCGACTGCCGGCGGGTTCCCAGACCCCGTGCTGAACCGCGATGGCACTGGTCGGCAGCTGTGGCTGGAGAGCTACCTCGATGAACTGGTGCACCATGACGCGGCCCTGTTACGCGCTGGCATCGACTCCGGGCGGTTCGCGAGCTACGTCGAGGCGATCGCGGTGAACAACGCCGGAGTGGTCGACGACTCGACCATCCTGGACAGCGTGCGGATCGACCGGCGGACGGCACACGCCTACTGGCAGCTCCTCGAGCGTCTGTTCATGGTCGAAGCCGTGCCCGCCTGGTGGTCCAACCGCCTGACCAGGCTGGTCTCTCTCGAGAAGCGGTACCTCGTGGACACCGCGTTGATGGCGACGGCGTTGCGCCTCGGGACCGACGAGATCCTCCGCGATGGCAACCTGCTCGGCCGGATCGTTGAGGGCTTCGTCGCGATGCAGTTGCGGCCGGAACTAACGGTCTCGGCACTGCGGCCGCGGCTGTTCCATCTACGGGACAAGGGCGGACGGCATGAGGTCGACCTGGTGATCGAGTACGGCGGCGGTCTCGTGGCCGGGATCGAGATCAAGTCGACCGCATCGCCCGGCGCCGATGACGCCCGCCACTTGGTGTGGCTGCGCGACCGGCTCGGCGATCGGTTCACGATGGGTGTGGTCCTCCATACCGGACCGACCGACTTCGAACTGGGGGATCGGATCGTCGCCGCGCCGATCTCCACGCTGTGGGCCTGAATCGGGCGTCGGCCTTCGACTACGGCAGCCCGGTCTCGCGCAGGTCGGCGACCAGTACGTCCACCTTGTTCCGTGCGCGAAGGCGGAGGAGCGGTTGACTATCGGTGAAATGGAGGATGGCCTCCGCTATTCGAGAGCGGAGGTCTCAGGCGGGTCCGTGTCGCAGTGGACGTCCGGGCAGTCGACGAGGCAGCAGCCGCAGACGCGGCTGCCGTCGGCGAGGATCAGGTCGGCGTCGTTGCTGCAGGAGCAGCCCGGCTTCCGGCACTCGCACCGGACGCCGCGTTCGGTGAGCTCGGCGATCACGTTCACGAGGCTACGACGCCACGTTCGCGGCCACCACTTGTCGTCGCCCCCGACACCTGATGTGCCTCTCCGCTTCTTCGACGTCACCATGCCGAGTTGCGACGATGTCCCCCCATGTAACCAACCCCTGTGGATACGGACCCCTCAAGTGCCACAGACCTCATGCATCCTGGATCCGACCCGATCGGCTGCGCGGGGAGAGGCTATCGCCAAAGTCCCCGTGGTTCATGGGCGCGCCGGGCTGCTCAGCGCCTGACTTGGCGCGTCGGAGCGGTGGTGTGTTGAGCGAGTTCGCTGGCGCTGATCTTGCCACTCACCTTGAGATTCGCGTCGGGCGGGAAGTAGCTGCGGCGGCGGTGCTCCAGTGAGAGCACATACCACCACGGTGGCCTCATCGCAGCCTTGCGACGGTTGTGTCCGCGGCAGAGGGCCTGGCCGTTTGCGGGGATCGTCGGCCCGCCTCGCGACCACCGGTACACGTGGTCGACCTCGATGGCCGCATCCGGGCAGCGACCCCAGCCGAAGAAGACGGCGCCCTCGCATCGGCCGCCGGCACGCGCCATAACGGTCCGGCGAGCCTCCCCCTTGAACAGGCGCCACGGGTCAAGCCGTTGGAACAGGCGCGGCCCTCTGCCAGGGATCGGACAGGTGAGCGCGAAGACGGCCAGGAAGATCAAGCAGAGCTGAGGGAGCATCGGGAGAATCCCGGCGACGAACGCTCCCAATATTCGTTCCCAAGCCACGCATCTGCTCCTGTTCCTGCCTGTTTGTCACGGTATCGGTCGAGACGGAGGCGTGCTGGAGAACCACGAAACCGTGAAGAGATTCCGGAACTGGGCGATCGGCGCAGCCTCAGGAGACTCGCTTCATGAAATCGGCGAAGCGCTGTTCAAGTCTCTTTGTGTCGGGCCGGTCCTGTCGCCGGACGGGGACGGTCAGCGAGGTGTCGTGCATCTCCTGCAGCCCGTGAAGCAGCATCGGGCCATCGACCTCTTCGAGAAGCTTCGCATCGACCTTGACGACATAGTCCGGCGAGATCCCCAGCATGTTCATGTCGAAGGCGGCGTGATGGATCTTGCACAGCGCCAAACCATTCGACACTGCAGGCAGACCGGCCTCGTCGTGATCGGGGATGATGTGGGCGGCATCGAGTAGTTCGCCGTGGTGCAAACGGCAGATGGCGCAGCGGGTTTCGTACGCGGCGATCACCCGTCCGCGGAAGTCGGCCTGGTGGAGGCGCTGTCTGACGACACGTTCGGCGTAGCGACGCTCGGGAGCATCCGGACGGCCGAGGCCGAGGAACCGCACTGACTCGTCGAGGGCGAGCAGGAACTCGCGCTGTTCGACCAGGTCCTCGACGACGTGCACCGGGGCATAGGGAACATAGACCCCATCGCGGACCTTGCGGAGCAGGATGATTGGCAGCCCGAGCTCGAACGCTCGGCGAAGCTTGGCGTTGTCGCCGTTGATGGAGCCTTCGCGGTAGGAGTAGTGGAACAGGCCCCCTTCGACTTCCCGGTCCGCGTACGGCCCGGTGGGGGAGCTCACCACGCTCAGGGTGGCGTCCATGTCGCGTGGGTTCCAGATGCCTCGCGCTGTGTCGATCACGCGTCGGCCGTCGCCGGTGGGCAGCGAGACCCAGGACAGATCGGCGCGGGTGACGAAGCCGCCGTTGCGACTGGCGCGCGTCATCACCGAGGTGATGATCGAGTCGCGCAGGGGCTCCGCCGTGGCCACCCGCCCGTCATACCACGACATAGACCAGCGCGCAGCCAACCCAGCGCAAGCGCGTGGCCTCGAGTCTGTTGTGACGAACCGGCGCGCGTGGTCTCGTGTGTCGGTGGGATGCGCAATGCTCTACGGCATGGCAGTGGTGGACCCTCGCACGGTGTGGCACGATCCGTCCTGGCGAGTGAGTGGCGACAATCCGCTCCAGGCTGGGCTCCGTCTTCAGCAGGGCTGGTGGCGGCAGAACCGTGCCGGCGTGGACGGGAAGGGGATCGCGGAGGCGGGGCCGTATTACCCGACCGGCTCAGCTATGGCGCAGAAGGGTGGGCATAACCCGCTGGTGGTCTCCACACTGCCGGAGTCGTGTGCCGGCTTCGGAACGAACCTGATGTGGCCAGAAGCGGTGGAGGCGCTCAAGCAGGCGAAGAGCCAGCTGGGCGTCACGGGTGGCATCCTGGCGGAGGACCGGTTGCGTCGGAACCTGCTCTCCTCCCAGCCGTTGTGCTTCAACCTGTTCGGCTACCTCGGTCAACTGCCGGACCTGTCTGCCGTGCTGCCTTGGGTGCAGATCTACGCGCCGGAGGCGACTGGGATTGTGAGGGTCTTGCTGGAGTATGCGCCGTCCGCCGCGGAGCTAGGCCAGCAGCCCCTAGGCCGCTCGGCGTTCGACGCTTTCATCGAGTATCGGCTTCCCGGAGGGCAGCTGGGGTTCATCGGCGTGGAGACCAAGTACCACGAGGACCTGTCCAAGGGTCTTCGGCTTCCGAAGCCCGGTGCCGGGCGGACGAAGTATGAACAGGCGACCCGGAACGACTGCTGGGTACCCGGAGCCGCCGACGCCCTGATGGGCCACCGGAAGAACCTCCAGTTCTGGTACAACCAACTCTTGGCGCAACGCACCTTTGCTCTGGTTGGGGGCGGCAAGACCTACTCCCAATGCCGCCAGGTCGTGGTCGCCACCCAGCTCGACTCCAGCGCCAAAGCGGTCGTCGCCACGATCCGCGGGCAGCTTGACCAGGACCATCAAGACACACTGTGGTTCTGCTCGCTCGAGGACGTCATCGCCAAGGTCGAGGGCCAGGAGCACTGGAAAGCGCGCATGGCCGAGCGGTACACCGACTTCACCCCCATCCAGGACCACCTTGATCCTCACTCACCGTTGAAAACATCATGAGCGACGACAGGTTCTACCTGGCAAGGGGCCGCTGGTACGGGTGGCAGATGCTCCCGGGTTACAGTCACGGCTACGATCCCTATTTCTCGCCAATCCGCATCTTCCACGCTGAGCCCCTCAAGACCGGAGACGGGATCCTGAGGCTGGACTTCTGGAATGCGCTCTACGCCGAAGGAGCGCAGCCATTCGAGATGAACCTGAAGATTCGAATCCACCATGAGTCCTACCTGGTGGCTGACCTGCGCTATTCCGACAGTGGGACCGCTGACCGGAGCGTGGTCGTCTCGGCGATGAGCACAGGCTGGCTCGAACGATTCTGCCCCTTCTTGGTCCAGGTTCCACGAGCCCATGCCGCGCGTGAAGACGATGTCGACCTGTATCTGGACCGGCTCTTCCCTGGCGCGGGCCAGTCGGTGCCGAACAGGCGATCGCGCACATCTGGCTGAAGCGTAGCCAGGGCTTCGATGCCAGCAGACAGGTGCATGCAGACTGCATCGATCACGAGTTGGTCGTCGAGGTCGTGTTCGGCGTAGGCCGCATGGTCTCGAAGTGGGCGAGCGCGTCGCGCAGGATCTCGTCGGGCGTCCGGCTCACAGTGCGACCGCCTCGCCCAAAGCGCGGTCGCGGAACTCCGGACGCAGGACGCTGTCGGGTACCAGGTCGACATCGGTACCGAGCACATCCCTGAGTTGCTGCTCGAGTTCGCCGATCTGCATCAGGCTGAGCGGAGTTCCCATGGTGAACAGCAGATCGATGTCGGAGCCTTCGTGGTCCTGGCCCGTCGCCACCGATCCGAACACTCGGACGTTGCTGCCGCCGACCTTGGCGAGGATCTGCCGGATCTCACTGGTGTGTTTGCGGAGCCGTCTGGCCAGCGGGCTGGTGCCGTGGAAGTGCAGCAGCCGGGACACCTCGGGTTGGCTGCGTCCGATCTCGGACGCGATCTGGGTTTGGCTCATGCCGGTGGCCGCGGCTTGCCGGACCGCGCGGACGAGTTCGGCCCGCGCCTGAGCGACCGCATCATCGGTGCGGTGGGCAACCTCGGCGAGACTCGTCGGCACGCGACCAATATAGCAAGTGCTATGGCCACTGCAGAGTTACTCGAGATCGATGATCGGGACGCCGTCGGTATCCACAAGCAGAGCCAGCTTCTTGAGTGGTTCGCCGTCCAACGCGAGCCCTTCGACCTGGACATCGCCGCGCGCTGTGGTGATTGCTGAGGAGTAGCGGACGTGGTGGTGTCCGTGAAACCAGCGCCGAGCTCCGACTCCATCGAGGACGCGGCGAACTCGCTCCTGATGTGTGTCGGCCCGGAGTTGCGCCGACACCGGACACCAGCTGTTCCGTTCCCACGGCTCGAGGTGCTGCTGATAGCGCCGTCCGAGGAAGTCGGTGCCCATCGGGGCGTCGTGTGCCACGACGATGTCCGCAGGTCCGGCGGCGATGATCGCGGCCACCTGCCTCTCCGTGACCTCCTCCTCGGGGAACCAGTCGACGCCCTCTGTGCGCAGGTGCTTGTCCACCGATGGAGCGCCGCCGATCCCGAGCCAGCGGGTCGAGCCCCATGTCCAGCGATGACCGACCGGGACCTCGCGGATGTGCTCGGTGATGGTCCGCAGCCCGTCGTCCCTGATCGGCCGCTCGGCCAACGACGGCCAGTCCTCGTGGTTGCCGGGGATGAACCACAGGTCGAGCCCGAACGTGGCCAGCTTCGCGTCTACGTTTCGCAGGTACTTCTGGCCCGCATTTGCGCGTGGCCAGAACCCGAAGTCGCCGAGTTGGAGGATCAGGTCTGCGGTGAGCGCTTGGGCGTGGTCGATCGCCTGGTGTGCGGCCAGCGTGTTCATGTGCAGGTCGCCCACAAGCAGGATGCGCTGCGGATCGGCCACGGCTTCCCTCCCTGATCGAGCTGAGGGCGTCGCTCGAGCCGGTACAGCGGCCGCGGCGTGGTCGTCCGGCGACGGTCCTGCGTCGCAGAGCGCGCTGGAGCAGCTCGGGCATGGTCCTTCAGCACTCCGCCGGCCTCGACCGCGGCGAGCTGGTGGTCGTCCCCGACCAGGCGGACGCTGCCGCCGCGTCCGACCACGAACGACACCACCGCATCGAGGGTGAGCGTGTCAGCCATGCCGGCCTCGTCGATGACGACCAGCTGACGGGACTTCCAGATTGGTGTGTAGACTCGTGTGTAAGGAGGCGCACATGGCTACAAACCTGGCGATCGACCCTGAGCTGCTCGACCACGCGCTGTCGGTGAGTGGGGTGCGAACGAAGAAAGAGGCGGTGACAATCGCGCTGCGCGAGTTCATCGCACGACGCGAGCAGGCCCGAATCGTCGAGTCGTTCGGCACCCTCGACTGGGACGAAGGGTACGACCACAAGGCCGACCGACGCAGCCGCGACCTCGATGTAGTGCCTGGCGAGTGAGCCGCTTCCTGGTCGACGCCAGCGTCTGGTCGCTGGCGTACCGGCGGGACGCGCCGCCGGCCGTGCCGCAGGTAGCTGTCCTGCGATCGGCGCTCTTGGACGGTGAGTACGTTGCGATCACTGGCATGGTGCTGCTGGAGCTGCTTCGTGGGTTCATTCCGGCACGTGCGCAGGGACGAATCCTGACCGACCTGACTCCTCTTGAGCTGATCGAGCCGACTCGCGACGACTACGCCAATGCCGCTCGGTTGGCGAACACGTGCCGTCAGGCCGGCGTCCAGCTCGGCTCGGTGGACGCACTGCTCGCCCAACTCGCGATCGCGAACGACCTGGAACTGCTGACCACGGATCGCGACTTCGAGAACGCAGCCAAGTTGGTTCCCCTGCGAGTCTGGCGGCCGACGTAGTCCCTGCCTTGGGGGCACGGTCCCGGCGGCCCGCGGGACCGAAGCAGCCAGCTCTACTGGGGGTTGTGGACGACTCGCACGTCGAGCGTCTCGGTCATCTTCCCGCCGGACGGGTCGTCGATGTCAGGCAGCGTCTTGGTGGAGTGCACCTCGCCAATGACAGGGTCGCCGGGACCGGCCTCGATGGGGATCGAGATGCTGGTGGGGGTGTCGGACTCACCCTCGCGGAACTTCACGAACCGTGACGCCCAGAATGCCTGGTGAAGCGTCGGGCCGGAGGCGCTGTCGGTGCAGTCGTACTGGCTGACCTCCGCGGTCTCCTTGGTGGAGCTCTCGATCGGGGTGAGTTCGAGTGTTCCGTGCACGGCGGAGCCGGCGTCGTGCGTCGGGTCGTTGTTAGGGTTGAAGTTGAAGCTGAGGTTCACGTGCCACTTCGGCTCGGGGCTGTCGGTGAGGTTGAGCTCGTCGTCGGTGCGTCCGCTGCCCTGGGGGCACTTGATGCTCTGCTTGTGCTGGAACTCCGGCGTGCTGACCCAGGGCGTGGGCAGGTCGGGCTCCTCGGTGACCCAGTCGTCGATGACGAACTGTTCGGCCTTCATGTGCCAGGTGCCGTGGGCCTCCTTGTGAATGAAGTCGTCCATGTAGTCGGTGCGCACCTGAACGGTCTCCTCGACGTCGAACTCGAGTCTCAGGCAGTCGTTCACGTCGTTGATGGCATCGGGCAGGTGTCCGTCACCGAACAGGGCCAGTTGCCGGGCGAAGCCGAGGATCAGGCCGACCTGACGGATGTCGTGACTGGTGCGGCACCGCTCGGTCGCCCGCTCGTAACCCCGCACAGCGAGGCTCACGATCCGTTGCCGCGTGACCTGGATGAGCGCCGGATCTACCTCAACGCCCAACAGGGCGACCTGGCGTATCCAGCCGAACGCGGTCCTCGTCGCGTCCGCGGCGAGGTCGAGGTCGGCCTCCGCGGCGCTCAGCGCAGGGTTGACCACGTCGTTGTACCAGGCCATGGACACGTCTTTGGGGTCCGCACCGTTGAACAGGTCCTGCACCGTCTGCCCGTCGGTGGCCGACGGCACACTGAGCAGGATCGCTTCCAGGTCACCCGGGGAGAAAGTGCCCACGTAATACAGAGAGAAATGGTTCAGCCACAGCGTGACCGCGGTGGCCTCGACCTTCGCCAGCCCGTAGCCGTGCGGGTCTGCACCCCCGGCGTCCGCGGCGAGCGCAGCGACCTTGCTGGCCGACGTGGACGCAGGGACGCCGCCCCTCGGTGTCACGGTGAGCGTCGCCGGCTGCTGGAATACCAGGCCGTGCGGCTGGAGATCGACCCCGCCCACGCCACCGCTCACCGGGAATCCGGACACGCTGGTGATCGGCGTCATGGTGATGTCGACGTCGCTGAGCAGCGCACCCAAGGGCACGGTGAGGGTGTAGCTGCTTCCGTCCCGTCCCTTGGTAGTGATCGAGGTCTCGGTCCGCCAGCCGGCCCGCTTAGTGATCGCGTGGGAGGCGTCGGTCTTCACCTTCGCGGCTGGCAGCGGGTTAGCCGTCTTGGGATAGACGCCGGACGGACCCGAACTGGCTGGGCCGGGGACGGCGGTGGAGGCCGAAGAACCCGGAGTCGTGCTCGAGCCGGGGCCACTCGTCGGCGGGCTGCAGGCGGCCAGCGTGAGCAGAAGAACAACCGACCCGATGAGCAGCGACCGTGCTCGAGTGATGCGCAGCACATTCCCCCCTGGCTACGGCCCGACCGGATGAATCCCCACCCGTGGCGTGATGGTAGCCACACCGGGATTGCGCGCGCAGGTGGCCAAGCTGCTGACGTACCGGAGATGAAGGGCCACGCCGGGGGATCAGGCGATTGCTACGCCAGACGGTGGGCTCGGCCGGACGATGATTACGCTCTCGCGTCAGCGATCTCCATGTCGCCGTGGGCGTCCGGGCAGGCGACGAGGCAGCAGGCGCTGACGCGGGTGTCATCGGAGCGGATCAGGTCGGCGTCGTTGGCACAGGAACAGCCGGGCTTCTGACACTCACACCGTGACATCCCACCTCCCCTTTGTCGCTGTGCTGCCGATCGCCGGCTGCGTTCTGGCGCTCCCGGCCGCGTCCCCGGTTGCCGCGCCTGCGCCGGTGATCATCGCGCCCACCCCGACGAACACCGCCTCCTCACCCACGGCCGACCCGGCGACACCGTCGGCGCCTGGCCCGTCAGGCGCGGTTGATGCGTCCGCGTCGCGCGGCGGGAGCAGGTGAGGGTGTGGACGACAGCCGCCAGCGCGCCATCGGTGTCGAGATGAACGGCCACGTCTGGGACGGAGCGAAGTGGGTGCCGACCGCGCCGAGTCCATTGCCAACCGGGCGCGGCGAGGGGCCGCCTGCGGGTGGGTCTAGAGTGCCCCCATTCCGGGCGTGGCAGCGCATGCCGCAGCCGGGGGGCTTCACCGACCCGCACTACGGCTACGGCTTCACGCGGCAGACAGCAGACGATCTGCAGTTCATCGTGCGGTTCCGCAAGATCATGATCATCATCTGGATCGTGATGACCATCCTCGGGATTGTCCTGGTGCCGCTCGTCTTCGGCAGCTTCTTCGCTGCACTCGGCAGCCTCGTACCCCACGCGGCCAGGTAGACGATTGAGCGAGGAAGTGATCGCGCTGGCTGAAGCGACGCCTGCCGTGAAGCGGATTCGCTACGCCAGGACCTGTTCCAGGTGCGGCACGCCACTGGAAGCTGGTGTGACAGCCGACTACGACCGGGCCTCGAAGACCGTCGTCTGCGTCGAGTTCTCGCAGCGAAAGTAGCGAGACTGCGGTGACGGTCTCCAAACACACTTGCTGCCGCCACAGCGGCAGAGGCAGCCGGCTCACGCGGCCGCGGTCAGCCGCGCGTCACGTGAAAGAAGAACGGGGGGAGTCCGAAGGCGCGCCGAGCAGCGACTCGACTCACTGGGTGATGCCATGGCTCGCGGCCATGGTGCCGTACCGGTTGTGGTAGCGGTCGTAGTTGGCCTCGATCTCCTCGTCGGGAAGGACGGAGACCTGGCCGATGCCCATGGCGACGGCGACGGTGTGCGCGACATCCTCAACCATGATGGCCGCCTGCAGCGCTTTGTTGATCGTCGGCCCGATCGTGAACACGCCGTGCTGGCGCATCAGAATGGCCGGCGAGCGACCGATCTTTGCCACCACTTCCTTGCCGATCGCGTCGCCACCGATCGGGGCGTAGTCCCCGCACGGCACGGGTCCTCCGAACTCGTCGGCGATGGCGGTCAGCACGCACGGGATGGGCTGTCCGACTGCCGCGAAGGCGGTGGCGTACCGGGAGTGCGTGTGGACGACGGAGTAGACGTCGGGGCGGTTGGCGTAGATGCCCAGGTGGGACTGGGTGTCCGACGACGGGCCGTGATCGCCCTCCACGACGCGGCCGTCGAGCGAGACGACGACCATGTCGGCCGGGATCATGTCCGCGTAGAGCACTCCGGACGGCTTGATCACGATCACGCCGTGTTCATCGTCACGGGCCGACAGGTTGCCGCCCGTCCACGCGACGAGTCCGGCCCGGGCAAGGGCGAGGTTGCCCTCACACACCTTCTCCTTGAGTTCTTCCAGCATGAGTTACCTACCTTGATAGCTGTGGTGAGTTGGTCAGCGGTCGGTGGTGACGATGTCGATGCCGGCCTCGGTGAGCCACCGCTCGACGACCTGGCGGGCCTGGACGCAGAGATCGACGGAATTCGGAGCGTCGTCGTTCCACATCTCGATCATCATTCGGCCGCTCCAGGCCTGGCGGACGAGTTCGGTGAAGGCCTTGGGGAAATTGGCGATCCCTTCGCCCATCGGCACCCTCCGGGGTTCGCCGACCCGCACGTCCTTCAGGTGGATCGCGAGCATGTGCCCCTCGCCGGAGCGGAGCTCCTCGATCTCGTCGAGTTGCTGCTCGGCGATGTTCCCGATGTCGGGGTACATCTGCAGCCAGGGCGAGTCGATCTCACGGACGATGTTCATGCCGCGGCTGATCGAGGTGACATCGTGGCCGTCGACGTTCTCGATACCCAGCAGGACGCCGGCGCGCGCCGCGCGGGGAATGGCCCGCCGCAACGACGCGACGTAGCGTTCCCTCTGGCCGGGATCAGCCGGCTCGTAGTAGGCGTAGTACCCCGCCACCTGCAGGACGGGGACGCCCAGGTCGTGGCAGAGGTCGATTCCCTCCGCGAAGATCCGGTCCGCTTCGGCGCGTACCCCGGGGTCGGCCGAGCCAGGGCCGACCGCGCGGTGCACCGAGAGGCAGATCCCGCCCAACTGGATGCCCTGTCTGGCCGCGGCTTCGCGCACCCGCTGGCGGGTCTCGGGTGACCAGTCGAGGCGGGCCCTGCGTTCGGGTGTCTCGTCGACGGACAGGTCGACGAAGCTGAACCCGGCCTTCCTGGCGTCGGCGAACAGGTCGTCCCAGTCGCCCGTCCAGCGCAGGGCCTTCTCGTAGATACCAAGGGTCACCTGGCTGGCGCCGACTTCTGTCCGGTGGCGTTCCAGCGTGGACGTGTTCACGACCACACCTCGGCCAGCTTGTCCTGCAGTTCCGTCGCGGCGGCGAGCGGGTCCTCGGCCTTGACGATCGCGCGGCCGGCGATCACCACGCCGACCGGGGCGCCGGCGAAGGTGTCCAGATCGGTGACGGTGACCCCGCCGGTCACCGTCACGGTGAATCCCATTCCGGCGAGCTCGTGGATGCGCTGCACGTCGTCAGGGCCCCAGGAGAGGTCGCCCGCTGCTTCCCGGTCCCGGGACCGCTTGACGATCACGTGCTGGGCGCCGAGACGACGCCACTCCTTCGCCTTGTCGGCGTCGTAGGTCTCACCGAGTTCGATCTGCACCTCGCCGCCGTACTCTTCGGCGACCTTGACCACCTGCGCGACCGTGGTGAGCGATGCCCCTGCGACCACGCTGACCCACGATGCGCCCGCCGCGAAGCAGTTCTTGGCGAGCAGCGTGCCGGCTTCGGCGATCCTGATGTCGGCGAGGATCGTCTTGTCCGGGTAGAGCGCCCGGATCTCGCGAACCGCGCGCAGCCCCTCGGCGATGATCAGGATGGTGCCGCACTCGATCACGTCGATCTGGGAGATCGCCTGGTTGAGCGGACGCAGCGCCTCCGCCAGATCGGTCGTGTCGAGAGCGACCTGGAGGCGGGGTTTCGGCAGGGCGGCCATGTCAGGCTTCCTTCCGGAAGGTGAAGAACTTCTGGGCGTTGTACATGAGGAGTTGCTCGACGTACGCCCGGTCGAACCCCTCGTCGAGCATCCTCGGGCCGTCCACGGCCGGGTTGTAGTCGACGCCGGTGGTGGCGCCGTAGGCCTTCTGATACGACCGCTTGCCTGAGTCGGTGCCGAGGAGCAGGCGGTCGCCGAACCCGGCTTCGCCGAGCTCGCGGAACTCCATGATCCGGTTGGACTCCGGCTGGTACTTCAGCCGCGCGGTGCCGTCCAGCTCGAGGTAGACGCCGGTCTTCAGGATCTGGGTGAGGTACCAGATGTCGGCGTTGCGCTGGATGTGGCCAATCGCGATCTGGTCGGCCGGCACGCCGAGGCTGATCATCAGCTCGGCCTGCTCCAGGCCGCAGGTGCCGGCGGAAGTGTGGGTGTTGATCGGGCAGCCGGTCTCGATGGACGCGATGGCCGCTGCCTCGATGCACTTGCGCTCGAACCTGGTGATCTTGCCGTAGGCGGTCGCGACCTTGATCACGCCGGCGCGGTACGGCGTCCGTTCCACGCAAGGGCCGGAGTAGTCGTAGGCGTCGATGCCCTCGGTGATGTCGGCGATGACCAGTTCGGCGATCTTGTCGACGCTGTACCGGTTCACCCAGTGTGACTGGGTCTCCAGGTAGACCTTCTCCTGGTGGAAGCCGGTCGCCAGGATGACCTGCAGGCCGTCGACCCGGGACTCGACCTCGGCGAGCCTCTCGACGTCGCGGCCGCAGTTGATCGGGCACATGTCGACGACCGTGCCGCCGTTGGGCGTCCACTTCCTGGAGGCAGAGGCGAAGTACCCGGCCTCCTCGACGGCCTTGTCGACCGAGTCGAGCTGGTGGTCGCCGTCCAGGTACACCTCGCCCGCTCCGACGCGGATCAGGTGGTCGTGCGCGTTGACTACGCCGAGCGTTTCCGGCGCGACGTCGCCGCGAAGGGTGCGAGCAAATGCCACTGTGAATCTCCTCTGCCTGTCCCGCTCCGGCGCGGGAAGCTGTTGTCTCCGGCTCCTCAAAAGTAGGGCGGGCGCATGGTCGACTCCACTACGTCCTGCACAGATGCTCATGAACCGACGGCACGTCCAAAGAAAGTCCTAGTGAAATGGAGACCAACCGCTGCGCTATGGCGCGTGGTTCTCCTAGACTGAACACATGCTCACAGACCCCGGAACCGAGAACCGCGAGGGAGCGGTCCTCCGGCACCATTCCCGCACGTCCGACGCGCGGGAACACACCGCGCTTTTGCTCGAGGTCGCGCGGCGCTACCACCTGGACGGGCAGAGCCAGGCCGAGATCGCGAGGGACGTCGCGTTCTCCCGGGCCACGGTCTCCCGGATGCTGTCCGAAGCGCGGCGGCGAGGCATCGTGCAGGTGCGAATCAGCCATCCGATGGAGCGAGTGCTCGGCATCGAGAGGGCACTGGTCCAAGCGTTCGGTCTGAAACTGGCTCGCGTCGCCGATCCTGCCGAGCCTTCGGCCGCGCAGGAGGAAGTCGCGCGGTGTGCGGCCGACCTGATCATCGAGGTCGCGTCCGAGGACGTCGTGCTGTGCGTCTCGAACGGGCTGGCCGTGACCGCAACGGTGGACGCGATACCGCAGCTGGTCTGGCCGCGCTCGCGGGTCGTGCAGATGATCGGCAGTTCCGGACAGTCGGAGCGCCTGCTCGACTCCCCGGAGACCTGTCGCCGGATGGCTCGGCGGCTCGGCGGTTCGTTCCACCCGCTGCCGGCGCCGCTGGTGGTGAGTGACCAGGCCGTGGCCAAGGCGCTGCGCAGCGACAACCAACTCGCCACCACGCTGGAACTCGGCGCACGCGCCGACCTCGCGCTGGTCGGGGTCGGTTCGGTACGTGAAGGCCGCTCGGGCCTCATCTTCCGGGAGTACGAGAACGCCTCACTCGCGGAGGAGGTGCGCGCAGCGGGCGCGGTGGCGCACATCTGTGGTCACCACATCTCTCCGGAAGGGCGTCACGTCGTGACCGACCTGTGCCCGCGCACCATCGCGGTCGACCCGGAGCGGCTGCGCCAGATCCCCCTGGTGGTCGGTGTGGCCTGGGGAGAGGAGAAAGTCGTTCCGCTCGCGGCGGTGATGCGGGGCCGGTTCATCTCGGCACTGGTCACGGACCGGGTCACCGCGCTGCGCCTGCTCGAGATCGCCGGAGCCTGATCTGGCGGACGCGGACGTGGGCATCGGGCGCCGCGGGTAACCGCGACGCCCGATGCTGACGAGGGTGGGCGATGTCGGCTTCGAACTACAGGATCGCCGGGAAGGGCACGTTCTGCTCGTCAGTGAACGCGTCCTCGAACCCGCGACGGTAGTGGAAGCGCATCTTGTCGGCATCGTCGGGGTAGGTGAACTTCCCTCCGACCTCCCAGATGAAGGGCTTGAAATGGTACTGCAGCACGTCCTTCTTGAACTTCCACAGTTCGACGATCTCCATGGGATCCGCCTTGAAGTTCGTCCACACGTCGTAATGGAACGGAATGACGACCTTCGCACGCAGGGCCTCGGCCATGCGCAGGATGTCGGAGGAGGTCATCTTGTCGTGGTTGCCGATCGGGTTGTCACCGTACGATCCGAAGGCCACGTCGACCTCGTGCTCCTTGCCATGCTTGGCGAACCGGATGGAGTAGTGGGAGTCGCCCGCGTGGTAGAAGCTGCCGCCCGGGGTCTTGACCAGATAGTTCACCGCGTTGGTGTCCATGTCGAGGATCTTCCCCCGGATGTCCTCCTCCGCCGTGACCAGCACGGTGCGGTCGAACGAGTCCACGACGACGATCTCGATGTCCTTGACCTGCACCGTGTCGCCGGGACGCACGACCTGGATCCGGTCGTCCGGCACGCCCCACGAGGACCAGAGGTCGGCACAGCCCTGCGGGCCGACGAACTTCACCTCGGGGCCGCAGTTCTGCAGCACGGCGGCAGCGAAGAAGGGGCAGATGTGATCCTGGTGGATGTGCGTGGCCAGCACCACGTCCACCTGGGTGACGGCGAACGGGTCGAACACAATGGGAGCCGCCCGCAGGTTGGGCTGGGTCATCCGTCCACCGGTCATGTTGCGCATCTGGTGGAACTTGCCCATCTCCTTGACCGTCTGGGTGCGTTTGCCGTTGCCGAACCAGAGGTCCACCGCGAGGTTCGCGCCGCCCTCGGTCTTCAGCCACAGTCCCGTGTTGCCGATCCACCACAGAGCGAACGTGCCAGGCTCGACGACCGCGGCGTCGATCTCCTCGTTCAGCCAGGTGCCCCACTCGGGGAAGGCGCCGAGGATCCAGCCTTCGCGGGTGATGTCGTCGATCTTGCTCATGATGGTTTCTCCTTTCCGTGTGGACGGTCAGATGCTGTCCAGCGACGCACCCTTGGTTTCCTTCGCGAACTGGTAGGTGATGCCACCGATGACCAGCAGGATGGCGAAGAACAGGAACGACGGCGGGATGATGTCCGTGGTGATCTTGCTGCCGAACATGGCGCCGAGCAGCGCCGGGCCGAAGATCTTCGCGGTTGCACCGATGCCGTAGCCGAGCCCCAGGCCGCTGGCGCGGGCCTCGTTCGGGAACTGCTCGGCGCCGAACGGGTTGAGGACGCCGAACGCGCCGTCCCCGAAGGTCATGGCGATCAGGATGCCGATGAAGAAGATCCAGCCGGCATTTGCGCCACCGCCAGCCAGCATCGTGGAGCCCGCCGAGATGAACAGGCCCACGGCGCCGAGGAGGCCGTAGATCAGCATGACGCGCCTGCGGCCGATCCGGTCGCCCAACCACGCGGACGACAGGCGCCCGAGCAGGTCGCCGAGGGAGACCAGCATGAACAGGTAGCCCACCATGGCGGTGTCGAACTTGTAGGCCGAGCCCAGGATCGACTGCCCCCAGGACTGGATGACCGAGGCGCCGAAGATGAAGCAGAAGGATCCCAGGGACACGATGACCAGGCTCTTGAGGTATTTCTTGAAGATCACCGAGTACGAGGCGGACGCGGTGTGGGTCACCTCGGGCAGCGCGCCGATCTGGTCGGTGGGCAGCTCCAGCGCCCAGGCGATGGCCTTGGTGGCCTCTTCGTGACGTCCCTTGGACTGCAGGAAGCGGGGCGACTCCGGAACCATGCGCAACCAGAAGAGCAGCAGGATCGGGACGGCGCCGATCGCGATCAGCAGACGCCAGTTGGAGCCGGTGACGCTGGAGGCGAGCGACCCGAGGAACAGGCCCAGCGGGATGAACACGGCGGTCAGGCCTGAGAGGAAGCCGCGCTGCTTGGCGGGCACGAACTCCTGCACGTAGGGCACCGAGGTGATGTTCAGTCCACCGACCCCGATGCCGACGAGGACGCGTAGCGCGGCCAGCAGGACCCAGGCGTCCGTCGGGGTGAACACCGAGGCGAGGGTGAACACGGTGAACAGGACGACGCACCAGGTGAAGGCCGCCTTGCGGCCCATCTTGTCGGCGAGCCGGCCCCAGCCGATCGAGCCGATCACGGTGCCCAGCCCGGACATCGCCAGGATGATGCCGGCCTCGTAGCCCTGGAGGTGCCAGGCGGGATCCTTCAGCAGCGCCGCGACGGCGAAGCCGATCAGGAACATGTCGAAGAACTCGGAGATGTTGCCGACCACGGCAAGCGAGATCAGGTTCTTCTGATTCTTGGTGAGCGGCCTCGAATCGATCTGTTGGAGTGCCGTCAGGGTCTGTGAATTCGTAGTCATTTCGCTTCCTTGCGAGGTTGATCAGCGAACGATGTCGCTGGTGGTGAGGTTCTCCAGCTCAAGCGGCGAGACATGGGTCAGATCGCCGTAGTGAGCGAGTGCGAGCTTGGAGGTACGGAGGCCGTAGGTGATGCCCTCCCGGACGTTGTCGTCGAGGTAGCCGTGCAGGGTGCCCGCGACGAAGGAGTCACCGGCGCCTGGACGGTCCCTGACCGTGATCGCCTCGACCTTGCAGACGGAGTCACCCTCGATGCCGGCGTAGTACACGCCCATGGTCGCGTCGGTGGAGACGACGTGGTCGAGTTCATAGGTGTCCCTTAGCCACCGGTTGATGGCCGGACCGTCTCCCTCGGCGCCGAACACCTTGATCCCGTCCAGGCGTGAGCAGAACAGGATGGACGTAATCTTCAGCAGCGGTTCGAGCACAGACTTCGCCCGTTCCGCCGGCCACAGCAGACTGCGGTAGTTCACGTCCAGCGCCACCTTGACTCCGCGTCTGGCCGCCTCCTCGGCCGCGAAGGTCACGGTCCTCGCGGTGTCCTCGGTCAGTGCCGCCGTGATGCCGGTGAGGAACAGCACCTTGGTGTCGAGCAGTGCGTCCCAGTCGAACGACTCCGGCGTGATCACGCGGAATGGCGTCCACTCGCGGTCGTACGTCACCCGCGCGGGCAGCGGCGGGTCGCCAGGCTCCATGAAGTACAGCGCCATCCGGCCGCCTGGCTTCTGGACCACGTGCGAGAGGTCCACCCCGACGCCGCGGTACTCGTTGATGAAGCGCTGCGCGAGGTCGCCGGTCGGCATCACGGTCGCGAAGGCAGTCCGGCGCCTCAACTGGGCCAGCACCCCGGCCACGTTCGCCTCGGAACCGGCGGGGGTCATCCGCAACTGGTTCGCTGTGGCCAGTCGCTCACCCTTGGGAACGGTGAGGCGGATCTGCGCCTCACCAAAAGTGGACAGGTCGTAGGTCGTCATACTGACCGCCCCGACAACAGTTCTCTGCCCGGCGCGATGTGGTCACGCGTCGCTCTCTTTCGCCCGGCCCGGCTCGTCGCCGCTCGCGCCGGGACCCAATCATCGTTGAACATCGTGTCTCCTCCCGGGCCGCCACACTGCTGCCCTCGGGCCTCCAGCTAAGTCACCCAGCGAACGGCGTGCGAGGGTGATGTGAACGGATGTGCACTGACGATACTGTCGAGCGGCGGGATCGGGCGGAGCTACAGGACCTGGTCAAGCGGTGATTGCACATTGGTTCAGACCTCCACAGCGGCGAAGGCGTTCATGCGAGGGAGACTGCCGCAGTCGGGTCCGTCCGCCCATCGCGATTTGTGCTGACCGGCGAACATCGTGAACCTGGAGGCCTCAGCCGACCTCGAGGATCACCTTTCCTGTGGTCGCGCGCCCCTCCAGGGCCTCGTGGGCGGCACTGGCTTCCGCTAGGGGATAGCGGTTCCCGATGCGGACGTCGAGGGTGCCGTCAAGCACGGCGGCGAACAATTCGTCGGCCCGTCCGCGGAGCTCGTCTGTGGTGGCGATGTAGTCGCCCAGGGTGGGCCGGGTCAGATAGAGGGACCCACCGGAGTTGAGCCGCTGGATGTCGAAGGGGGGCACCGGTCCGCTGGCGGCGCCGAAGAGCACCATCACGCCGCGTCGGCGCAGGCAGGCCAGGGACGCGTCGAAGGTGGAGCGTCCGACGCCGTCGTAGACCACAGGCAGGCCGCCGCCGGCGAGCTCGCGGACGAGCCGAGGTAGCTCGGCGGTCAAGTCGTGGAGCAGGTCGTACCGAATGACCTCGGCCGCGCAGGCCGCGCGGGACAACTGCTCCTTGTCGGAGGAGGAGACGCTGGTGATCACTCGGGCGCCGCGCACGGTGGCGAGCTGGGTGAGCAGCAGACCCACGCCACCAGCGCCCGCGTGGACGAGGATCGTGTCGCCGGCCTGCACCGGGTAGGTGGAGCTGACCAGGTAGTGCGCGGTGAGGCCTTGCAGCGGCAGCGCAGCCGCGATGTCCAGGCCGACCCCGTCGGGAACGCGCAGCGCTCGTGCGGCCTTGACCCGGACGAGTTCGGCATAGGAGGCGGGGGAGTCGGCCCAGGCGACCCTGTCACCGACGGCCAGGTCGGTGGCGCCGTCGCCGACGGCGATCACGACGCCGGCGCCCTCGCTGCCGGGGACGTGCGGGAACGGCATCGGATACATCCCGCCGCGGCGGTAGGTGTCGATGAAGTTGACGCCAGCAGCGGCCGTCCTCACCAGGACCTCGCCCGGACCGGGAGCGGGATCGGGCAGGTCCACCAAAGCGAGGACGTCAGGGCCGCCGGCTCGCAGGGCTTGAATCGCGCGCATGACCCGACACTAACTCGCTGCTCGCACTCCGACCCTGGTGTCCCCTACACGGTCAGTCGCTGGTCGCGGGCAGGTCCGGCAGCGCCAGCCATTCGTCCCAGGTCGACTCGCGGCCGATGTAGCGGATCGCCGAGAACGGCCACGACGACGCCAGCCATTCCGGCACCAGTCGATCCAGGGTGTCCTCGAGCTCGGTGCCGACGTGTTCGTCGCGCACCCACCAGGACACCTCGGCGTCTGCGCCCACCTTCTCCGGGGGATCGATGTAGACGCAGCCGATCAGTTCGGTCTCGTCGTCGTTGAACAGCGCGTAGTTGAACGACAGGTGCGCGGCGATCTCCTGCTCGTGGTGCAGCAGATCCTCCCGATCCTGTTCCGCGGTCATGGTTTCGGGGGGCCAGCCCCACGCCATGCCGAAGATCGACCACAGCCGCCGCTGCGACCCCATCACCGCCGGCATGTCCAGTTCCACGTCCGACGCCCGGATCGGCCGCAGATGGTGGCTGGCGCCGACCGCTACCCGCAGCGGATGCTCGAAATCCTCAGGCAACCAACCCACGGCAACTCCCTCCGACTAGGTGTCATCCACGCCTGCTTGAGCATGCCAGAGCCCGGTGAGCCTCGTGAAGACTGGCGTGGGTCGAGCGGGATGGACGAGCCGAGACGCTCTCAGCGCCATGTGGTCGAGCGACGCGCCTTCTCGAAGAGCTGGTCGATCTGGGCCGTGGTGAGGACGGGCGTGCGCCTACGGAAGTATCGAGGCAAGTCGAGCCGGTCGAGGATCAGGACGTCGTCAGGCCTGTCCTTGACGGTCACCTGCGGGATGAAGGTGTCGGTGAGGAAGACTAGGGCCGGTGTGACCTCGACCGTCCAGCCGACGGCGCGGGAGAGCAGTTTGGCCGCCCGCTCGGCCTCGAAGCGGGAGTTGCGCAGGTAGAACTGCTTGTGGCCGTTGACCATCACGGTGGTCCGGCTCACCCAGATGTTGGCCTTCGGGTGCGTCTTGGTGTTGATGGTGAACACGCCGCCTGCCCCGATGAGGACGTGGTCGATGTCGCTGTCGCGGCTCCCGACGGGGACGGAGTGGAGTAGCTGCCAGCCGTCGCCGCGAAGCTTCTCCAGGCGGGCGCCGACGGTCTCCTCGCCGTCCGCCCCGATCCGCCAGGACCTCTCGTCGGTCCTGGCGTCCAGCCCGCGGGCGAGGAAGGTCAGGAAGGCGCCCTTGCGCTCACGCATCTCAGCGAGTTCCTGCTGGGCGCGGGCCCGGGCCGCCTGGCCAGGGACGTTGATGGCGAGGTCGGTCCAGGGCTCCTCGGACGCGAGCGCCCCCGCCACGTCATTCCGGCGAAAGCCGGGATCCCGTTCGTTGCCCGGTGAATCGGGGATCGCACGCCGTGGGGCGGGAGTGGGGACCGGTTCGGCCGCGACGCGGCGCGGGGTGTACGACGCAGTCGCGTGCGCGGCGATTGCGGCGTCGAAGGCGTCCGCAAGGTCAGGCATGGACAGCGAGCGCTCGCCGGTATCCAGGTCGACCCAGCCGACCGGGGTGCCGTCCGGCATGTTCACGTAGAGCCGGTGCTTGCCGTACCGGGACCAGGGGTTGACGAGCAGTTCGGTGGCGTCAGTCAGGGCGCGTGGTGGGGTGTTCACGGACACGAGTTCCACCTTGGCCGCCGCTCGTGCATCCCGGCCAGACCCCGCACGGGCGACAGCCGGCGGCGCTATGGCGCGAGCGGAGGATGCCAGCGTCGGAGTGACTCTGCCACTTCTTGATAGGTGATCGCACCGCTGACGACCGCGATGACGAGGTCGTAGGCATCGTCGTCGGGCGCTTCGAGGTCCATGTCGTTGAGGCCGTAAAAGACGACTGCCGCGAGCCAGCCCAGCCGCTTGTTGCCATCGATGAGGGCGTGGTTTCGCACCAGTGATTCCAGCAGGACGGCTGCCTTGTCATCGATGCTCGGGTAGGCGTCGTTGCCGAATACCGTTACCTGTGGGCGATGGACGGCAGAGTCGAGCAGGCCGATATCGCGGATGGGGCCCACGTCGAGGTCCGCGATCAGAGTCAGGACGTCCTCGAGCGTGAGGTACTCGATCACTGGCCGAGGCGATCGAGCAGGTCGGCGTAGCGCTCCCTCCCCGCTGCGGAAAGTTTGCTGACCTTGTCCTGGCGCACGTGACGGGCAGCGGCCTCGTGGATCGCGCGGACGGTCGCCTCCTGCTTGCTGACGCCTTCTGCGTCCGCCAGCAGGGTGAGTGCCTGTTCGTCCTCGGGAGTCAATCGCAGGGTCATCGCCATGCAGCGATGATACCAAGTTGGTATCGCGGGCCGGAGCTGCGGTGGCTGGCAGGGGTTGCGGAGGTCGATGACCAGCCGGGGGGCTGTGCGCAGCTTTGTACCGGCTCGTGCGCGGGAGCGGATCCTCGTAGACCTCGCCGCCATTGACATGATCGAGCCAAGCAGAACCGACTGCATCGAGGCCGCCGATCTCGCTAATGAATGCCGGCGTGGCGGCGTGCAGCTGGGGTCGGTGGACGCGCCACTCGCGCGGTTGGCGATCGCGAACAACCTGGTTCTGCTCACCACTGGCGGCGACTTCGTGAACGCCGCGCCGTGATTCCGCTTCGGGTCTGAGGCCTCGCTAAGTACGACAGTTCAATCAGAACCGACGAAGGGATCGATCACCGCAACGGCGGCGACGATGCCGCGGGCGACGCGTCGATCTCCGGAGCCGAGGCAGGTTGCCAGGCCGAGGTGGGTTCGGCGTGCGCGATGGCTGCCGCTGGGCTGACCGCGGTGCCGGGTGGGACCCCCGAGCAGGGTGGAGAACGCCGCGGAGATCGCGATCGAGCACCACCGCGGGCTTACGTGCGACCCGGTCGGCGGGCTGGTGCAGGTTCCGTGCATCGAACGCAACGCCGTGGCCGCGTCCACCGCGTTGACCGCATCACGGCTCGCGACACTCGGCGACGGACGGCATGTCGTGGGTCTCGACACGGCGATCGAGACCATGCGGCAGACCGGTGCGGATATGTCCAGCCGCTACAAGGAGACCAGCGCGGCCGGTCCTGCCGTGAACGTCGTGGAGTGCTGACCGTGTTGTCAGCGCTGGCGACGCCGACGGAGCTGTGCCGGCGTCGGCCACGCTCACTCGCGAGCGTGCCCCCATGCCCGCCGCGGTGCTTCGGCTGATGGCGGAGTGACCGGCCCGGCGAGCCACGCGGCCAGCAGTGTCGTGATGGGGATCGTCGCGACCAGGCTGATCGAGGCGACCAGCGTGGCGACAATCTCCTGAGCGATCGTGTTGAACGTGAGCAGCTGGACGATCGTGAAGTCGAGCCGGGACGCGAGCAGCAGCAGGGCGAGGGCGGTGCCGACGTAGGCGAAGGCGATCGTGTACACCGTGGAGGCGATGTGGTCGCGTCCGTGCGCATGGCCTGGGTGAAGATCGACGAGCGGGAGGCGGTCGGTGCCGCCGTCCTCAGTTCCCAGACTGCGGACGCCTGCGTGATCGTCACGTCGTTCAGCACGCCCACGCCGGCCAGCACCATGCCGCACAACAGGATGCCCCGGACGTTGATCCCGGGGAACTGGGACGGCAACTGCCCCATCACCTCGTCCTGCAGTGGGGTCAGGCTGGTGGCCGGGATCGCCCACCAGGCCAGCGCCGCGACCGCCGCGATGCCCGCAAAGGTGCCCAGCAGCGCTGTCGTCGTCTTCACCGAGATGCCGTGCGCCAGGTAGACGACCGCGAACATGACCATCGCCGCCGTCACGAGCGCAACCAGGAGCGGATCTCGGCCGACGCCCAGCGCGGGCAGGGTGAAGGTCCAGACCATGCTGAGAGCGACCGCCAGGCCCGCCAGCGCGGCCACACCCTTCCAGCCCGCCACGGCGACGACGATCGCAATGAACAGCACGGCGAGGAACAGCAGGGGGGCGCCGCGCTCGTAGTCGAAGAAGGTCGCGCCCGGCTGCCCCTGCAGCACCATCACCTGCACTCGCTGGCCGATACTGGCCTCGGTCAGGGGCGCGCTCGGGTCGGCCGGTACCTCTACCGTCCCGCCGGTGTCGAGGCGAACGACCATGTGACCGGTCTGGCTGTTGTCGCGCACCAGCCCGGTGATGCTGCCCGCGACCAGGGACGCTCCCGGGTCGAGCCATGGCTGCCGCGGCGGCGCGTCGCGCGGCCACAGCCCGACGACTCCGACGACGGTCGCGATGAACAGGAGCGCCATCACGCCCGCCAGCAGCCACCTGGCCGCGGGGCGTGCCGCGGTCGGGCCGCCGTGCGAGTGGGCTGCGACAGGAGCTGGATCCATGCCCCGAATTCTCACACCGGGCGCCGGTCTGGCGAGCGTGCCCGCGCTCAGCTGGACGAGGGGCGCTCAGCAAGGATGTCGAGGTCACGCACGGCGTACCGGTGGTGCTCCCATTCCTCCTCGAGGATCGTCCTGAGGCAGGACAGCACGGTCTCCTCGTGGTCGGGAGCGTGCGGATTCCTCCGTGGTGCGGCGAGGGCCTCGGGTGTGCTGTCGGCGAGAAACTCCCGCACCATGCGTTGACGGTCGGCCCGGACGTCCAGCACGTGCTCGAACGAGGGTGCGTCCGCGGAGAACACCGAGCGGTCGTAGGCGGCGCTCTCCCCGTCGTCGTCGTTGGGCAGCCCCGCCGGGTCATAGGGCTGTTCGCGCTCCAGGACCGCCCTGCCCAGCCAGGTGTCGGTGGCCATCACCAGGTGGCGCAGCGTCTGGGCCAACGACCATTCGCCGCCCACGGACGCGTCGATCGTGCCCACCGGCAGCGCACGCGCCCTGGCCACGGTGGCTGCCCACGTTCGCTCGACTGCGTCCCAGGCGGCCCGCAGCCCTTCCGGGTCGTCCGCGACCCGCAGCTCGCGTCCCGGGAAGCGACGGTTCAGCTCTGCATCGACCATCGGCGCCACGTTCACTCCATTGACCAGCAGAGTCGCGTCGCCTTCCAGCAGCCACGGGGAGTCGAGCTCCATTCCGGCGATCTCGCTGCCTCGCACGACGACCTCGCTCAGGTCGCAGCCGATGAAGCGTGCGGCGCGCAACGTCCGGTTCATGAACGTCCGATGATGCAACTGCTCGGGTTGGCTCTCGGTCATGCAGTCACTCTCTCACCGGGCGCAGACAAGCGGCAGGGCGCCCGGGTGTGCCCCGAGGTGAGAGACAAGCTGAGGAGCAACGAGACAAAGCCTGAGAAGAGCGCGAATGTCCAGCGAGCGGGAGCGCTCGGTCGTAGCGTCGGAGACGAAGCTGCGGCACCGCAGCGCCGCAGACGCGTGGACCACCCCGACGCGTGGAGGAGACGGCGACGATGGGCGATGGCGAACAGAAGCTGGTCCCGGACACGAATCCGGAAGACACGAAGGACCTGCTCAAGTGGGTGGGCGGTGGTTTCACCCTCGTTGTGGCCATTCTCGCGTTCTTCGGCATCAAGGACGGCGTCCTGGCGAGTGTGGTGAGGACCGAGCCCGAAGCGGCGATGGCGGTGTTCGCCCTCGTGGGAGTTGGCGTCGTGCTGGCCCTGATCGTGCCCGCAATGCAGTCTGACCAGCGGGCGCCCTACTTGCTCCTGTTGGGGGTGCTCGCCCTGATCACGGCAGCAGCGACGCACTTCGCTCCCGACCTGCCGCAGAGTGAGGTCCAGCAGTACCTCGGCTGGTTCCCCTGGCTGGTGGCCGGCGTGTTCGTCGTTGTCGGTGTGGTGCTGGACAGGAAGAAACTCAAAGGGCTCAAGTGGCCGAACGCGGCGCTCATCGTTGCGGTGTTCAGCCTGGCGTGCGGCCTGTGGGTGGTCACGAAAATCTCGGTGATCCAGACCATGCGCCTGGATACGGGCGCGGTGGTTGCGAACCTCAAGTCCGCGGACGGGCTGACGTCGGTCGAGGTGGCGGCCTCCGGCACCGCGCTCGCTGGGCCGGTCCGGGTACGCGTTGTCGGAACGGCCACGGGCAGCACGGAGCCGAGGACCATCAGCGAGATCGTGCTCATGCCCAACCAGGGTGGTGGCCTGTCCGCCACGACCTCGGTTCCGTTGGGGCCGACGCCCTGGACGGAGATCCGCGTCCGCAGCTGCCAGGAGTACAACCGGAACCTCGATCGGGTCGAGCCGTGTACGAACTTTGTGGACCAGTCGGTGTTCGCGTTCGAGGCCAGGCATCATTCGCTCACGGGAACGCTGAAACCCAACGGAGACGGCAAGCGGGTCGCGGCGACTGTCGAAGCGTCCGGGCTTCCGGCCGGTGCCTATGTCGACCTTCAGGTGACTCGGGCCCAGACCGTGGTTGCGACAGCCCGGCTGAGGGTGGGCGTCGCCGGGACGGCAAGCTGGACAGGCGAGGCGGGCGTGGCAGCCAAGCCGTCGAAATGGCAGTTGGCGGCAACCGTCTGTGAGCCTGCTGCGAGTGGGGACGGCCAGTGTTCCGGAGCCGAGGTGCTCGCCAGCCTCGACCTCAGGAGCTGATCACGCGGACGACGGGAGATCCGAGGGCGAGCACGCACCCGCAGCCGGCCCGGTGTTCGTGGCAAACGCGTCGAGTTCCTCGTTGAGGGAGGTCGACAGGACATCGGCGTCGAGCGCGGCTGCGTCCACGTGGATTGTGCACGCCAGCCGTCCACGGTAGGACAGCGCGGCCAGGCCGAGCCGCACGTTGCCCTGGATCGGAGCGACCGGCCAGGCGTGCTGCACCGGCGCCCCGCCGATCGACAGAGTGCCCGCCGGGCCGCGGACGTTGGTCACGAACAATGCGATGAACCGCTGCCGTCTCGCCAGCCAGGCGAACAGACGAGACGCCCATGGGGTCCGGGTCAGCTCGTAGGTCCCGGCTTGACGGGCCTCCGCCTTCGCGATCCGGGTCGACGTCGCGATCCGCGCCGTTCGGGCCGCGGCGTCCGGCTCATCCGTCGGGAGGCCGACCACCATGACCCCGACCGCATTGCCTGAGCCGCCTCGGTCGGCCAGCGCGACCGGGACGCTGGCCGGCAATACCCGAGGCACCGGTTGTCCCGCAGCCCGCAACGCTGTAGCGGCGGCCACCGCCACAGCCGCCAACAGCGCGTCGTTGACGGTTCCTCCTGCTCGGCGGGCGGCCTCGGCCAGAGGAACCAGTTCGACCTCTGCGAAGGCGATTCCGCGCTGGCGTCCGATCGGACCCAGCAACACCGTGCGCGGCACCGATCTGCGCAGCACGGCGGTCATCCGGACCACACCGCTGGCGAACCTTCGCCACCAGGGTCTGGGCTCAGCGGCTGGCTGTGGCCGTCTACCGCGACCCGCCTCCTCGACCCGTGCCGCTCCGAACAACGCTTCGGCCAGCCGAACACCGGCGACGCCGTCAGCCACGGCGTGGTGGGCACGGAAGATCACGCCAGGTCCGTCCTCCGATGCGCCGGGGACGACCAGCAGCTCCCAGCCGGGCCGGTCGTCCGGCATGGGCCGGGTCATCAGGGACGCGCAGAGTCCCGCGAGGCCATGCAGACCGTCCACCGCATCCGCGAGCCGGAGGTGCCAGGCGAGATCCGGCTCGCACTGCTCCCAGACCAGCCCTCCATCGCGCCTGACCACGCGCTGGGAGAACCGTCGAAGCTCAGGTGTACCGGGGCCGCGAAGCCGGGCCGCGAGATCGGCTCGAACGCGGGCGAGGTCGCATGTGCCGTCATCCCGGACGAACCCTCCCGCCCCCAGCAGGCCGGCGAGCAGGAACACATTCACCTGGTCGGCCGAGTCCAGAATCACGTGGGAAGCATCCGCGGCCGTGAGCCGTTCGCCACGCTGCGGGCGCATCGCCACTCCTCGCTGCCGTCTCCGGTCGGCAGCCTAGCCAGAAGCGGCCGCTTGAGTCGCCCGGGCGGGGACTTCATCAAGCGGCCGTTCCAGTGGAAGGCTTCCTTGACGTGGCGTCCAATCTTCCCTACGTGCTCCTGCTGCCCCTCGTCGGTGGCGTCATGGCGCTGCCCACCTACTCCGCGTCCGCCGCGGCAACTCCTGGGGCGACGACGTCCGCCGCGCCGACCGCATCTGCCCCGACGCCGTCCGTCCCTGGCGATCCTGGGACCGCGAGGTAGCGATTGGTCGTTGGCCCCGCGATCAGGCACGCTGGGGCCACCATGACTCCTGAGCCGATCGAGCTGTTCATTCGCGTGGTCGACCTGACCGGGGTGCTGGCGAACGCGATCCTCGGTGGGCTGATCGCGCGTGCGAAGCGGTTCGATCCGGTTGGCTTCCTCACCCTGGCGATCATGTCCGGCCTGGGCGGCGGGATGATCCGGGACGTGCTCCTCCAGGTCGGCCCGCCGCTGGCCCTGACCGATCCCTCCTATCTGCTCGTGGCGATCGCGGGCACTGCCGTGGCGTTCTTCGTGCCAGTGAGCAAGCGGCTGTGGGACCTCAGCTTCCCCTATCTGGACGCGCTGGCGCTGGGCTGCTGGTCGGCGGCAGGTGCGTCCAAGGCACTCGCCTCAGGACTGGGCTGGCTGCCGGCTGTGATGATGGGCACGATCACCGCGGTCGGCGGCGGCATGCTCAGGGACATCGTGTTGCGCAAGACCCCGTCGGTGTTCGGTGGCAACACGCTCTACGCCACGTCGGCGATCCTGGCCTCCGCCATCCTGGTCGTGCTCCAGCCGCTGACCGGCGGTCCGGCCGCGACGCTGGTCGCGATCGTGATCGGCATGCTGGTCACTCTGCTGGCCCGCCGGCTGGAGTGGCGGCTCCCTTCGTCGTATTCCTGGTCGCCCAAACGTGCCTTCGCGATGCTTCCGCGTCCGCGCTGGCGTCGGAAGACCAAGCGTGGCCGCGGTGGGGCGCAGCGGGGGGCCACCGACTGAGTACGTCTCGACAGGCTCGACGAGCCGGTTGTGGGGAGCGACAGCCGGTGGGGGCAGCGAGTCCCACACAGCAGAACGGCGCCGCCCCGAACTGGGGCGGCGCCGCTGTGGCTGCGGGTCAGAGTGCGCGGATGTTGGCGGCCTGGAGGCCCTTCTGGCCACGCTCGGTGTCGAACTCGACCTGCTGGCCCTCGTAGAGGTCGCGACGGCCGCTGCCGACGATCGCGGAGAAGTGGGCGAAGACGTCCGCCGAGCCGTCCGACGGGGCGATGAAGCCGAAGCCCTTGTCGGAGTTGAACCATTTGACAGTGCCAGTGGCCATGTCGATCTTCCTTCGTGTTTCTCGGACCGCTCCGTGCGGTCCTGCTGACCGAGCCGGAGACGCCGGCGCGGGGATCTGGGCGGATGCGCGATGGACAGTGGGCACCCGGGTGCGGCAACGCTAGCACGCCGACCTCGTCTGCTCCGATTCGGGGCTCCGCGGCCACCTGTGAGACACTGGACGGCAGGACGCGGCTGTCGCGTCCTGACATCGCACCACATTCGTGCACCGCGCCGATGGCCAGCCCATCCAGAGCGCGAGCCGACTTGGACCGTGGTGACCACCTATCGCTGAAAGCAGTTCTCCCTTGTCCTCTTCCGATTCTGCCCGGATGTCCTTCGCGTCCCTCGGCGTCCCCACCGCACTGATCGACCCGCTCTTCCAGCAGGGCATCAGCACTTCGTTCCCCATCCAGTCCGCCACGCTTCCCGACACCCTCGCCGGCCGCGACGTGCTGGGCCGCGGCCGCACCGGTTCGGGCAAGACGCTCGCGTTCTCCCTGCCGCTCGTCGCCCGCCTGGCCGGTCTCGTGCCCTCGGGCGCCGGGATCGCCCGGCGGAGTCGTCCCGGCGCACCCCGCGGTCTGGTGCTGGCCCCGACCAGGGAGCTGGCCAATCAGATCCTGGCGACGGTCGAACCGCTGGCAGCCGCTGCAAGGCTCAGCGTGATGACCATCTTCGGCGGGGTGAGCCAGACCGGGCAGGTGCGCCGGCTGCGCCAGGGCGTCGACATCGTCGTGGCCACGCCGGGGCGCCTGGAGGATCTGGTCGGCCAGGGTCACCTGCGGCTCGACGATGTCGCGGTGACCGTGCTGGACGAGGCCGACCACATGGCCGACCTCGGCTTCCTGCCCGGTGTGACGCGCATCCTGGCCGCCACCCCGTCCGGTGGGCAGCGGATGCTGTTCTCGGCCACCCTGGATGCGGCGGTGGACAAGCTGGTGAAGCGGTTCCTGGACCGTCCACTCGTGCACAGTGTGGACGCGGCGTCCTCAACGGTGGTGGCGATGACCCACCACGTGCTGTTGGTGCCCGACGCGGCCCAGAAGCGGCAGGTCGTCCGCGAACTGGCTGCCGGGACGGGCCGGCGGCTGCTGTTCACACGGACCAAGCACCAGGCTCGCAAGCTGGCGCGGGAGCTCACCGAGGGCGGGATCCCTGCGGTCGAGTTGCACGGCAACCTCTCGCAGAATGCGCGCGAGCGCGGCCTGAAGGCGTTCGCCGACGGCCAGGTGCGGGTGATGGTGGCCACCGATATCGCGGCGCGCGGCATCCATGTGGACGGTGTCGAGCTGGTCGTCCACGTCGATCCGCCGGCCGAGCACAAGGCCTATCTGCACCGCTCTGGACGCACTGCTCGCGCCGGTCACGCCGGCGACGTGGTGACCCTCGTGCTGCCGGAACAGCGCAAGGACTTCCATGCGCTCGCTCGTGCGGCGAAGATCTCCGTCGCGCCGACCCCGGTGCGTTCCGGCGACACGGCGCTGCGTGATCTCGCCGGCCCGAGCGCAGCCACCGTCCCGCTTGAGGACGCGCCTGCCGCGGCGGCCCGACGGGGTGCGCCCGCGCCGATCCCGCTGCCGACAGGCGGCCGTCGTGGGCAGGGCCGGGCGAAGACCAGCGGGTCCACTCAGCCGACCAGGCCGCGGACGAAGCAGGGCGGCCCGCGCTCGGCGCGCCCGGCAGCGCCGAGCGGAGGAGCGGTCGCCTTCTCCCGGCAGGGACGTCGCCGTGGCGGCTCGCGGCGGGCGGCCTGAGCCGAGGTTCCACCGACCCCGTTGGTCGAGCCTGTCGAGACCTCGCTCGATCCGGGAGGGCAGCTGTGTCCTCGGGGCCGTCTACCATGACGTCCGTGTCCGCCCCCACCCGCGCCGTCGAGGTGCTGCGCACCACCTTCGGCTACGACGAGTTCCGGGGCGACCAGGCGCAGATCATCGACCATCTCCTGGGCAACGGCGACGCCCTGGTGCTGATGCCCACCGGTGGCGGGAAGTCCCTGTGCTACCAGATCCCTGCGATGCTGCGCCCGGGAGTGGGGGTGGTCATCTCTCCGCTCATCGCACTGATGCACGACCAGGTCACCGCACTGGAGACGCTGGGCGTCCGCGCCGGATTCGTGAACTCGAGTATCACTGCGCAGGAGCGACAGGCCACGGAGCGCGCTGCGCTCGCCGGGGAACTGGACCTGCTCTACCTGGCCCCGGAACGGCTCGGCATGGAGTGGACGCAGGAGTTCCTCGACCGCCTGCAGATCTCGCTGTTCGCGATCGACGAGGCCCACTGTGTGTCGCAGTGGGGCCACGATTTCCGTCCTGACTACCTGCGGCTGTCGATCCTGCACGACCGCTGGCCGGACGTCCCACGGATCGCGCTGACCGCCACGGCGACACCCGCGACCCGCCGCGAGGTCGTGGACCGGCTGGCGTTGGCGCAGGCGAAGGTGTTCGTGTCGAGCTTCGACCGTCCGAACATCCGGTATCGGATCGAGCCCAAGCAGCAGCCCCTGAAGCAGTTGCTGCAGCTGATCCGCGGCGAGCACGCGGGAGACGCGGGCATCGTCTACTGCCTGTCGCGGAACTCGGTGGAGAAGACGGCCGAGGCACTCTGCGCCGAGGGCATCACGGCGCTGCCGTACCACGCCGGGCTGCCGGCGTCGGTGCGATCGGCCAACCAGAACCGGTTCCTGCGCGAGGACGGGGTGGTGATGGTGGCCACGATCGCGTTCGGCATGGGCATCGACAAGCCGGACGTCCGGTTCGTCGCGCACCTCGACCTGCCCAAGAGCATCGAGGGCTACTACCAGGAGACCGGCCGCGCCGGACGGGACGGGCTGCCGGCGACGGCGTGGATGGCGTACGGGCTCGCGGACGTGGTGCAGCAGCGCCAGCTGATCGACTCCTCGGACGGCGACGACGCGCACAAACGACTACTGACGCGCCACCTGGACTCGATGCTCGGGTTGTGCGAGACGCTGCGCTGCCGGCGGCAGGTGATTCTGGAGCACTTCGGTGAGGAGAGCGGGCCCTGCGGCAACTGCGACACCTGTCTCAACCCGCCCGAGGCCTGGGACGGGACCATTCCCGCGCAGAAGCTGCTGTCGACGATCGTCCGGCTGCAGCGGGAGCGGAACCAGCGGTTCGGGGCCGGCCACCTGATCGACATCCTGGTCGGCAAGCGCACCGAGCGGGTCGAACAGTGGCGCCACGACGAGCTCAGCACCTTCGGGATCGGTACGGAACTCACCGACGTCCAGTGGCGTGGAGTGGTCCGGCAGTTGCTGGCGAGCGGGATTCTCGCGGTCTCCGACAAGTACGGGACGCTGGGGCTGACCGACTCGTCGTGGACGGTGTTGCGCGGCGAGCAGCAGATCCTGTTGCGCCAGCAGGCTGTGGTGTCGTCCTCGAAGCGCAAACGCAGCGGATCGGACGGGAAGCCGGTCTCCCGGTCCGCAGCCGCAAGCGCTCTGGGGGAAGGCGACCGGCAGCTGTTCGAGCAGCTTCGCGCGTGGCGCGCGGAGACGGCGCGGGCGGCGTCCGTCCCTGCCTACGTGGTGTTCCCGGACGCCACTCTTGTTGCGATCGCACAGACCCGCCCGGGTTCCCTCGACGATTTGTTCGGTGTCAGCGGAGTGGGCAGCAAGAAGCTCGAGCAGTACGGCGAGGACGTGCTCCGCGTGGTCGCGGCCGCACAGTAGTCCGGCGCGGCAGAACCTGACGCGATCCGGCCACGGAACCCGTCATGTGCGACAGGTGGTGACATCGTGACGCGTCCTCTGGCCGGATCGCGACACCCTCACTCGCGATGTCGCGGGAGGCGGGAGAGCTGGTCGGCCCAGTTCGCCGCCCGCTGGAGCTCACCGCTCGCCAGCGCGGGTGGTTCTCCCGCGACGACGAAGCGTTCGCCGACCTCTGCGCTGATGCGGCGTCGACCCAGCAGCTTGACGATCGTGCGGGCGGCTGAACCGGAGAATCTCGAGGTGTGGGTGTCGAAGGCGTAGATCGCCGGGTCGCCTTCGAGGCGGAGCTCGCCGAGCCACTCCAGGACTCCGCTTCGACCGGCCTCCACGCCGCGACTGGCGGCGATCCGGCGGCTGGCCGGGTTCGGGAGCGACATGTTGTGCGTGGGGGCGCCGATCAGCAGGAGGGTGGTCTCGGCTCCGATCGCGGGGGGAGCGTCGGCAGCCGCGACGACTGTCGTCTCGACGGCCGCGTTGCGGAGCCCGTCCGCCGCCGTGTTGGCGACGGCGGCCGTGTTGCCCCAGTAGGACTCGACCACGACGAGCGCCCTGGTCTGGTTTGCCGTGCTCACTTGGCCGCTCCCCACACTGCCTGGAGCGCGTCGACGACGGTGGTCGCAGTCGTCACTGCGAGCGCAACGCCGAGGAGACCCAGGATGACGGCCGACGCGACGGCGAGCCGACTGCTGGGGGCGCCCGGCTTGAGGAAGCGCCAGCCTGCCAGGGGCGCGACCACCGCGGCGAGGACGGCGACGGTCGTCACGGCATCGCTGTTCTTGGCGTGTCGGTAGGCGGCCTCGTACACGGCAGGCGAGCCTGTCGCCCTCACTTCGTCCAACAGCGCGTGTCCGGCCGTGCCGGCCACGATGAGGAGGACGGCAGCGAGCAGGCATGCCACGATCAAGGGCCAGCGCAGTGCCCGCCTCGTCGAGGGGGCTGCGGCGTACACCACCGCGAGCACCGCGGCGATGGGCGCCACCATGATGGCGACGTGGGCGATCACAACGTGTTCCGGCATGCGACCTCCTTGTGTGAGACATAGTGTCGCATATGCGACACTATGTCGCATGGAGGCCGTGCGTCAACCCAGCCCTCGCGATCAGATCATCGCCACCGCCCTGTCGGAGATCACGGCCCACGGCCTGACCGTTGGCCTGGATCATCTCTCGCTGGAGAAGGTGATCGCGGCGTCCGGGGTGTCCCGCGCCACGGCCTACCGGATCTGGCCGAGCAAGCAGCAGTTCCTCGCGGACGTCATCGTTGCGTCCGTGCGCGCCACCACCCTCGACGTCGACTCCGAACAAGAAGTGGGCCGCATCCAGGCGCTGCTCGACCAGCATCCCGACTTCGCCACCGATGCCGCGGCCCGACGCCACGTGGTCGTCGACGGCCTGCGGATCAGCATCCAGGCCGACCTCGAGCGGATCGTCAGCTCGCCCCAGTGGTCCACCTACCTCGCGCTCAGCGCCACCAGTCGCGGGCTGCCGGACGGCGTCCTCAAGACCGAGGTGACCTCGGCACTCGCCCAGGCCGACCAGCGCTTCACCGATCACCGGATCTCTGTCTATGCCCGCCTTCCGCGCCTGCTGGGCTACCGACTGCGTCCGCCTCTGGACGAGCCGACGGGGCTCTCTCTGCTGTCGCATGCCGCCGGCGCGCTGATGACGGGCTTCGTCGTCAAGATCGGCACGCAGCCGCACCTCCTGACCGACACCTTTGTCCTGCCGGCTTTCGGCGCCGGAGAGCTGGCGTGGACGGTCCCCGCCTTCGCGCTCACCAGCCTCGTGCTCTCCTACCTCGAACCCGACCCCGACGCGACGTGGGGGCCGGACCAGATCGCGCGATCCCGGGAGACGCTCGCCGAGATCACCGACGTGCTCACCAAGGCGTGGGGCGAGGCATCGAGCTAGCCCCGATCCGCCGACACCGCCGACACCCCAACACCGCTCGTCGAGCCTCCTCGATCGCCAATCCCGCTGGCGAGCCGGACAGGCCAGCAGTGGGTACAGGTACCGGACGCGCCGTCGTCGGAGGCGGCGCGGACGGGCGGCAAGCCCGTCCCCGCAACAACATGGAGGTGGACGATGACCACGAAGGTGGAGAAGTCAGTCGTGGTGAAGGTGCCGCTGAGGACCGCCTACAACCAGTGGACGCAGTTCGAGGAGTTTCCGCGCTTCATGGGCGGGGTGGAGCAGGTGACCCAGCTGGCTGATGACCGGCTGGAGTGGGTGGCGGAGATCGCCGGCGTGCGGCGGCAGTGGATCGCGAAGATCCTGGAGCAGGTGCCCGATCGGAAGGTGGCGTGGGCGGCGGTGGAGGGTGCGACGAACGCCGGTGAGGTGACGTTCGACCAGCTCGGTCCGGAGCAGACCGAGGTGCACCTGGCGCTGGAGTACGAGCCGGAAGGGTTCGTCGAGGGCGTGGGGGATCGGCTGGGGATCGTGGAGCGGCAGGCCGAGGGTGACCTGGGTCGGTTCAAGGAGTTCGTGGAGTCGCATCCGCGGGCGTCGGGTGAGTGGCGGGGTTCGATCAACGAGGGTGCGACGACGCAGGTACCGGGTATCGAGGACGCGGCGTCGTCCTGTGGTGATTCGGGCAAGGTAGGCGACGCGGGCTGGGAGCCCGCGGAGGGCGTTGGTGTGGACGAGTCGGGCCTGATCGGGACGACCGAGGTGGGCATGCCACCGGAGCCCGAGTGGGAGGAGGGGCCGCGGGCCGCTCGCGCGGAGGACGACATCCGCCGCCGAGGCATCGTGTGACGCGGCCGGCAGCCGGCCCGGGGTCGCCACACCCGACCCGGCGGCGACAAGGGTCCGCATAGCCTTGTTGCGCATGGGCGTACGCGTGAGTGAGCTGGCGCTTTCCTCTCCCGGTGCCACAAGGTGCCACCATGTGCTATGCCCGAGGAAACGCGGATCTGCCAGCGCGACCTACGGCTGCACTCGAAGGAGATCATGGACGCGGTCGAGCGCGGCGACACGTTCCTCGTCACCAGGGACGGTCGTGGTATCGGCCAGTTGATCCTGCTACGTCGGAGGGAGCGATTCGTCGCTCGGGCCGACTTCGTCTCCTCTTCTGCGGTCGCGGCCACCGTGAGCCTGGAGCGCTTCCGCAGCGACCAGGACGAGCCCTTCCGGGGAACGGTCGACGATCCGTATGCCCGCTGACCTCACTCGCGGGCTGGTCGACACGAATGTGCTGATCCTGCGTCGGCACATCCCACCGGAGGCACTTCCCGACGAACTGGCGATCAGCGTGGTGTCGCTTGCTGAACTTGCGGCGGGGGTGCACCTGGTCACTGGCAACGATGTGGCCTCTGCGCGGGAGCGAGCTGCGCGCATCGACCTGCTCCAGCGAGTGGAGCGCGAGTTCGACCCGTTCGACTTCGGCGTGGACGCCGCCAGGATGTTCGGACGCCGCTTCCGAGCGCGTCCGGCCGGTGAGTTCGACGAGGTGCACGCGCCGCAGCGATTTCCTCTCGACTCAGCCGCCTGCTGACCCCGGCGGCAGCCGTTCAGCACCACAGCAGCTCGTCGCTCTCCCGGCCATCGGCGTCCACGGGCTCCTCGCAGGTGGGGCACCACGGACGCGTCACGAGTGGGGTTCCGCATCTGGCGTGCACGACCTGAGGAGACCCCTCGCGCGCGGCTCCCCACTCCGCGAGGGTGGCGATGGCCGTTGCCAGGCGCCGTCCCGGGGAGGTCAGCGCGTACCGCATCCGCACCGGCCGCAGTTCGTACGGGGACGCGGTCAGCAGCCCCATGCCCTGGAGGGAACGCAGGCGTGCGGTCAGGATCGTCGGCGCGATGCCCGGCACTTCGCCGGTGAGCTCGCCGAACGTGCGGTCACCCTCCAGCAGCGCCCCGATCAGACGCAGGCTCCAGCGGTCGCCGACCATGCGCGCCGCGGCGTCAAGCCCCGCGGCACGGGCGGAAGTAGGGGTATTGCCATCAGCCACGCTCGGAGTCTATCGTCACTAGCGATTCGATAGTAAGTAGGAGGCATGTGATGTCACTGATCGATGAACTGACCGATCTGGTTCGCAGTGCGAGCGAGGCCGTCCGTCCGGGAGTGGTGACGATCGGCACGCGGGGACGCGGCACCGGCTTCGTCGTCGCGCCGGACCGGGTGCTCACCAACGCCCACAATCTCCGCGACCGCACGACCCAGGTGCGTTTCTCCGACGGTCGTACCGAGCAGGGCTCGGTCGTGGGCGCCGACGTCGATGGAGATCTCGTCGTGCTCGAGGTCGACACGGCCGACATCGCGGCCCTGCCCTGGGCGGACGAGCCGCCGGGCGTCGGCGATGTCGTCCTCGCCGTCACCGCCGGACGCCACCGTCCCCGGGTCACCTGGGGACAGGTCACCGCCACCGAAGCGGGCTTCACCGGTCCTCGCGGTCGTCCGATCAGGGGCGCCATCGAGCACGCCGCGCCCTGCGCGCCCGGGTCGTCCGGGGCGCCGGTGCTCGACCGCGCCGGACGGGTCGTTGCCATCAACACCCATCGCCTCGACTACGGGTTCTACCTGGCCCGGACGGTCGACGCCGCGCTGCGCCAGTCCGTGGAGGCCATGGCCGGCGGACGCAATTACGAGCCCGTCCGGCTCGGCGTCGCCCTCGCCCCTACGCACGTGGCGGCACGGCTCCGTGCGGCGGTCGGCCTGAGCGAGCAGGACGGCCTGCTCGTGCGCGAGGTCGCGGACGGCAGCCCGGCGGCCAGAGCCTCCATCAAGTCCGGCGACCTGCTCGTGCGTGCCGGCGACCAGGCGCTGCGCCTGCCAGAAGACCTGTACGGCGTCCTCGCCGGTCTGGGGGAGGGCGACCAACTCGTCCTGGCGGTCGTGCGGGGCGCGGAGGAGTTGACGGTCACCGTGACCTTCTAGCAGTCGGCTGCTCGAGCTCTGGACCGGGCGCGCCAGAACGCACCCTCACCACACTCAGTAGAGACCGAGGACCAGGGCCAGCGCGCGGTCGAGGTCAGCCAGTTCGGTCGAGTTGAGTCGGCCGGCGAACTCGCCCAGTCGCGTCTCTGCGTTCACCGCCGCAGTCTGTTCGACCAGCACGTAGGTCGTGGTGCCGTCCATGATCACGCGCGGACGGAAGTCGGTGGGGAGCGCGCTGGTCGATGTCGGTGCGACCAGGACCGTCGACAACAGCAGATGATCGGACTGGACTACCACGGCGTAGCGAGGGCCGTGTTGTTCGTGCCCTTGAGTGGTGCGACTCGTGCGCAGCCGATAGATGTCACCACGCACGCATTGACTCCATCTCCTCGGCCAGCCCCAGCATCTCGGTGCGGTCCGCGGGATCGTCCCGGACTTGTCGGGCCTGCTCTCGCACCCTGGCCAGGACCGCTTCCCGCTCGGCGGCCCGGATCGCATCACGCACCACCTCCGAGCGCTTCCGGCCGGTCAGTTCGACGAGGTGCGCAAGTGCCAGTGCGGTTTCCTCGTCCGCCCGAATGACGATCTGTGTCATGCAGTCAAGATTACGTTGCGCAATGCAAAACGCAATGCGCTGGCGCTCTGACCTCGACGCGGCCACTGTGAACCGTGGCTCGCCCACCCCTGTGCGGGGGGCTATCGTCGGCGCATGACGAGCACTGACTCACCGGCACCGATTCCCGCCGAGCCGCAGCGCATCGACGCCCCGCTCACGCGCGCCGCGGTCTTTCTCGTCATCACGGTGGACGACGGGCACGCGGCCGCCGCGACCGTCCGGGACACTCTCGGCGGGCTGGACGACCTCGTGAAGACCGTCGCGTTCCGTGACATGCACGCGTCGCTGACGTGCACCGTTGCGATCGGGCAGGCCGTCTTCGAGCGAGTGACCGGCCGCGCGGCGCCAGCCGAGCTGCATCCGTTCGTCCCCGTCCGTGGCGACAAGCACACCGCACCTGCGACGCCGGGAGACCTCCTCTTCCACATCCGCGCCGACTTCACCGACCTGTGCTTCGAGTTCGAGAAGCTCCTGCTCGCCGAGCTCGGGGACGCGGTGACGGTGGTCGACGAGACCTTCGGCTTCCGCTACTTCGACGCGCGCGATCTGCTGGGCTTCGTGGACGGCACGGCCAACCCCGTCGGGCCCGACCTTCCCGCGGCGACGCTGGTGGGAGCCGAGGACCCCGACTTCGCAGGCGGCAGCTACGTGGTCGTGCAGCGCTACACCCACCAACTGGACGCGTGGGAAGCGCTGACGGTGGAGCAGCAGGAAGCCGTCATCGGACGCCGCAAGTTCGACAACGTCGAACTGCCCGATGCGGAAGGGCTCGGGCAGAAGTCGCACAAGACGCTCAACACGGTCACCGACGACGCGGGCGAGCACGACATCGTGCGCGACAACATGCCCTTCGGGCGGCCGGGCCGAGGCGAGTTCGGCACCTACTTCATCGGGTACTCCCGCCACCTGTGGGTCATCGAGAAAATGCTCCAGCGCATGTTCATCGGCGATCCGCCGGGCAAGCACGATCGCATCCTCGACTTCTCGACGCCGCGGACGGGCACGACGTTCTTCGCGCCGAGTGCGACCTTCCTGGCCGCGCTCGCCGACTGAGCGCTTCGGCGGCCGTGTTCGAGGGCCGTGACTGGGAGACGACTGGTAGCATTTTCCCATGAAGGCAGTCATCGACCCCACCGGCCGGATCCTCGTGCCCAAGGCCCTGCGTTCGGCGCTCGGGCTGACTCCGGGCAGTGTCGTCGACATTTCGGCCTACGGGGACGGGCTTCGGGTCACCCCGGGCGGAAGAACCGCGCGGATCACACGCGACGCCGACGGTCGGCTGGTTGCCACCGGAGAGACCAGGCTGGACGACGAGACCCTGTTCGGCCTCATCGACCCGAGCCGCCGATGACCGATCCGACGGTTGCGGTCGATACCAGCGTCGCCGTCCCGCTGCTGGTGGCAACCCACGAAGCACACGCACAGGTCTCGGCCTGGGCCCGGAACAAGGCCCTCGTCCTGGCGGGGCACGCGCTCGCGGAGACCTACTCGGTTCTGACCCGCCTCCCCGGCGATCTCCGGGTCGAGCCGGCTGATGCCGTGCGTCTCATCGACGCCAGCTTCGGCGAGTCGGTCCTGCTGCCTGATTCGACAGCGGCGTCCCTGCACCACGTCCTCGCCGACCTCGGTGTCGCTGGTGGTGCGGTGTACGACGGCATCATCGGTCTCGCAGCGGCTGGGGACGGAATGCCGCTGGCCACTCGCGACGCCCGCGCCAAGGCCACCTATGAAGCCGTGGGGGCCACCACCGAGATCGTGTGAGGAGTGGGCGGAAGCGGTTGCGCCGAAGCCGGTGATCCCGATGCGGAGAGCAGCGTGGGGGCTCACCCCAGGTGGGGGACGGAGAAGCGGCTGGCCCGGCGGTGCACCCGATGATCGTGGCTGCGGGCGAGGCTGGAAGCGGGGACGGTGACCGTGCCGTAGAACCAGCCTTTCGCGACTTCGATCAGGACGAGGTAGGCGACCACCAGCAGCACCAACGCGACGAAGTAGATCCACGGCAGGGGAGTGAACCCGAGCGTCCCGGCCAGCGGAGTGAGCGGCAGCACGATGCCGATCGCCATCACGGCGAGCACGCTGGCAAGCAGGGGAGTGCTGGGCCGGCTGCGCCAGAACGGCACCTGGTGGGTGCGGATCGAGAACACGATCAGCGTCTGGGTCGCCAGCGATTCCACGAACCAGCCCGTGCGGAACTCGACCGGCCCTGCGTGCAGGACGCCGAGCATCACCGCGAACGTGAGGAAGTCGAAGATCGAGGACAGGGGGCCGAACGTCAGCATGAACCGGCGGATGAACGCCACGTCCCAGTGCGACGGCCGGCGCAGTTGCTCCTCGTCCACCCGGTCGCTGGGGATCGTCAACTGGCTGGCGTCGTAGAGCAGGTTGTTCAGCAGGATCTGGCTGGGCAGCATCGGCAGGAAGCTGAGCAGCGCGGACGCTCCCGCCGCGGAGAACATGTTCCCGAAGTTCGAGGACGTGCCCATCATCACGTACTTGATCGTGTTGGCGAAGATCCGCCGACCGCCATGGATGCCGTCCGCGAGCACGTCCAGGTTCTTGTCGAGCAGGATCACGTCTGCGGCGTCCTTGGCCACGTCGGCGCCGGTGTCCACCGAGATCCCCACGTCGGCCGCGTGCAGGGCGAGCGCGTCGTTCACCCCGTCGCCGAGGAAGGCCACCGCGTGCCCCTGTTGCCGCAGCAGCTTGATCAGCCTGCTCTTCTGTTCGGGCGTCACGCGCGCGAACACCGTGGCCGTCTGCGCGGCATGGCCGAGCGCTTCGTCGTCCATCGCGTCGATCTGGACGCCGGTGAGCGTGCCGCCGGGATCCATTCCCAGCCCGCGGCAGACGGTCTCCGCGACCACCGGGTTGTCGCCCGTCGCCACCAACACACGGATCCCGAGCGCGGCCAGCCTGGCCAGCGCCGCGGCAGCGTCCGGTTTGGGCCGATCGGCGAACGTGACGAAGCCGACCAGGCTCAGCCCCGTTTCGTCGGCCGGAGTGATGGCGGAGAGGCCGGACGCGTCCCGCGTCGCCACCGCGACCACGCGCTGACCGTCGGCGAACAGCCCATCCAGCACGTGGCGGGACGCGTCGTCCACGCTCGCGCAGCGCTGCAGCACCGCCTCCGGCGCCCCCTTGACGACCAGCGTGCGCGCTCCGTCGGCCTCGGTGACCACGCTCGACAGCTGCCGGACGTGATCGAAAGGCAACTCGGCGACCCGGTGCTCGCTCAGCACCGAGAGGTCTGCCCCGGGCGCGCTGGCCAGCGCGTGGTCGAGGTCATTCCCGCCGGCCACCGTCCCGTCCGCGCCCACCTCGACGCTGCTGGCCAGCATCGCCAGCCGGCGCACGTCGGGGTTTTCGTTCCCATCGGTGCCGAGCGCCGCCTGGTAGCTGATGTGCCCCTCGGTGAGCGTGCCGGTCTTGTCGGTGACGAGCACGTCGACGTCCCCCAGGTCCTCGATGCACACGACGCGCTTCACCAGCACTTTGACCTGCGCCAGCGCCCTCGAACCGGTGGCGAGGCTGGTACTCACGACAGCGGGCAGCAGCTGCGGCGTGATCCCGACCGCGATCGCGAGGGCGAACAGGGCGGCGTCCAGCGGTGTCCGGCCCAGCAGCAGGTTCGTGGCCAGGATCAGGACGCTCAGGACGAGCGCGACGCGCATCAGCAGCAGCGAGAATCGGCGCAGCCCGACCTGGAAGCTGGTGTCGGGCTGGTGTTCGCCGAGGTCGTGGGCGATCCGGCCGAACTCGGCGTTCGCGCCGGTCGCCACGACGACCGCCTCGGCCGAGCCGGCGGTCACCACGGTTCCCATCAGCGCGCAGTCGGGCAGGTCGGAGACACTGCCCGCCGAGGCGGCCGGCTCGACACTCTTGGCCACGGACACCGACTCGCCCGTGATCATCGACTCGTCGCACTCCAGGCCCTGCACGGTGAGCAGCCGGACGTCGGCCGGCACCACCTGGCCCATCTGGAGGCGCACGACGTCGCCACGCACCAGGCTGGTGACGTCCACTTCGGTGGGCGAGCCGCCGCGGGTCACCACTGCCGTGTGCCGGATGCGGTCGTGCAGGGACGCCGCGGTGCGCTCGGCACGGTACTCGTTGGCGAAGCCCAGGCCGACGCTCAGCACCAGGATGGCGCCGATCACGGTGGCGTCGGTCTGGTCGCCGAGGACGAAGGAGACCGCCGCGGTCGCGGCGAGCAGGAGCAGCAGCGGACTGTTCAGCTGCCGCCACAGCACCTGGAGGGCGGTGACCCGGTGAGTGCGGACGGCGTTCGCTCCTTCGCGCTGCAGCCTGCGTCCGGCTTCTTCACCCGTCAATCCGGCAGGGGAGCTGCCGAGTTCGGCGAGCACCTGGTCGGCGGGGGCCTTCGCAGCGTCCAGGAGACCTGTCCCGGTCACGACGGCTGCCAGAGCTCGATCCGGTTGCCCTCGGGATCGGTGACCCAGCTGAACCGGCCCACCCCGTCCATCTCCTGGACGTCCTCGCTCACGTCCGCGCCGTGGGTGCGGAGTTGGTCGAGCATCGCGTCCAGGTCGCGCACGCGGAAGTTGAGCATGGTCTGCTGGGCGCTCGCCCCGAAGTAGTCGGTCCCTGACTCGAACGTCGCGAACACGGTGGGACCGGCCTCCTGGCTCCATTCGCCGTTCTCATCGGTCAGCAGTCCGAGGCACTCGCGATACCAGGAGCGAAGCCCGTCCGGGTCCGCGGCTCGCAGGAAGTAGCCCCCGATTCCCAGCACGTGTTCCATACCGTCAGCCTGCCAGCGAATGGGCCGTAACCACCAGCGCCTGCACGTCCAGTTGGCGCGTCCGGGCGTCATCACTCAGGCGATCGGGACTGCCGAGCACGGCACTATCCGCGTGGCCGGGTTACCGGGTGGCGGCCGACTTGTCTGCGCCGACGAAGTGCTCGACGTCGCTCACCGTGAGGTTGCGTCCGGTGGGGACCACGAACCGGCGGTGGTAGTCGTCCACGCCGAGATCTTCACGCACCGCCCAGCCGTACCGTGCCAGCAGCGGTTCGACCTGTGAGGGGTCGAGGGCGTAGCTCCACAGCGGCTGTTTGATGACGAACCGCTGGCGCAGCGAGGCGGCGCTGAAGTCGCGGGTGCCGTCGAAGAAGTCCTTCTGGACGTAGGTGAAGCAGAACCGGCTGCCCGCTGCGGCCCCGGCAAGGTAGCCGAGCAGGCTGTTCATGGCCTCCTCCGTGAGGTACTGGCTGACCGCCTCCATCACGAAAAGGGCCGGCTGGTCGAGCCGCAGCCCGGCCTGCGCGAGGCTGTCGGCGAGGCCGTCCCCCTCGAAGTTCGTGGGCACGAGACGGACGTGGGCGGGGACAGCACCCAGCGCGCGGGTCACGGTCTTTCGTTTGAGCTCGATGTTCTCGGGCAGGTCGACCTCCCAGGACGGGACGCCGGCCGGCGAGGGAACGAGGCAGGCGAGGGTGTCGATGCCGGCGCCGAACACAACGACCTGCCCGATGCCGTCCACGATCGCCCGGCGGGCCTCTGCCCGGGCATACGCCTTGCGGCAGAGCAGGTTGCCCCACAGCCCGACCGCGTCGGCGTCCGACAGCCTGATCATCCAGCGCTGGGCAGGGGGCCAACCCATGAGGGCGTCCGCGATGCGCATCGATGGCGTCAGGAAGGATCTGGCCAGCCTGTCGTCCACCACCCGCTCGGAGGCGGGAAGGTGCTGCTCAGCAGCCAGGATCACCATCGGGCCGATCGCGGTGTCCGCCACCGCCGCGCGCGCCATGACCAACTCCTCATCCATGCCCTGGGAAGGGGGGACGCCAGCCTATCCCCGGGCTGGCGGGTACCGCCGAAGAAGTGTCAGAGGGGCCGTCTAGCGTGGTGTTCATGGACGAGGGCACGAGGAGTACCGGCAGCACAGTGCTGGTCGACCCGTGCCCGAACGGCCATGTGGACCTGTTGGAGCAACTCGCGCGCCGGCCCGACCTGTGGCCCGATCCGTGGTTCGACGAACCGGCCCCACCGGCAGAGCCGTGGCAGTTCACCGACCGGGCCCTGCTGGACGAGCTGACCGCGGCACAGCGGCAGCTGTCCGCGGTGCAGGGTCGGTGGCTGGCGTTGTTGGCCGAGGCGGAGAGGCGTGAGGTCACGCTGAAGCTGGCGGGGTTGCCTACGGCTGCCTGGTTGGTGGACCGCAACACCCACTCGGCCCGCACGGCACGCCAGGAGGTCCGGCTCGCCGTCCAGCTCGACGCCCAGCCGGTAGTCGCCACCGCGCTGGAGCAGGGCGGGCTGTCGGAGGAGCAGGCCCGCACGATCACAGCCGGCCTGGACCGGCTGCCTGACGACCTCGACGGTGACCAGCGGCGGCAGGTGGCAGCTCACCTCGTCGGGTTGGGTGGCGAGTTCGGCCCGTACGGGCTCTCGCGCCTGGTGAACCGGGCGGTGGAGGTTGTCGCCCCTGAGGTCGTGGAGGATGCCGACCGCAGGGCCGTCGAGCGGATGGACGCCGCGCAGCAACGTGGCCGGTTCCTGACCTGGCACTCCGATCCCGACGACGGGTCGGTGGTGTTCCACGGCAAGCTCCCTGCCGTCCCCGGCCAGCAGGTGATCGGACTGGTCAAGGCGTTGGGTGCGAAGGCCCGCAAGGCCGCGGCCCTGGCCGGGCAGCAGCTCACCAGGGGCCAGGCTCACGCCGATGCGCTGGCGATGTTGGCCCAGCACTACGCCGGCTGCAGGAAGCCGCCCAAGTTGGGTGCGGACCGTCCACGGATTTTGGTCAACGTCGACTTCGACACCCTCTGCGGCGAGCTCGGTGCTGCCACCTTGCTCAACAGTGGGGAGCAGATCACCGCGCAGCAGGCGCGGCTGTTGGCCTGTGACGCGCAGATCCTGCCCGTCATCATGGGCGGAAATAGTGTTCCGCTGGACGTGGGCAGGGAGAAGCGGCTGTTCACCGGCCATCTCAGGGCCTTGCTGATCGCGCGGGACGGCGGCTGTGCGTTCCCCGGCTGCGATGCGGGGCCTGACGGCTGCGAGGCTCACCACCGCAAGCCTTGGTGGGCAGGGGGAGAGACATCGGTGGCCAACGGAGTGCTGCAGTGCACCTTGCACCACCATATGGTCGAGCCCGTGCCTGGTGCCCCGCCCGGGACGCAGTGGGCGATCCGGCTCGATGCTCGCGGCTTTCCCGAGTTCGGCGCACCCGAAGGTGTCGGCGCACCGCCGGGCCAACGCCGCTGGCGCCAACATCACCGCTATCGGACGCGGTAGCCGGCTCCGGCGCGGGCAAGTCGCGGACGTGGATTGGGGTGGCGGCGAGCGGGTACCGGCATCCCAACGATGACGGAAGGATCACCCCAGCCATGGCCGACGACCAGTACACCTTCCAGGACCCCGTGACGCGTTTCGAGAGGATCGCACCGCCAGAGCAACGGCAGTCCGAACCCGGGCTCGACCGGGACCTGCAGCCGCAGGCAGACCACGGCGAGAACAGCTACCGAGGCAGCGGGCGGCTCACCGGACGCCGCGCACTGATCACCGGCGGCGACTCCGGCATCGGCGCCGCGATCGCGATCGCGTTCGCCCGGGAAGGCGCCGACGTCGCGATCAGCTACCTGCCGCAGGAGGAGCCGGACGCCCAACGCATCGTCGCGCTCATAGAAGACGCCGGACGCAAGGCACTCGCGCTGCCGGGGGACCTCAAGGACGCCGACTACTGCCGTTCCCTGGTGGAGCGCACGGTCGAGGAGTTCGGCGGTCTGGACCTCCTGGTCAACAACGGCGGCAAGCAGGTGAGCCAGGACAGCATCACTGACATCACCGACGAGCAGTTCGACCACACGCTGAAGACGAACGTCTACGCCATGTTCTGGATCACGAGGGCGGCCGTGCCGCACATGCCGCCGGGCTCGACGATCATCAACACCACGTCGATCCAGGCCTACCAGCCCTCACCCACCCTGATCGACTACGCGACCACCAAAGCGGCGATCAACAACTTCACCAAAGGGCTGGCCCAACAGCTGGCGCCGAAAGGGATCCGGGTCAACGCCATCGCGCCCGGCCCGATCTGGACACCGCTGCAACCGTCCTACGGCCAGCCGATGGAGAAGCTGACGCACTTCGGCCAGTCCACGCCGCTCGGACGCGCCGGCCAACCTGCCGAACTCGCCCCCGCCTATGTGTTCCTTGCCTCCGCCGAGTCCAGCTACGTCGTGGGCGAGACGCTGGCGGTCACGGGCGGCGAGCCGACTCCCTGACGCGGGCGGGCCGACGGGCTCGCACCTGGCCACAGGGATCGTCGGCACTTCTGCCCTGGCGATGCACCAGGGCTTGGCGGTTGCAGCGACTCAGACCGATCATGCAGTGTGGTGAGCCATCCCAGTTCGCCGGTCACACCGTCCCGCCGCGGTACGTGGAGGCGCGCTCTCCTCGCCGGACTGCTGGTGCTCGTTGTCGGGGGACTCGGCGTGCTCGCCGTCCGGCTGGCCCCTCGGACCGCCGTGCCGGCCGGATGGTCCGCAGGCGCGTCCGCCTCCGAACTCGACTCGTTCCTTCGTCGGGAGTCCTCTGACCTGAACCTGCCCGGCCTCGCGGTGGTGGTACTGCGGGACGGGGCTCCTGCCTACAGAGGCTTTGTCGGCACAGCGGCGAGCGGCGGGCCGGTCTCCGGCGACACGCCGTTCGTGCTCGGGTCGACGAGCAAGCAGTTCACCGGCCTGGCCGTGCAGCGGCTGGTCAGTGAGGGACGGCTGACCCTCGACACGCCACTCGCCGAGGTGCTACCCGAGCTGGGTCCCGCAACGGTCAGGATCCGCGACCTGCTCAGTCACACCTCGGGGATCTCGACGGCCAGTGGCCTCCAGCAGTGGGGATGGTGGCCGGCCCGCTCGGAGTCGATCGGTGACAACGTCCGCGAACTCGCCACGGCCGTCGCCACGGGTTCTCCGGGCTCGACGTTCGAGTACTCGAACGCCAACTTCGACCTGCTGGGCGCGGTGGTGGAGCGGGTCGAGGGCAAGAGGTACGCGGACGCCATGGCCGAACTGGTCTTCTCGCCCCTGGGGCTCGCCCACACGAGTGCCGAGCCGCCTGAGGCGGGCCAGCCGGACGGTTACTACACCTGGTTCGGTGCCGTGACGGCGCCCACGCTGTCTCCGCGGACCCCCGGCGCCGCGCCGTCCTCGTTCCTCACCTCGACCGCGGACGACCTGACCACGCTGTTGCGAGCACACCTCGGGTCGGTCAAGACCGGACTCCCGACGGCCGTCCTCGCCTCCGCACGGGCACCGCTCGTCAGGGCCGGCGACTACGCCGACTACGCCAGCGGCTGGTACGTCCGCCCGTTATGGGAGCAACATCCGCTGGACGCGGAGGCGCTCGAATCGTCTCTCCCACGCTGCATCACACACGAAGGCAACGCCTACCGCTCCATGAGCTTTCTGCTCGCCTGCCCGACCACAGGTTTCGGAGTGGTTGCGCTGACCGACGTCGGCGGCGGAGCGGACGCGGATGCGTGGACCCAGTTCCAGGAGGACCTGATCCATCTCACGCTCGGCACGCCTGCGCCGGTGCTGTCCAGCGACCTCGTCCAGGCCGAGGCACCGGTGTTGATGATCGGCGCCGTCACCGTCCAGCTGGTCGTGACGCTCGGACTGTTCTCCGCGCTGCGTCGACGCCGCCGGGTCGCGCTCTGGGGTGTCCTCGCCGTCGCGGTGACGTTGGCGGTTCTGTGGCTGGCCTGGTTCTATGGGCCGAACGCGACGGGCAGCTTCACCCCGATCCCGGCGTTGTGGGCGAACGTGCCTGACCTCGCGACGACCACGATTCTGGCGAGCGTCCTCACCCTGGTGGTACTCGTGGCGGTGCTGGCAGCTGCCAGACGAAGATCGTCCGTGAGCCGCTGACCCCAGCGAGGTGGCGGCATGCGACCGGGACGGCGGACGCGAATCGCCTAGTACCCGCCTCCCACGGACGCTGCGCCCGCGACGATCGCCTTGCCCGCGCTCGTCCCCAGCAGTACCGCACCGGCCCTCAGCAGCGACGCCGCCTGCTCGTAGGACTTGATCGACCCCGACGCCTTGACCTGCACGCCGTCCCTGACCTTGCCGGCGAGGTAGGCGATCGAGGTGGGGTTGGCCACCTCGACGGCGCCCGAACTCGCGTTCTTCAGGTAGGCGGCACCGGCCTCGATGGAGAGTTCGACCGCCGCATCGCGCTCGTCCGGGGTGAGCAGCGGCAGCTCGAGCATGACCTTCACCGGGACGCCCGCGGCGACCACTCCGGCGATGTCGTCGCGGAACCGGTCGTACAGCCCGCTCTTCAGCCACCCGACCTGGACGCCGATGTCTATCTGCTGTGCGCCCAGGTCGACCAGACTCTGGGCCTCGGCCGCCTTGCCGCGCGAGGTCATCACGCCGCACGAGGGGAAGTCGAGCGCGGACGCGACGACGACCCCCGTGCCCCGCAGCACCTCAACGACCTCCGGGACCCACGAGCCCGGGACCATCGCCGCGTTGAAGCCGTACGTCACAGCCTCCTCCGCGTGCTGGACGATCCGGTCGTGGGTGAGGCCGGTCTCGATCAGGGTGTGCTGGATGTAGGGCGCGATGCTCTCGGGGGTGAGGGCGTCGAGAACGCTCTTGTCGAGTGCCATGGGCTTCCTTCCTGGTTTCTGAGCTCAGAGTCTGCCGTCATCTGCCGAGCAGAGCCGTGATGTCGTCCGGACGAGGCAGGCTGGGAATCACCTCGGCGACTCCGACGGCGTGCGCTCCCGCCGCGGCGGCGAACCGGACGGCGTCCCTCAACTCGTCGCCCCGGGCGAGCGCGACGGCCAGCGCGCCGGTGAAGGCGTCGCCGGCACCTGTGGTGTCCACGACTCGCCTTGGCTGCACAGGCGGCACCCGCAGGTAGTCCTTGCCGGGCTCGTCGACCAGACAGCCCTCTCCGCCGAGCGTGATGACCGTCACGCCGGCGTACCGCCGCCTGATCGCGACCGCGCAGTCCTCCGCGGAGGACAGACCCGTCTCGCCGGTGAGGCGCATCGCCTCCGTCCGGTTCGGGGTGATCACGTCGACCAGTGGCCACAGGTCGGCGTCCAGCGGCTCGGCGGGTGCGGGTGCGGGGTTGAGGAGCGTCCGTACGCCATGATGCCGCGCGATCAGCAGGGCCCGTCGTGCCACCTCGACGGGGATCTCGAAGCCGGTGACCAGCAGGTCCGCCGCAGCGATCTCGTCGGAGAAGTCGTCCACGTCGGCGGGGTAGAGCTCGTCGAGGGCGCCGGGCGCGATCGCGATGCGGTTCTCACCCGTGTCATCGACCAGGATGACGCCCACCATCGTCGAGGCGTTGACGGCCACCACGCGGTCGCACCAGACCCCCTCGGCCCGCCACAACGCCTGGGCCTCGTCCCCGAAGGCGTCCCTGCCGACCGCCGTCAGCAGCGACACCTCTGCGCCCAGGCGGGCGGCGGCGACGGCCTGATTCGAACCCTTGCCGCCGTGTCCGGAGGAGAAGACCCCGCCGGTGAGTGTCTCGCCGGCCTCCGGGGCGCGCCCGACCCGCATCGTCAGGCCGACGCCGTAGCTTCCGACCACTGCGATCCGCATCGCACTCCTCGTACACCCTTGTCGGCCCTGAATGGATCATCATGGCCCGACCCGGGCTGGAGCGCCACCGTCAGGACCAGGTCCCGGCGCATCGCTTCCTTGCGTCCGACCTAGTCTGGATTTGCCGGACGGGTGAGGGGGTGCGAGCGAGATGCGAGATCCCGTGGAGAAGCGCAGGACGCTCCGTCGGATCCGGTTCGCCGCGGCCACGGTGGCGGGCGTCCTGATCGGCGCGACGGCCATCCTCGCCCTCGACACCGCGCGCTCCCTGGCGCTCGATCCGCCGGATCCGCCGACCACCAGCGTGGTCGACCACTCGATCACCTGGGCGACCTACCCCGAGCGGACGGCCCGGACCACTGCGGTCGACGCCTCCCTCGTGGAGCGCTGCCGGGACGCCCGCTTCGTCGTGATCACCTTCAGCGGCACCGGCATGGCCGACAGCCAGTACCAGGCGAACATGATCCAGAGCTTCGTCGAGGACCTCGGCGGCTGCGTCATGTATCACTGGTACGGCCACACCTACGACCCCGCGGCGTCCGCTCGGTCGGTGGAGAGCGCCGTGGAGTCGGTCACCCCGTCCGGGCAGCGGAAGTCGGTCGTCTTCCTCGGCGCGAGCTTCGGCGGCATCGCGGCCGAGGACATCGCCTCGAATCAGGTCGTGGCGCAGTCCCCGGTGATCGACCTGCGCAAGATCATCATGATCGCGACACCGGTGGACATGAACGACGTCATCCAGGACGTGTTCGGCGTCCCGGTGCCGTGGATCAAGGACGTCCCGCTGAGCATCCCGCACTTCGGCGGCCTCGTCGTGCTCGCCAACGCCATCAACGGCCAGCGCCAGCGCGGTGAGCTCCTCGACCCGACGGAATGGAAGGCGACGTTCGTCAACGCGGCCAAGACCCGTCCGGTGCTCGTGTGGAGTGAGGTCGAGCGGCTTCGCAAGGGCATGCTCGTCGTGCGTCCCGACGTCCCCGTCGACTACCTCGGATCCCCGGACAGCGACCCCACCGTCGACACCAGCCACGCGTACGAGCGCGTCGACAACCTGATCATTGCCGAGACGCGTTTCATCACCATCCCCGGCGGCGGGCACGACGAAGGCTGGTTGCTCTCGATGGCCGACCGCTACAACCAGAAGCTCCAGCCCATCCTGGCGGAGTTGTTCGGCGGGGTGGCGTAGCAGCTCTGCTCGGACGAGCCCGCCTTCGGGACGGGCCCAGGCTCGTTCCTCGCGTGGGCCGTTCCTCAGGGACCGGTGGGCCAGTCCATGTCGTGGCGGCGCAGGGCGGTCTCGAAGATCGTCAGGCCTTCCATGCCGGGGAGCTTGGCGATGTTGGCGTCGATCCGCCGGATCTCGGCGAGCCCGTCCGCGCCGTTGAACAGGTGTTTCATGACATGGTCGAGGTCGTCGGGTTCCGAGATCGACGAGCCGACCGGCTGCCACGCCTTCGACAGGGCCAGGCGGGTCAGCGTCCGCGCCAACTTCGACTTCTCCAGCCGCTTGCGCGCCTGCGTCGCGTAGAACGCCGTGTGCCGGGTCTCCTGCTGGCCGATCCGCTGCAGCAGCGGCGACAGCGCCGGATGCTTCTCCAGCGTCGCCAGCCGCCGGTACGCCGCCGTCGCGCTCCACTCGTTCGCCGCGCCCCAGCTCATGTGGACGGCGATGTAGTCCTCGCCCACGATGTTGCCCAGGATCGACTGCTTCAGCGGCGCCAGCTTGTCTCGCCACTCCAGCTTCACCCGGGCCGCCTTCAGCGCGTCGTAGTCGACGGTGATCCCGTGGCGTCCCAGCACCGCGGCCAGGGCCTCGCCGTGCCAGTACTCCTCGCGGTTCCACATCGTCATGAACGCGTTCACATCGCGCTCCTTGTGCGACGGCGTCACCAGGAGATCGCGCAGGTAGCACACCGTGTGGTACTCGACATTGCACATGTAGCGGACGGTGCGCAGGGTCTCCTCGCCCAGCGGCGAGGTGTCGAACACCTCGAAGTCGAGGTCCTCCCAGCTGACCCCCACAGAGGTCTCGGCATACTGGTCGACGTCGAACGCCATCACTCACCTCCTGCGTCGGGCATTCCCGTCCGCTTCCACTCCACGATCTCCCAGTGCTTGCTGCGCGCGAAGCTGTACAGGCGCTGGTCGGGGTTGACCGCCACCGGGTTGCCCAGCAGCGTCAGCCAGGAGGTGTCCGCCTGGCTGTCTCCGTAGCCGTACGACTTCGCGAGGTCGAATCCTCGCGCCTCCGCGTAGCTCCGCAACCACGCCGCGCGCGCCTCGCCCACGATCGGCGGCGCGGCCAGGAAGCCGGTCAGCACCCCGTCCCGCTCGTGCAGGCCACTGGCCACCACGGTGTCGAAGTACGGTGCAGCCACTCCGGCGAGCAGGTCGACCCCGCCCGTGACCAGCACCGTGTGGTGGCCTGCCGCCCGGTGTTCTGCCACCCGCGCCAGGGCGTCCGTCAGCAGGTGTGCGCGCAGCTTGCGTCCCACGCTGCCGTGAATGTGGCGCTCGACGTCGGCCACCTTCATACCCTTGTGCAGTCGCAGGAAGCTGCGGATGAACTCGCTGCGGTCGCGCCGCTCTGCAGCCAGGTAGCGCGGCAGCAGCGCCAGGATCTTGGTGACCTCCCGGGGAACGGCCGTCATGTCCCGCTCGGCATCGCGCAGCCACAGGTACTGCTGCACGAGGTTCGCGTGCAGGACGGTGCCCTCCATGTCGAAGACCGCCAGCACGTCCGAGCCCTCGGTGATCGGCTTCTTCGTCCGCTCGTTCCGCGGCCCACGCGAGGAGAAGGCACGAGTGAGCGCGGTGATCGACGGCAGGTGGATGTCCTGCAGGTAGTGCCTCCAGTCGATCGCCGTGACGTCGAAGCCGGCGTCGTCGTCCGGGCCGGACGACACCACGCGGTCGAGTGCGCGCGTGGCGGCGTCGTCGAAGACCACCTCGCACTGGACGTAGGCCAGGTACAGCGCGGAGAACTTGCGCAGCACCCGCAGCTTCGTCCGGGCACGCTCCAGGGAGTCAGTGAGTTCCAGCGAGCGAGGGGTGGAGGGCAGCCGCGAGACGACCGCCGCACCCACCTTCGCGCCCAGCTCCTTGCGCTTCAGGCCGGCCTCGAACTGGATCCCGCCGGGGAACTGCCAGGACGGGACGCTGGTCGGCCCGTCCGCACCGGGGATCGGGTGCGCGGTGAAGTACGTACGGATGTTCTCGTAGATCTGGTGGATCGGCAGCGGGTTGGTGGTGCCCGAGACCACGTGGAAGTACCGGGCGCGGTCCCGCCGCGCCTCGGTGGCAGCGGCAGCCAGCACGGCGTTCACCACGAAGTCGACCGGGACGACGTCCAGCACGCTGTCCGGCAGCCCGGGGAACTCTGGCAGTTGCCCCTTGCCGTAGGCCATGATCAGCGGGTCGGCGACCTTGAAGCCGTCGATCCAGCCCGGGTAGGGGTGCCGCAGCGCGCTCTCGATGATCGAAGGGCGGACGATCGACAGCCGATGACCTCCGCCGAGCCACAGTTCCTCGGCCAGCCGTTCGGCCAGGGCCTTGGTGAGCGTGTAGGCGTCCGTCCAGCCCAGGCTCTGGGCGCGAGCGCGGCCGTACTCGACCAGTTCCTCGTTCACCCAGGCGCAGCGGGCAGCCTCGGTGGCGTCGGCGACCGCCTGCGGGCCTACCTTGCCGACGTCCTGCCTTGCCTTCTTCAGGAAACCCCGCAGTTCCTCGGGGCCGCGGGAGCGTTCGTCCGCCCTGACCCGGGCGGACAGCGCGGCCTGCTCCTCGGCCCGCCAGTCGACGTCGTGCTCGACCGGTCCCTCGGTGACCAGGCCGCGGCGCGCGGCGTTGACGTACGCCGTCGAGACGTGGACGACGTGCGGGTCGGCGCCGGCGTCCACCAGGCCCTGATAGAGCCGGGAGACCCCGGTGACGTTGGTGGCGAAGGCCGCATCGATCGGGTCGTCGAAGTTCACCGACGACGCGCTGTGCAGTACCAGGTCGAGCCGTTCCGGTTCAGGCCCGAGGGCGCCGAGGTCGCCCTCCACGACCTGCACGCGGTCGGCGAACTGGCGTCGCGCCTCGTCCTCGCCGACGGCCTCCAGCCAGCGCGAAAAAACCGGCTTGCGCAGCAGGTTCTCGACCCGCTGCTGGGCGCTGAGCGCACCCTTGGGCCGCGCCAGCACGAGGATCGTCGTGCCCGGATGGCTGCTGAGCAGACGCTCGAGGATCGCCTGTCCGACGAACCCGGTGCCGCCGGTGAGCAGAATCCTCGCGTTGCCGAGGTCGACACTCACTGGCCCGCCGCCTTCCTGGCCCTTCGGGCCGCTGTTGTTGCCAGGTCGAGCCCGGCGAGTCCGGGCAGGATATCGACCCGGTCGTCGATCGCCATGAGATCGGACGCAGGAATCACGCCGCCCATGAGCCGGGCGAGCAAGGCCGGCGGTTCGTCCGCGGAGCCGAGCGGCCACGCGGCCCGGGACAGCCGGCGGCGAGCCAGGCGGCCCGCACGCGGTGAGGCGGCCAGCCGGTCGGCGGCGTCGGCGGCGAAGAACTCGCCGTTGCGGCGCTTGACCTCCAGCAGGCGGGCGAGCGTCCCGCTGAACTCGGCGTGCGGGCCCTCGACGAGCCGCTCGTATGCGGCCTGCGTGATCCATTCGTCGAGCGTCCCTGCTGCGGTGTGGACGGCGATCACGTCCTCACCGATCAGGTTCGCGACCACCGACTCCCGGATCGGTTCCAACCGCTCGCCCAGCGCGAGCCAGGCTCGCCTCAGCCGGGGCACGCCACCGGTCGGCGTCGGCGTGAAGCCCGGGTGGGCTGCGACGACGAGTTCGAGGGCGTCGGCCACCCAGTACTTCTCGTAAGCCCAGGTCACCAGGAAAGCGGTCACCCGGGCGTCCTTGTGGGTGGGCGTGACGAGGACGCTGCGCAGGTAGCTCAGGGCGCCACGTTCCAGCCGGGCGAGCAGATCGACGATCTCGAGGGTGTCGTGGTCGAGCGGAGCGTCGCGGTAGGCGTCCAGGTCGAGTTCTGCGCGGTGGCTGCCGTGAGCCGTCCGCGCGAACTCGTGGACGCTGAACCCGGATGACGGTGTGGTGAACGCGATGCCGGACATGAAGAGCTACCCCGCGAAGATGTTGTTGCCGACCGCGAAGACGTTCCGGGGGTCGACCGCCTGCTTCAGCGATTTCACCGCCGCCACGGTCTCGGGGGAGGCGACCCGGTCCACGAAGTACTTGCGCAGCTTGCCGACGCCGTGGTGGTGCGAGATCGAGCCCCCGGCGTCCATGATCGCCGCGCGGATGTTGCGCTCCATCTCGGCGAACTTCTCGTCCCCGCCCTCGATGCCGCGGTGGTAGAGGCCGTGGGTGAAGTAGATGCAGACGCCGCTGTGGTACATCTGCGTGAGCCGCGGGGTCGTGAACGGACGCCCGGGGAAACCGAGCCGCCTGTGCTCGGAGTTCGCGACCCGCTCGACCGCGGCGCAGACCTCGTGGATCTTGTCCCAGGGGACTGTCGTCTCGTAGGTCTCGCCGATGATGTAGTAGTCGGCCAGGAAATCGCGCAGGTAGGCGATGGCATAGGTGAGCATGTAGCCGCGCTCGCCGTTCGCCGCGCCGCCCTGCAGGCCGCCGAATCGCTTCGCCGTCGCGGCGACGACCTTCTCCTGCGTGGCGACCTCGGTGGCCGTCCCCTCGTAGACGATCGTGGCGGCGACCATCGTGTGGTGGTCGAAGTGCTTGATCCGGGTGACGACGATCTCCTCGACCTTGCCCTTGAGCACCTTCGAGCCGGTCGGGGCGGCCTTCAGCGCTTGACCCAGCCGGAACTGCAGGTTGTCGACGAGCCGGATGCTGGCGGGTTTGGTGCCCGCCCGGTTCAGCGCTTCCATGAAGGACACGCCGGTCGCCCAGTCGGCGAAGATCACCGAGCCGTATTTCTTGACCTCGGGCAGGGCGTGCACGTGGATCACGGCCTTCGTGATCAGGCCGAGGTTGCCCTCGCTGCCGAACAGCGCCTTCTGCAACTGGATGCCGGGGGACTGGCGGGGGCTCGCGTAGCGCTGCTCGATGGTCCCCGTGGGTGTCACCAGGGTGACGTTCTCGACGAGGTCTTCGATGTTGCCGTAGCGGTTCTTCTTCATGCCGCTCGCGTTGGTGGCGATCCAGCCGCCGAGGGTCGACAACTCGACGCTGTCGGGCTCGTGGCCGCAGGTGAGGCCCTCCTTCTCGAGCAGTTCCTCGAGGCGGCTGCCGGTGATGCCGGCCTGGACGGTCGCGGTCAGGTTCGCCCGGTCGATGGACAGGATCCGGTCCATCCGCTTCATGTCGACCGAGACCACCATCCGGGTCTCCGCGAGCGGGATCAGCAGGGCGCTGCTCACGTTCGTCCCGCCGCCGTAGGGGATCAGGCAGGCCCCGTGCTCGTCGGCGAGGCTGACCACAGCCTGGCAGTCCTCGTCCGACTCCGGCCAGACGACGAGGTCGACGGTGCGTTCCAGGTTCTCGTACAGCACCCGCGACACCTCCTCGGTCGTGGTCTGGCCATGGCTGTGCAGCAGCCGCTCGCGGTCGTCGAAGGAGAGCTGGTCGGCGCGCAGCGAACCTTCGAGTGCGGTGAGGAAGGGTTCGTTCCGGGTGACCGGGGTGACCCGGTGTTCCGTGGTCAGCGGACGGGCCGAGGAGAAGTCGATGGTGACGTCGAGCTCGCGGTTGATGAACGGGATCAGGTACGGCATCCGGTAGCCGCAGAGGTTGTAGCGGCTGCCGGTCATCTCCACGGACTGATCGGGGTACACGACCAGCTTGGTATCGCGGTAGCCCCAGCGATGGTCCCACGGCGTCGGGTCGAGCGCCGAAGTGTCGCGGTTCAGCGATTTGTCAGCCATTCGTGTGGTCCTTGCGTCGGTCGGGCGAGCTGTTCGGTGATTTTGCCAGCGGCACCAGGGCGGGTTCGTGCAGCGTAGCCGATGCGCTGGGACGCTCGTGGCGCCTCACCGCGGGTCGGCCACTGACGCCAGCACTGCTTCAGGCCCGGGCTCGGCGGACGGATCCGCAGGCGCGCGGGCAGGTTCGGCCGGCATCGCCGTGGCCCCGGGAGCGTCGAACTCCTCCGGCGTGGTCAGTGCGACGGCCTCGTCTGTGGTCAACTCGCGACCACGGGCCTGGGCGGCCGTGAACCCCGCCTGGTCGGCCTGCCGCACGGCGTCCAGATACCGCTCGTGGAAGACGAACGCTGGAACGTCGTACAGGCCGAGCCGTTGGCGCATCGTCGCCGCCGCACCGGACAGCAGGCCGGCCAACTGCCCGTTGCCGCGCGCTGCTGCGATCGCCGACAAGCCCTCCAGCCCGTCGGCCACCCCTCCGTCCAGGCCGAGACTGTACGACAGCTCGATGCTGGTCCGGAACGTCCGCTCGGCCTCGTCCAGCCGTCCAGCGAACAGCTGCGCCCGCCCGATGTGGTGATCGGTGATCAGCGTCGCCAGCGTGTCGGAGTGCTCCCTGGCGACCCGTCCCGCCCGCACATAGCACTCCGCCGCCCGCTCGTCGCGTCCGAGTATCGACTCCACCCGGCCGAGCCCGACCAGCGCCAGGGCGGCGCCCCAGGAGTCCTCGATCCCCTCGAACAGCTCCACCGCGTGCGCGAGGTCGGCCCGGCACACATCCGCGTCCGCTCCCGGCAGCGCGATCCGCGTGAAGGCCGCGCACGCGGTGGCCAGTGCTTCCCCGCTGATGTCCCCGGTGTGCGCGAACCGCACGTGCACCTCGTCGAACACGGCGGCCACCTCGAGGGAAGGGCTGAGCCACATGTCAACCCAGCTGATCATGAAGTTCGCCACCGCAAGGGTGTGCTCGCTCGCGCGGTCCCGTTGCTGCGCGAGCAACTCCTCCATCCACACCCGCACCTGGCTGAAGTAGCCGCCGAACCACCAGAACACCAGCAGCGACCACGCCAGGTCGCCCGCGGCGTCCGGACGGCCCAGCTCGACGCTGTACCGCACCGCCGTGCGGAGGTTCGGCAGCTCGAGTTCGAGCCGCCGCGCGGTCTCCACCTGCCCGGGGCCGCGCATCACCGAGCCCAGCCTCGCGGCAAGCGCGGTGTAGTAGTCGGCGTGTGCCGCTCGGAGGTCGTCGATCTCCCCGCGTTGCTCGAGCAGGCCCTCGGCGAATTGTCGGACGGTGCCGGGCATCGAGAACACCGGCATGCCGGACTGGCTCTGCTGGCGCAGCAGCGAGTTGTCGATCAGCGCGGCCAGGCCATCCAGTTCCTGGCCCGTCCACGGGCAGCCTGCTCCGATCACCTCCACCGCCTCGTAGGTGAAGCCCGGCGCGAACACCGCCAGGTCGGCCAGCAGGGTTCGCTGTTCGGCGTTCAGCAGGTTGCAGCTCCACTCGATGGTGGCCTGCAGTGTGCGCTGGCGCGCCGGCACGTCCCTGGCCGCCGAGGCCAGCAGCGCCAGCGGACGGTCCAGTCGCTGCAGGATCGCCTGCGGCGTCAGGGCTCGGACGCGGGCAGCCGCCAGTTCGATCGCCAGCGGGGAACCCTCCAGCTGCTGGCAGATCCCCACCACGGCCGACACGTTGGCCTCGGTCAGTTCGAACTCGCCCTGCGCGGCCCGCGCCCGCTCGACGAACAGCTGGACGGCCTCGCTCCGCTCGGCTCGGGCCAGCAGCCGGGCTTCGCCAGCCTCGACCAGTGCTCCCGTGGACGAATCGAGCGCCCCCATGGACAGACCGTGCAACTCGTAGACGTGCTCGCCGCGGATCCTCAGCACGGCCCGGCTGGTGACGAGGAACGTCGCGTCCGGCGCGGCCGCGTACAGCCTGACCAGGGCGGGGGCGGCGTCCACCAGTTGCTCGAAATTGTCCAGCACGATCAGCACCCGGCGCTGGGCGAGAGCCAGCGGCAGCCGCTCCTCGATGGCCGCCTCGCCGCTCTCCCCGATCCCCAGCGCCTGGGCGATGGACGGCAGCAGCAGCTTCGGGTCGAGGACGTTCTCCAGATGCACGAAGGCCACGCCGTCGGCGAACCGGGCCCCCGCTCGTAGGGCGACCTCGATCGCCAGCCTGCTCTTGCCGATCCCGCCGGTGCCGACGATCGTCACCACGCGCGCCCTGCGGGCATCCAGGATCTCGACCAGCTCCTCGATCTCCGTTCCGCGTCCGACGATGGGCGTATAGGGCGGCGGCACCTGGTCGAAGACCGGGCTGTCCTCCGGCTCGACCTCTGCAGGCGCCTCCGGCGGTTCCGCACCGGAGGCGAACCTCTCAGCCAACAGGGTGGCCAGGTCGCTGACCAGGTGCTCGCGGAGGTCGTCCTCGGTCTCGAAGGCGACGTAGCTCGCACAGTCGTCCCGCTTGATCCGCTCGATCAGCTCGCCCAGCCGCTCGTCGCGCGCGCCGCTGGCCTTCAGATAGATCAGCTTGGGCATCCGCGGGTCGGCCAGGCGGTACTCGTCCTCGAGGCCGGAGATCTCCTCGCCGGGGGCGATCCAGCCATATCGCTCCCCGTAGATACCGACGAACACGTCGCTCTGCTCGAGGTAGGACCGGTACAGCTTGCGCGGTGGGTGCGGACGGGCGCCGAGCTCGAACATCACCGGTGCCAGGTGCAGTTGCTCGATCGCAGTGCGGGCTGCGCGGCGCTCGGGCGCCAGTTCGCCCAGGGTCGAGGAGACGAAGATTCGCAGCAACTGGTCGGGCGTGCGGATCAAGGGTCCGCCGGGGGCCGGCTGAGCCATGTCAGCCATTCTGGACGGCGGTGGTGGCGGAGTCGAGGTGTCCGCGGCGTCCGGCGACTCAGCACTATGGACTACTCGCCGACCCGCGGGACGGTGGCATCGCAAGAGTTCGGCCACGCGAGCGCCTGCGCTGACCAGGCTTTCGGCCAGTCCCCCCGCGACTGCGCGTGACCGGTCACCCGTAGGGGGACTTGGGTATGCCGGATGCCCACCTAACGTAGACGGATACCGTTCACGGGCCAGTTTCGGGGGTGGCTCCGGGCGGTAAGCGTGAGCGTGTCGGGGGGCGTCGACTCACGCTCCGGCCTGGGCCGATGGAGTCTGTGCGATCCTCGGCTCAGGCCGGCTCGAACGTTGCGTTGGCAGGGACGCGCGACACGGCCGGTCGGCCGGGCCGCTCACCAGCGGGAACTGATGCACCCGCACGTACTCCCGTACTCGATGTCGCAGTCGAGCCGCACCAGCCGGATGGCCTGCTCAGGCTCGTTGATCCGCTCGGTGAGGAGCTGCATCGCCCTGGCGACCATCGTCTGTACCGGGAGTACCGCCTGGGTGGGCAACGACTGCGCCGAGTAGCGCTCTATGCTGCCGCCGAAGGTGGCCACGGCGGCACCGTCGGGCACCTCGATCTTGCGGCGCCGCAGGGCGGCCTCGACGCCCAGGAACATGCGATTGCCCGTGCAGAAGACACCGAAGGGCCTTTCGAGCTTCCGGAACAGTTGGTTGCTCCCGGTGGCCGCGCTCTCCGCCGAGAGGTGACCGGACGACTCCATCGGGACCATTCCGGCCTCGGAGATCGCCCGGTGGTAGCCGGCCCGACGGGCTGCCACGCTGGAGATCGACTCCTCCCCGGCCACCATGAGGACCCGCTCCAGGTGGTGGTGGTCGATCAGGTGCCTGGTCAGCGTGTACGCGGCGACCTCGTCGTTGACCAGGACGTGGTCGGCCACCGCCTCCAGTCCGGCGAAGGTGCGATCCAGGACCACGGTCGGGATGCTGCGGGCGAACTGAGGGAGCGTCTCCGATCCGGACGGGAGGACCGCGAGTCCGTCCACGCGCTGCTCCAGGAAGTGGCGCAGGTAGCGGTCCTCCTTCTCGGGGGACTCGTCCGAGATCCCGAGCAGGAGGAGGCCGCCCGTCGAGGCGAGCCGCTTCTCCAGATAGTTGGTGAGCTGGGCGAAGTAGCCATTGCGGATGTCCGGGATGATCAACCCGAAGTATCCCGACCGCTGCGTGCGCAGCATCCGGGCGCGCTGGTCGATGACGTAGCCGAGTTCCTCGACGGCGTCCAGGACCCGCTTGCGCATGGCGTCGGCGACGTAGGGCTCGCCGTTCAGCACTCGCGACACCGACTTGGTGGAGACGCCGGCGCGGCGAGCGATGTCGACCACCTTCGCCGGGCGGCTGAATCGCGGCGGTGCGTCCGTCACCTGTTCCTCCCGACTGCTCATGGCAGGCACGCTAGCCGACACACGGCCGGCGGTCGCCGGGTTTCCGGCTACTCGTCGTGGGCGTGCCCCGCCTGACCGAACACATGCATCCGCTCTGCGACCATCGACTGCATGGCCTCGCGCCCCTTGGCCAGCGCCGGTGCCGGGTCCACGGTCATCCCGTCGTCGGCGAGCTGGGTCCGCAGTGCCGCCATATAGGCCATGTGTGAGTCCATGCCCTGGTTCAGCTTCGTGACGCCCAACTCGGTGGAACGGGCCTTCTCGTCCTCCGGGACGCCCCACGACTCAGGGAGGGTGCCGCCGTGCGCGTTGATGACATCGCGGAGGTGCTTGGGCAGCGAGGAGGAGCCGTGCATGACCAGGTGGGTGCGGGGGATTCTCGTGGCGATCTCCGTGATCAGATCCATGTGCAGGACGGATCCGTCCGGCGGGGCGTCGAACTTGTACGCGCCGTGCGAGGTGCCGATGGCCACCGCGAGGGCGTCGACGTTGGTCTGCGCGACGAACAACTCGGCCTGTTCGGGATCGGCGAGGACGATCTTCGCGCGGGTCTGGCCGTCCTTCGAGCCGCCGATGGTGCCCAGTTCGCCCTCCACGCTGACGCCGTGACCATGGGCGTACTCCACGACCTTCGTGGTGACCTCGACGTTCTCCTCGAAGGAGTTGATCCGGCCGGTGGCATGGTCGATGCTGCCGTCGATCATGACGCTGCTGAAGCCGGCGTCGACCGCGCGGCGGCAGTCGGCCTCGGTCGGACCGTGGTCGAGATGAACCACGACCGGCAGCTCGGGGTAGAACTCGACCGTGCGCAGGATCGAGGCCCAGAAGATCTCGTCCCGGCGATGCGCGGACGCGCCGACGATCGTCTGGACGATCACCGGCGACGACGTCTCCGCCGCAGCGTCCAGCACGGCCTCGACCTGGGTGAGGTCGGTGACGTTGAACGCGCCAATGCCGTACCCACCCTTCCTGGCGAGGTCCAGCGCGTGGCGGAGTGTGACCAGTGACATGTTTCTTCTCCCTGTCTGGGTGTGTCGGCGTTGGCCATGATGTAGACAACAACCGGAAGAGTACAGTCTTTCTGTCCTGAAATGCGACAGAAATTGGGAGATCGTATGACAGAGATCGTGATCGGCGTCGACGTGGGCAGCTCGTCGGTCAAGGCCGCTGCGTACGACCACGGCGGCCGGGTTGTCGGCAACGGCCGGATCCCCACTCCGTCCGTCGTCGGTCCCTTCGGGGTGGACTTCCCTGTGCCCGCTGTCGTCGAGGCGGCGCGGACGGCAGCCAGGGAGGCGGCGAGAGGGCGGGCGATCGCCGGGGTCGGACTGACCAGCATGGGCGAGGTCGGGGCTGTGCTGACCGCTGGCGGCGCCTGGTCCGGGACGGCGTTTCCCGCCTGGCACGATGATCGGGGCGCCGACGTGGCAAGCCGCCTCACGGAGCAGTCGCCGCTGGTCAACGGGCGGTCGGGCGGGCATGTGCGGGCCACGTCCTCGCTGGCCAAGCTCGCCTGGCTGGCCGGAACTGGCCACGATCTGGACGGCTGCTTCCTCGGCCTCTGCGGGCTTCTGGCCGAGCGGTGGACGGGGGCGCGCTGGCAGGAGGCTTCGCTCGCGGCGACGTCCGGCGCCTACGACCCGGTCACGGGGGAGTGGTTGACGGACCTGTGGTCAGCTGCAGGACTGGACCACGTCCGGTTGCCAGAGGTCTTCCCGGCCGGAGCAGGGGTCCGTGCGCGTGGACGGACGGCTGAGCAGGACGGACTTGGGGGCGCTCTGATCGTCATCGCCGGCCACGACCATCCCGTTGCTGCCGTCGGCACCGGCAGTTCGGCGGGCGACGTCGTGGACTCGCTCGGGACCGGCGAGCCCGTGCTCGCCGCCTGGGCCGCGCCGCCACCAGCGGCGGAGGTGTCGGACCTTGTCGAAAGGGGTTTCACGGTGGAGACCTGGCCGAGCACGGGGGACCCGCTGCTGATCTGGGAAGGGCTGCGTCCCGGGTTGGCGATGGACGCCGTGATCGGCGCGTCGGGTCGGTCGCGGGACGAACTGGAGAGTGCCGTATGGGACGCCGGCGTCCGCCCGTTCAGCCGGGACGAAGCCCGCGCACTCGAGCGTGGGGACACGACTCCGCTCGGCCGCCGCGACCTGTCGCCCGAATCGGCTCTGTCGACGTGGCGGGCCGCCTGGACGGACCTGCTCCACGCCTACGCGAGAGATGCCGCCGTCGGCGAGCAGGAGATACGCCGCGCAACTGCGGCTTCGGGCCCGCTCGTCCTTACCGGCGGCGGTCTCCGGTCCTCCTTGTGGCTGGCGGCGAAGCGTGCGGCGACCAGTTCCCCGATTCGGGTGGCGGCGCTCGCCGACAGCGGGGCACGAGGTGCGGCCGCCATCACCGGGGCGACGCTCGAATGGTGGCCGGATGCGGCCTCGATGCCGTTGGAAGACAACGAATAGGTCACATTTCTGTCTATCGGTAGACAGAAAGGGAAGCCCCGAGCCATGATGGCCACGCGGGCACCACTGGACGTGGCCTGAACACCCGCACTCAGCTCAACGAGGAGGATCTGTGGGAATCATCCGTAAGCATCGTGGCGGTGCTGTTGCTGTAACCGTCGCGCTGCTGTCCACCCTTGCGGCGTGCAGCGGCGGAGCGACCCCGTCAGGGACGCCCGCGGCCAGCGGGGGCGCGTCGTCGCCCGCGTCGACCGCGGCGATCAAGATCGCGTTCGTCACCAAGCCGCTCGACAACGTGTACTTCGGCTCGATGGTGACGGGCGGCCAGGCGGCGGCCAAGGACCTCGGCGTCGATCTGACGGTTGCGGCGGCCCAGAACGTCAGCGACGACAGTGGCCAGGCGTCCAAGCTCGAGGCGCTCGTCGGGTCGCAGTACAACTGCTACATCCTCAACCCCACCAGCCCGACCAACCTGATCCAGCCGCTGGCCTCGGCGAGCAACCCCACGGTGATCAACATCGACCTCGAGATGGACGCGGCCAAAGCGAAGGCCGCGGGCGTCACGATCAACACCTACATCGGAACCGTGAACAAGGACGCGGGCGCCCAGGCCGGCAAGGCCATGCTCGACCTCGTGCCGCAGGGCTCTGACGTGGCCGTCGTCGGAACCCTCGCTCAGGACGCGGGCAACATCCAGCGCCAGGCCGGTTTCCATTCGGTGGTCGATGGCAAGCTCAACGTCGTGCAGACCGTGAGCGCGGACGCCGACCGGGCGAAGGCGAAGAGCCAGGCCGCCGCGATCATGCGGGCCAACCCGAACGTCAAGGGCTTCTTCACCCCGGCCGGAACCCAGGCGATGGGGATCCAGGAGGCCATCAAGCAGGAGGGCCGCACCGACGTCAAGGTGGTCGGCATCGACGGAACGAAGGAAGAGCTGGAATCGATCAAGAACGGCGAACTCGCCGCCACCGTCGAACAGTTCCCGTACCTGATGGGCTACCAGGCCGTCCAGGCCTGCGTGGAGGCGAGCAAGGGCAAAACCCTGCCGGCGAGGGTCGACACCCCGACCCTGATCGTGACCAAGGCAAACGCGGCCGAGGCCCTCGAGGCGTCACCGGCGCCGCCGGCATCGTTCACCGTCCCGAACCCGTTCAACTGAGGAACTGACCAGGCCTGATGACCGAATCCACGCTCGACCAGTCCACCCGGTTCGCCAGCATCCGCCAGAACGCCTTCACCGAAGAGGTATGGATGAAGGCGGCGGCGCCGGTCGCCCTGCTGATCGCTTTCGTCACGTTCTCCATCCTTTCGCCCTACTTCCTCACCTGGCGGAACGTGAACGGAATGCTGGCGGACGCCGCCATCGCCGTCCTGCTGGCCTGCGGCATGACCTTCGCCGTGATGCTGGCCGGTATCGACCTGTCGATGGCGGCGACCCTCGCGCTGGGCAGCGTGGTTTTCGGAATCAGCTACACCAACGGCTGGGGAGTGTGGATCAGCTCACTCCTCGCCGTGGGTGTGGGCCTGGTCGTCGGTCTTCTCAACGGAATCTTCGTCGGCTGGGTCCGGATCCCCGACATGATCGTGACGCTTGCCACCATGGGGCTCGTCCAGGGCATCGGCCTCATCGTCTCCGGTGGCATCCCCGTCCCGATCTCGGACCCTCTGCTGGACACGATCTCGTCGAAGTCGGTCGGCATCCTCCGCCTGAACATTCTCATCGTGCTCGTGGTGGCCGTTCTGCTCCAGGTGCTGCTCACCCGCATGCCGATCGGCACCCACCTGCTCGCCGTCGGCGACAGCATGGACGCCAGCAAGGCGATGGGCCTGAACGTCCCGGCGACCAAGCTGGCCGGCTACATGATCTGCGGCGCCATGTCCGGCCTCGCGTCGATCTTCATGGTGCTCTACATCGGCTCCAGCCAACCCGCGACCAATACTGACTACGTGATGAAGGCCGTGGCCGCCACGGTGCTGGGCGGCACGAGTCTCTTCGGCGGTCGGGCAACCGTCTGGGGGCCGGTCCTCGGCGCGGTCCTGCTGACCGTGCTGCAGACCGGCCTCACCATGGTCGGCGTCCAGGCCTTCTACGAACCCGCGGTGGTCGGCATCGTCGTCCTCGCCGCCGCGACGCTGATGAGGGGGCGCAAGTGACCACGAACCGCAAGATCGAGATCAACGACCTGCGCAAGTCCTTCGGCAGCGTCGAAGCGCTCCGTGGAGCGACTCTCCACGCCAACGCGGGCGAGGTCACCGCGATCGTCGGGGACAACGGAGCGGGCAAGTCCACCCTGATCAAGTGCCTCAGCGGCTACCACGCGCACGATGCGGGGGAGATCCTCATCGACGGCAGGCGCGTGCACTACGCGTCGCCCCTGGAAGCACGCAACGCCGGCGTGGAGACCGTGTACCAGGACCTGGCGCTGGCCGATCAGCTCACCGTGTGGCAGAACATCTTCCTCAACCGTGAACTTGCCAGTGGAATCGGGCCGTTCCGCTTCCAGCGTCGGCGCGAGATGCGGCAGGTGGCCCAGAGCCTGGTCGAAGGGCTGGCGGTCAACGTCCCGTCCGTCACGAAGACGGTGAAGCGGTTGTCCGGGGGGCAGCGTCAGGCCGTCGCCATCGCGCGGGCCGTGAAGTGGTCCAGCAGCCTCGTCATCATGGACGAACCCACCGCGGCCCTCGGGCTGCGGGAGAGCGCGCAGGTAGAAGCGCTGATCAAGCGCATCGTGGACCAGGGCCGCACCGTGCTGATCATCTCGCACAACTTCGAACAGGTCATGCGCCTCTCCCAGCAGGTCTGGGTGATGCGCGGCGGGAAAGTCGTCTCCGGCCATCGCACGGCGGACGTCACGGGAGTCGAGTTGGTGGCAGAGGTCACGGGGGCGAGTTCCTTCCACTAGGCCGGATGTCTGGACGGACCCGGCACGCCTCCGTAGGCTCCACAGAGAACTGGTGACGGCGGAAGGAGCTCAACATGCAGCGGATCGTGCCCAACATCTGGTTCGACCACACGGCGGCTGAGGCGGCCGAGTTCTACACGTCGGCTTTCCCGGACGGACGGGTGGTCGACACCGTGCGCTACCCGACCGAGGGCCTGCTCGACTTCCAGAAGGAGTTCGCCGGGCAGGCGCTCACGGTGGAGTTCGAGTTGGCGGGCTACCGGTTCATCGGGATCAATGCCGGCGCGGAGTTCCGTCCGAACCCTTCGGTGTCGTTCTTCGTGAACTTCGACCCGTCCGTCGACCCTCGGGCCAGGGAACACCTGGACGAGCTGTGGGAGCGGCTCTCCGAAGGCGGGCAAGCGCTGATGCCACTGCAGGAATACCCGTTCAGCGCGCACTACGGCTGGATGCAGGACCGGTACGGGGTGAGTTGGCAGCTGATGCTGACCAATCCGGACGGCGACCCGCGTCCGTTCATCATCCCCAGCGTCATGTTCGGCCACACCGTGCAGGGCCGGGCTCAGGAGGCGATGGACTTCTACACGTCGGTGTTCGACGGACGCGTGGGTACCGTGGCGACCTATCCGGAGGAGGCCGGCCCGGTGGCGGGGGAGATCATGTTCGCCGACTTCCAGCTGCTGGATCAGTGGTTCGCCACCATGGACTCGGCCGGCCACGGCTTCACCTTCGACTGCGGGGTCTCGCTGATGGTGTACTGCCGCGGGCAGGAGGAGCTCGATCGCTACTGGTCGCAGTTCAGTTCCGTCCCCGAGGCCGAGCAGTGCGGCTGGTGCGCTGACCGGTTTGGGTTGAGCTGGCAGCTCATCCCGGAGAACCTGGGCGAGCTGATGGCGAAGCCGGAGGCCTACGAGAAGCTGATGCGGATGAAGAAGATCGAGATCGCCGCCTTCGGCTGATCAGGGTCGACGGGCCGTGTCGCCCTCCACGAGCACGCCGTAGGTGTCCGGGCGCCGCGTGGCCAGGAACGGGAACAGGTCCAGCCAGTCCTGGCGCTGGGCCAGGTCGAGGCTCGCGACGAGCGCCGCGTCCGCCGAGCGCGGGGCCCGGACGAGGATGCGTCCGTAGGGATCGCAGATGAACGACGACCCGTAGAAGCTGATCAGCCCCTCGTCGCCCCAGCGGTTCGGCACCACCATGAACAGTCCGTTGGTGATCGCGTTGCCCACGATCACCTGCCGCCACAGTGGTTCGGTGTCGAAGTCGGGGTGGTCGGGCTCGGAGCCGATCGCCGAAGGGAAGGCGAGCACCTCCGCGCCGGCGAGGCCGTAGGCACGGGCGAGTTCGGGGAACCACTCGTCCCAGCAGGTCGGCAGGCCGACCTTCGCGGCCGAAGGCACGGCCAGGTCGAGTACTGGGTGCGGGTCGACCGCCGGACCGGGCCGGAAGTACTGGTCCTCGTAGTAGCCGGTCGTGATCGGGATGTGCAGCTTGCGCGTCCGCGCCAGCAGGCGTCCGTCGGGGGAGACCAGGATCGCGGTGTTGTAGCCGCGGCCGCCGGGGCCGTCCGAGCGCTCGTACAGCGACGCGTGCACGAGCAGGTTGCTCTGCGACGCGCACCGAGCGGCGAACTGGAACGTCGGTCCGTCCTCGAGCGGCTCGGCCGACCCGTCGGGAAGCACGTCCGGCCGGGTGTCCGCGGGGTAGCGCAACAGACTCAGCTCGGGCAGGAACACTACCTCTGCGCCTGCGGCGGCGGCTGATGCGATTCCGTCGGAGAGCACGGCGGCGTGTTCGGCCGCGTCCTCGTGCCAGCGGGTCTGCACCAGTCCCACCACCAGCCGTGGGCGGGCGCTGTCGTGCACGCGGGCCGGGGAGGGGAGCGGCTCGGCGACGAGCGTACGCATGGCTTCCTCCTCACCTGCCTTCCCACGGCATTCGCCGCGGGGACTCCTCCGTTATGGTGGCAGAGGACCTGGGAGGCAGACGTGGAATCGGCTCTCGTCATCGCGATCGTCCTGGTGGCGATCACCGCCGCGGGCGCCTGGTGGCTGCACCGCCGCCACCGGGAGGTTGTCGGCGACGGGGACGAAGCGGGCTGGCCGACGTCCGCCGCACCGGCCGAGGACGATGCCCCGGCCCCGCTGCTCGATCGGGACGCGCTGCTGCGGGGGCGCCGTCCGTTCAACCCCTCCGGTTGGGACGACACCCCCGACGACGAACCGGCGTCCGGCGAGCCGGCGACGAGCGCCACCGACACTCCGGACGACGACCTGCCGACCTACTTCGACCGTGACTTCCTCGCCAGGCGGCAGCGCAAGGACGAGCCGGAGACTTGAGCCGATCAGCGCTCCCGGTTGCGCCACCAGATGACCGCGGCGAGCACGGTCGCGAACGAGGTCCAGCCCGCGTACAGGCTGAGCAGCCTCCGATACGCCGGAGCTCAGCCCTTCACCGCACCGCCCAGCAGCCCGGCGATGAACTGTTTCTGGAAGAACAGGAACACCAGCAGCAGGGGAAGGGTGGCCAGGAGCGAGCCGAGCATCAGCCCCGAGTAGTCCACGTGGGTGAGTCCGATCATCCGGTTGAGGGCCAGCGGCACCGTGTAGCTGGTCTCGGTGTTCAGCATCAGCAGCGGCCAGATGAAGGCGTTCCACTGGCTCATGAACGTGTAGATCACCAGCGCTGCGAGCTGCGGCAGCGCCACCGGCAGCACCACCCGGTAGAACGTGCGCAGCTCGCCCGCACCGTCGATCCGGGAGGCCTCGACCAGCGAGTCGGGGAAGTCCAGGAACGCCTGCCGCATCAGGAAGATGCCGAACGCGTTGGCGAGGAACGGCAGGATCACCGCCTGGTAGCTGTCGATCCACCCGATGCTCGCCATCATCTGGAACAGCGGCACCAGCAGCACCTGCATCGGGATCATCATCGTCAGCAGCACCAGCCCGAGCAGCACCCCGCGTCCGCGGAACCGGAACTTGGCCAACCCGTACCCGGCCATCGCCGACACGAGCGTGCTGAACGCCGTGTAGACGACCGCGATGCCGAGCGAGTTCAGCATCACCCGCGCGAAAGCGGTGCTCTGCTCCAGGCGGGCGAGGTTCTCCAGCAGCTCCGGTCCGGGCAGCCACGGCAGGGGAGTGGCGAACAGCTCGGACGTGGTGTGCGTGGACGCGATCGCCATCCACCAGAAGGGCAGCAGGCTGACCACCGCCCCGACCAGGAGGACGAGGTAGGTGACAACCAGGCCCAGCCGCTTCACCGGACGGCCTTCCGCGGACGCGCGTCCCGGTCACGCGTGAACCAGAACTGCAGCGCAGAGGCGATCGTGATGATCACCACGAGCAGCCAGGCGATGGCGTTGGCGTACCCGAAGTCGAACTGCCGGAACGCGACCTTGTACAGGTACAGCACCGGGGTCAGCGTGGCGTTGTTCGGCCCACCCCCGGTCAGGATGAAGTTCTCGTCGAACAGCTGCAGCGCGCCGATCGTCGAGGTCACCGTCGTGAACACCAGCACGGCCCGGAGCTGCGGCACCACCACCTGGCTGAACGTCGCCCACCGTCCGGCGCCGTCCACTCGCGCGGCCTCGTACTGCTCGGCGGGGATCGCCTGCAGGCCGGCGAGGATGATCACCATGTTGTAGCCGGTCCAGCGCCACGTGATGGACGCGATCAGTGCCACCTTCGCCCACACCTCGTTGTTCAGCCAGTCCACCGGTGGAATCCCGACCACGCCCAGCAACTGGTTCACCAGGCCGCCGTCGGTGGCCAGCATCACCCGGAACACCACCGAGTAGGCAACCAGTGTCGTCACCGCGGGCAGGAAGTAGGCGAGCCGGAAGCCCGTGCGCCAGCGCAGCCAGGACTGATTCAGCACGTACGCGATGCCCAGCGCCAGCACGATCATCAGCGGCACCTGCACGACCAGGATGATCAGGGCGTTGAGCAGGGACTGCGCGACCAGCGGATCCTCGGTCAGGCGCACGTAGTTCGCCGTCCCCACCGGACGGGAGACGCCGCCCTTCGTGCTGAAGAAGCTCTGCAACAGGGACGCGAACAGCGGGTAGGCGAAGAACAGCGCGAACAGCGCCAGTGCCGGCAGTGAGAACCACAGGCCCGGCCGGGCAAGCCGGCGTCCGAGTCGGGTGGAGCCCCGGACCCGGCCGCCGGCCCGCGTCGCCGTCGCCGACATCAGCCCGCGATCTGCCGGCCTGTCGCGGTCGCGATCTGCTTCGCCGCGTCGTCCAGGACAGTCTTCGGGTCCTTGCCGTTGAGCACCGCGGCGACCACGGCGTTACCGACGATGTCGGACGCCTTGGCTGCGTCACTCGTGAAGTTCACCGGCGGGATCTTCGCGGTCTGCTCTGCGAACAGCTGGTAGACCTTCTGGCCACCGAAGTACTTGTCCGGCTGGTTGAAGATCGGCTCGGCCAGGGCGGGGAGGTAGGCCGGGAACAGCCCTTCCTTCTCCATCATCGACGCCTGGTTCTTCGCGTCCGCGAGCACCCAGGCCGCGAAGTCGGCCGCCAGAGTGGGGTTCTTGGCCTGAGCGGGGACGGCCAGGTTCGAGCCGCCGTTCGCTGCCGTCCGGGCACTGTCCCCGAACGCGGGCAGCGGCACCACGCCGAACTTCCCGGAGAGCTCCTTCATCTCGCCCTCCAGCGTGCCGATCCACCACACCGCCTCGGGGTGGACGGCGGAGTCGCCGGCCTTGGTGGAGCTGACCCGGCCGTCCCAGCCCTTCACGTTCTTGAGCAGGCCTTTGTCATGGATGGTCTTGAGCACGGTGAGTGCCTGTACGGCCTGCGGGCTGTTCACCGACACGTTGCCCTGCGAGTCGAAGATCCAGGCGCCCTGCTGCTGCATGAGCATGCCAAAGGTGGCGCCGGACGAGACGTCGATAGACATCAGGGTGTGTCCGGTGGCGGCCTTGATCTTCTCGCCGGCCGCGATCAGCGCGTCCCAGGTGGTCAGGGAATTCGGGTCGACCCCGGCGGCCTTGAGGTAGTCGGAGCGGTAGTAGAGGGCCACCGTCCCGGAGTCCCACGGAACCATGTAGATGCCGCCGTCGGTGCCGGTCGCCGCCGCCCACTTGGACGGGTCGAAGTCGGCCTTCTTGTCCCCGATCACCGAGTCGAGCTTCACGAAGCCCTGCGGGAACTGGCCGAGGTAGCCGGAGGCATGGTCGGTCTCGATCGTGACGAGGTCGGGGAGCCCGCTGCCGGCCTGCAGCCCCACCGAGATCTTGTCGTAGGCGTTGTCGTAGCCGATGTCGACCACGTCGATGGTCGTATCGGGGTGGCTGGACTGGTACTCGGTGGCCAGCCGCTTGAGCGCCGTCGCAGCCACGTCCCACGACCACACGGTGATGGAGCCGGTGGGCTTGGCGGACGCCGACACGGCAGGAGCGGACGTTGCTGCGGGGCCGGTACCGCCCATCGCGCAGCCGGTCAGGGAGAGAGCGGTCACTGCCACCAGGGCGAGGACGCTACGGGACTTCATCGGGCCAACCTCCTCGTTGTGTTCCCAATACTGTATTCAAAATACGGGCATTCGTACAGGGGTCTGCCTCCGCGTTCGTCCATCACAACGTGGACGGAAATCGGGCCAGACGCCGGGAAACTGTCCAGCTTGTGGTGGACGGGGGTCCCGCGCATCACAACGTGGACGGAAATCGGGCGAGACGCCAGGAAACCGTCCAGCTTGTGGTGGACGGGCTCAGTCGGTGAGGTAGCGGCTGCTGGCCTGCACGAGGATCCGTTTGGCGCCGTTGACCCAGTTGGTCTGCAGCGCTGCCTGGGCGCCGGGGATGTCACCGTCCGCGAGGCATCGGGCGATCGCCGCGTGCTCGGCGGCGACCCGGCTGACGATCGCCTCGTCCGGCACGAGCAGCGACTCGTAGCGATGGAACGACTGCCGCACCGTGCCGATCAGCGCCAGCAGCCGGTGGTTGGGGCACGCGCTGAGCATGACGCCGTGCCACTCGTCGTCCCTGGTCATGATCATCGAGTGGGCGGCGGTCTCGCTGTCGAAGTCGGCGGCCAGCTTGGCCAGCTTCCGTCCGAGCTTCTGCATCTTCGGCAGCGGGCTGAGCTCAATCGCAAGGCTCTCCAGCGCGGAGATCACCGGCGCGAGCTCCTCGAACTCGCGCGCGCTCATCGCCACGAACCGGAAGCCCTTGCCGCTCTCGCTCTCGATCTGGCCCTCGCTCTCCAGCGCGATCAGCGCTTCGCGCAGGGGAGTGCGGCTCACGCCGATCTCGGCAGCCAGCTGCACCTCGTTGATGCCTTGTCCCGGCTTCACCGCCCCCGTACGCATACGAGTGAGGAGTTCGTCACGGACCTGCTCACGCAGCGCTCGGCGCTCGATTGCCATGCTCTCCTCCTGCGGGGTTGTCCCGCAGCATACGGCCTGACCGGCGCCGCGCCGCTGAGCGGTGCCGCACCGTGGGGCTTGCGGTTTTGTATTCAGTATTCCTAGTGTGGCTGCTGACTTCATTCACCTGCAACACGGGAGGCCGCGATGGCGCACCCCTGGGCGGACCAGTCCGTCCTGCACCACAACCGCCTGCCCGCGCGCGCGTACTTCGTCGGCTACCCGGACGCGACCACTGCCGCGTCCATGCAACGCGGGCTCAGCGACCAGTGGCTGAGCCTGGACGGGGTGTGGCGGTTCGCGTTCTTCGAGCGTCCCGACCTCGTACCGGAGGAGTTCTGGGACGTCGAGCAGGGCTGGCCGGGCATCGACGTGCCCGGCCTCTGGCAGACCCAGGGCTACGGGCGCCTGCAGTACACCGACGAGCTCTTCCCGTTCCCCGTCGACCCGCCCAACCCGCCGGAGGAGAACCCGACCGGCGCCTACCAACGCACGTTCCGCCTGGAGCCCGACGACCTCGACCGGCAGGTCGTGCTGCGCTTCGACGGCGTGGAGAGCTTCCTCGAACTCGCGGTGAACGGACGGCGCGTCGGCTTCTCCAAGGGCAGCCGGCTCGCCGCGGAGTTCGACATCTCTGATTTCGTGACAGCGGGGGACAACCTGCTGTCGGTCCGCGTCCTGCAGTTCTGCGACGGCAGCTACCTGGAGGACCAGGACATGTGGTGGGCGGCCGGGATCATCCGTCCCGTCTCCCTACTGCTGCGGCCCCGGGCCCGGCTGGAGGACCTGGTCGTCCGCACGACGTTCGACGCCGACTACCGCGACGCCACGTTGTCGGTCTCCGCCCGGTGCTCGGCCGAGGTCGGCGAACTGAGCTGGCGGCTGCTCGACGCGGCGGGGGAGCGGGTGGCGTCCGGGGAGTGTGTCGGCGATGGCCGGACGTCCGGTGTCGTGGTCGCGACCCCCAGGCAGTGGTCGGCGGAGGACCCGTACCTGTACACGCTGCTGCTCACGGTGTACGACCGGCAGGGTCGCGTGGCCGAGGTCGTGCCGCAGCGCGTGGGCTTCCGACAGGTGGAGATCCGGGACGGCGAACTGCTGCTGAACGGACGCCACCTCGTGCTGCACGGCGTCAACCGGCACGATCACGACGACCACGACGGTCGCTCGGTCGGTCTCGCCCGAATGGAGCGCGACGTCATCTTGATGAAACAGCACAACATCAACGCCGTCCGCACTTCGCACTACCCGAACGACCCGCGCTTCTACGAGCTGTGTGACCGCTACGGCCTGTTCGTGCTCGCCGAGACCGACCTGGAGTGCCACGGCTTCGCCTGCGTCGGCGACATCTCCCGGATCACTGACGACCCTGCCTGGCAGACTGCCTACGTCGACCGGATCGAACGGCACGTGCTCGCTCAGCGCAACCACCCGTGCATCGTGATGTGGTCGCTGGGAAACGAGTCCGGCTACGGGGTGAACATCCCGGCGATGTACGCCCGCTGCCGCGAACTGGACCCCACCCGTCCCGTGCACTACGAGGAGGACAGGGACGCAGCGGTCGTCGACGTGGTCTCGACCATGTACTCGCGGATCCCGCAGCTCAACGACTTCGGCGAACACCCGCACCCCAAGCCGCGGATCATCTGCGAGTACGCCCACGCCATGGGCAACGGCCCCGGCGGACTGTGGGAGTACCAGCAGGTGATCGACCGGTGGCCGAGCATCCAGGGCCACTTCGTCTGGGAGTGGTGCGACCACGGCATCCTCACCGCTCTTCCGGACGGCACTCCGTTCCACGCGTACGGCGGCGACTTCGGTGACGAACCGAACAACGGGAACTTCTGCATCGACGGACTCGTGCTGCCCGACCAGAGGCCCAGCCCCGGATTGGCCGAGTACAAGCAGGTGCTGTGCCCGCTGCGGGTCGAGGGGGACGGGGACCAGCTCGTCCTCACGAGCCGGTACCAGTTCGCGACCACCGACAACCTCGAACTCGGCCTCGAGTGGCTGGTGGATGGGGCGCTGGCTGCAACTGTGGCGGTGGACGTTCCGGCGATCGAGCCAGCGGAGAGCATTCGGATCGCCATTCCGCACCGGCTGGTCGAGCCCCAATCGCCGGTCGAGCCCGAATCGCTGGTCGAGCCCCAGTCGCTGGTCGAGCCTGTCGAGACCACGATGCCGTTCGACCTGTCTTCTGGAGAACGCCTGCTCACCGTCCGCGTGCGGCGGAGGGCGGCGACGCCCTGGGCGCCGGCCGGCCACGAACTCGGCGCCTACCAGTTCGGCCTCGACAAGGCCGATCGCCGGCCCGGACTTGATCCGGGATCCCGGTCGCGACCCGGCCTGCGTCACGCCCGGCTGTCGACGGCGCTGCGGGACGGATGCCTGCACGTGACCGCAGGCGACGGCGTTCTGGTGTTCGATCGGGCATCCGGACGGCTGGCCAGTTGGGTATGCGACGGCCGTGAGCTGATCACCGAGACGCTGCGATTCCACCTGACCAGGCCGGTCATCGACAACCACCGAACCCTGCACGAGACTCTGTGGCTGCCGAACCAGTTGAGTCTGGCGACAGAGCGGTGCCTGGACTTCGCGTGGCGGCGTGAGACCGACTCCGTGGTCGCAGAGGCGCGCACCCGGTTCGCGCCACCGAACGGCGCCTGGAGCCTGACGCTTCACATGCGCTATGAGGTGTGGCCCGCCGGAACCCTCACGGTGGAGGTCTCCGGTGAGCCGGACGGCTACCACGACCTGGTGCAGGTGATTGGCGTGGAACTCGGAATCGCCAATCGGTTCGGTCATACTTCGTACTACGGGCGCGGTCCTGGTGAGAACTATCCGGATTCCTGGCAGGCGGCGCTGCTGGGTCGGTATGGCGCCGATGTAGCCGACCTTAACTTCGACTACGTCGTGCCTCAGGACACTGGCAACCGCGGCGACGTCCGCTGGTTCGCTTTGTGCGATCGGCAGGGCGCGGGGTTGTTCGTTGCGGGCGAGGAGCCGTTCAACGTGAGCGCGTGGCCCTGGTCCGCCGCTACGATCGACGCCGCCCGCCATCGGTACGAACTGGTCGAGGATCCGCGCAGCATCACGCTCAACCTCGACCACCGGGTGCTCGGGCTCGGCTCGAACTCGTGGGGACAGGAGATCCTCGACGGCCACCGGGTGCGGCTGGAGCCGTTCCGCTTCGGGTTCACCCTCGCCCCGCTCACCGGCGACGTCGACCCAGGCACGTTGTGGCGAACACTCGGCCGACCGGACGGGAGGTCGTGATGCGGAGGTTCGTGAACGTGGACGAGTTCGTGGCCACGCTCGGCGAGACCACCAAGTGGCGCCGAGCGGTCGAGGCCATCCGGCGTGCCGACCGGGTGCTGCCTGACGTGACCTACTCGATCGGCGACTCGCTGACCTATCGCGTGACCACCGATCCCGACTGTGCGGTCCTCACCGGTCAGCGGCGCTACCTGGAGGTTCGGTACGTGGTCGAAGGCGGCGCGGTGATCGAGGTCGCGCCGATCGCGGAGCTCAAGCCGAGCAACGATTACAGCGACCTCACCGATCGCCAGCACTTCGCCGGGTCGGGGGAGCGGTACGAACTGGCGCGGGGCGAACTCGCGGTCGTTGACGCGGGGGAGGCCATCCGGGATCAGGCCATGGATGGCCGCGTAATGGTCCTTCGGGTCACGGTCGAAGGATGACGCCGATCCGATGTGCGCGGTAGGCCTCGATTTCAGGGACAGAGTGGCCGCCGCGAGCGATCTACTGCGCGCATCGAGTCATGGCAGGGACCGTGCGAGAGATCGTCGAGGGGTCTCGACAAGCTCGACCACGCGACCTCTGACACTCGGTAACGATTCGGTAAGGGCCGCGGCAAACCATTGACTCCCCAGAACACTGTATGCAGAATACAGACGTTCGAGCGTCGTCCGAGCAGAGAGGCAATCCAGATGTCGATGCGCTCAAAGACCCTGAAACTCCTAGCCAGTGTGGCAGCGGGCGCGCTCGCGCTGGGCTTCGCCGGCTGCAGCGGCGGTGGTGGTCAGGCCGCCGCACCGACCACCGGCGGCAGCGGCGGCACACCGTCCGGCACCGTGGTCTGGTCCACGTGGGGCACGCCGGAGGAGTTGACCCGCTTCAAGGACTTCGACACACAGTTCATGAAGAAGTATCCGCAGATCAAGGTCACCCTGAACCCGGTCGCGTCCTACGACGACTACCACTCCAAGCTGCTCGCCCAGCTCACCAGCAACACCGCGCCCGACGTCTTCTACATCGGCGACGACAAGCTCGGCCAGTTCGTGAGCGCCAACGTGCTGATGCCGCTCAACGACCGCATGGCCGCCCCGGGCAGCAAGATCAGCAAGGACATCTTCTACCCCGGCCTGTTCGGCGCCGCGCAGGTCAGCGGCGAGACCTACGCCGCCCCCAACGACGTGAACCCGGACATGTTCTGGTACGACAAGAAGGCGCTCGCGGCCGCCGGGATCACCGAGGACCCGGCTACGCTGGCCGCCAGCGACCAGTGGACGACCGCCACGTTCCTGGAGATGAACGACAAGCTCAAGGCCGCGGGCCTGACCGGCACGATGTTCTGGAACTACTGGGCCACCCACTACAGCTGGATCTCCGCCCAGGGCGGCAAGGCCTACGACGGCGACAGCTTCGTCGGCAACACCGACCCCAAGACCGTCGACGCGGTGACCACGCTCGGCACCTACTTCCAGGACAAGACCTTCCTCGTCGCCGACACGCTGCCCGAGGGCGCCGGAGCGGACAGCCTGTTCGTGCGGCACAAGGCAGGGTTCTTCGTGCAGGGCCGCTACACCATCGGCACCCTGAAGTCCGCCGGTGTGCAGGCCGACTACGACGTCGTCCGCTGGCCGACCGCTGACGGCAAGGCCGCCCCCACCGGCGTCGCCGCTTCCTACCTGGCCATCAACAAGAACAGCAAGAACCCGGACGCCGCGTTCCTGTTCTGGAGCGAGTTCCTCAACGCGGACGGCCAGAAGTTCCGCCTGCAGGGTGGCGGCAACGCCGTCCCCTCGGTCAAGGGCGCCGACGATGTCGTGCTGGAGGGCTACCCTGCCCACGCCCAGGCCATCCTGGACGCCCGCAACATCGGCTTCGTGAACTACCCGGCCGAGGCGAAGGTGCCGAGCCTGTCGTCCGACATCAGCGACCTGTTCCTGAAGCTCTACCAGGGCAAGGCGGACGCGCAGGGCACCCTGGACGCCGTGGCCGCCCTCGCCAAGGCGAAGATCGGCAAGTGACCGCTCCTCGCCCCGCGCCGGTCGTCCCCGCCACCCGCCGTCCCGCGGCCTGGCGGCGGCGCGACCGGCGCTGGGGCTGGGTGTTCGTCGGGCCCCAGCTGGTCGGCATGCTGCTGTTCATCCTGGGTCCGTTCGTCGCCAGCCTCGTCCTCGCCTTCGCGTCCTGGGACGGGCTCACCGAACTCAAGTGGGTGGGCCTGCAGAACTTCATCGACCAGCTCGGCGACGAACTCCTGTTGCGGTCGATCGTCAACACGCTGCTGATCGCTGTGATCACGGTGCCGATCGGGCTCGGCCTCGCCCTGCTGATCGCGGTCGCCCTGGAGAAGCTGCGCACGCGCTCGCTCTACCTCGTGCTGTTCTTCGCCCCCGTGGTGACCAGCACGGTCGCGGTCGCGATGATCTGGCAGCAGCTGTTCCGGTCCGACGGCGTGCTGAGCAGCTTCATCGCCAGCACGTTCGGTATCGACCCGCCCGACTGGCTGGGCGACCCGCACCTCGCCCTGATCTCGGTGTGCATCGTCACGATCTGGATGTCGGTCGGCCTGAACGCGGTGATCTTCCTCGCCGGGCTGCAGGGCATCTCCCCTTCCGTGATCGAGGCCGCCCAGCTGGACGGCGCGGGGGCGTGGTCGCTGCTCACCCGGATCCGGATGCCGCTGATCTCGCCGATCATCTTCTTCTCGATGATCGTGGCGTTCATCTCGTCCCTGCAGACCTTCGACACCGTCTTCGTGCTGACCGCGGACGCGGGTCCCGACAACGCCACCCGGACGATCGTCTACCACATCTACGACCTGGGCTTCGCCCGCTTCGAGTTCGGCCCGTCCAGCGCGGCGTCCGTGATCCTGCTCGTGCTGACGCTGGTGATCACAGGGCTGCAGTTCGCCGCGCAGAAGCGTTTCGTGCACTACGAGAGCGAGTGAGCATGGCCACCCTCGAAGCCACCGCCACCCCCGTCCAGACCTCCACCGGCCGGACGGGACGCACCGTGCGCAAGCTCGTCCTGCACCTCGTGCTGCTCGCCGGCGGGCTGGCCATGGTGTTCCCGTTCGTCTGGATGCTGCTCACCTCGTTCAAGACGCTGCCGCAGCTGCTGGACAACCCGTTGAGCTTCCTGCCGAGCCCCTGGACGATCGACAACTACGTCCAGGCCTGGACCGCCGTGCCGTTCGGGCAGGCGTACCTCAACAGCGCCTACATCTGCCTGCTCTCCGTGGTGGGCACCCTGGTCACGGCGTCGATGGCGGGTTATGCGTTCGCCCGGATCGAGTTCCGCGGGGCGAAGGTGCTGTTCGTGGTCTTCCTGGCCACCCAGATGATTCCCAAGCAGGTCACGCTGATCCCGTTCTATCTGCTGATGACGAAGTTCGGCTGGGTGGACTCGCACCTGTCGCTGATCGTCCCCGCGATGCTGGTGAACCCGTTCGCGGTGTTCCTGATGCGCCAGTTCGTGCTCACCTTGCCGAAGGAGCTCGAGGAGGCGGCCCGGGTGGACGGCTGCGGCCGCTGGCGCATGTTCTGGCGGATCGTGCTGCCGAACCTGCGCCCCGGCCTGGCCGCACTGTCGATCATCGTCGCGCTGGACGTGTGGAACAACTTCCTGTTCCCGCTGGTGCTGCTGAACACGCCGGACCTGTTCACCGTCCCGCTGCTGCTGACCAGCTTCCGCGGCCAGTTCGGCACGATCAACTACGGGTTGGTGATGGCGGCGTCCGCGATCGCCACCGTGCCGATGCTGATCGCGTTCGTGATCGGGCAGCGGAAGATCATCGACTCGCTGGCCTCCTCCGGGCTGGGTGGACGGTGAGTCGCGCCGAGCGGCTGGCGGAGTCGGCGGCCTCCTTCATCGACCTCCGCCAGGTGCCGTTCACCCTGCCCGGCTCGCGGCTCCTGGTCCGCGAAGCATCAGGTGGCGGGTTGTCGGTCAGCCGGGCCGAGTACGAGGTGGACGCGGACGACGCCATCGCCGTCCGGAGCCTGCGGCTGTACGACCGGGCCGGGGACGTCCTGCCGGTGACCCGGGTGCGGGTCGACCGGATCGAGTTCGGCGGCGGCGTCGCCACGCTGACGGTCGGGGCGTCGGACGAGCTCAGTCTGGGTGGTCTGGCCCGGTGCTCGCTGGAGTTCGCGGACGGCTCATCGTGCGAACGCGCGCTGGACGACGGCGACGTCCGGATCGCGATCGCCGACGACCGCGGCGTCCGGGTCGACCAGGGTGAAGGGCACGAGCGGCGGCTCGCTCGCACCGAGCAGACGTGGCGGGCGTGGTTCGAGCGCTGCCCGCGCGTGCACGCCGACGTGGAGGCCACGGCCGCCCACTGCTGGTGGGTGCTCGGCGCCAACCAGGTGGGGCTCGAGCTGGTGCCCGGCTCGCGAGTGGTCGTCCCGTCCAAGCTGGGCTACGTCGCGCTCTGGCAGTGGGACGCCTACTTCATCGCGATCGGGCTGCGCCACGGAGACCTCGACCTCGCCGTCGAACAACTCGACCTCGCCCTGCGATATCAGGGCAGCGACGGCCAGCTGCCCGACGTCGTGCACGACGATGGCGTTCTGGCCGGCAGTGACGACCTGCCCCCGGCTGACCGGGCGAGGCTGCGGGAGCTGGGCTCGCCGGCCGCGGACCCGGGCGTCCCGGTCCCGCTCACCAAGCCACCGCTCGCCGCGCTGGCTCTGTCCCGGCTGGCCGAGAGCGGCGCGCCGGAGGAGTGGGTACGACGCACGCTGCCGGCGGTGCGCGCATCGCAGCAATGGTGGTTCGACCACTGCCTCGCCGCGGACGGGCTCCCGGAGTACGGCCACCCGTACTCGTCCGGCCTGGACGACAGCCCGGTGTTCGACGCCGATCTGCCTGTCGCGACACCCGACCTCGCCGCGTACCTGGAACTGCAGGACGTGCTGCTCTCCGTCCTGCTCCGCGGCCTCGGCGAGGCCGAACCGGCCGACCGCCATCGTGCGCGTGCGGCGGGGACCCGGCGGCTGCTGCTGCGGCTGTGGCAGCCCGCCGCTCGCCGCTTCGCACCCCGGGGCCGGCGCGGACCGGTCGCTCCGCACACCGTCGTCGACCTGCTGCCCCTGTTGACCGGGACCCTGCCGCAGGACGTCGCCGCTGCTCTGGCCGCAGACGCGGAAAATCCGCGGACGTTCGGCGCGCCGCACCCGGTGCCGACGGTCGCGCTGGACGACCCCAGCTTCAGCCCTGAGCAGATGTGGCGCGGCCCGGCGTGGGTGAACACGAACTGGCTGCTCATCGAGGGCCTGATGCGCAGCGGCTACCCCGAATCGGCCGGACGGCTGGCCGAGCAGACGCTGGCAATGGTCCACGGCGGCGCCTGCGAGTACTACAACCCGCTGACCGGCCAGCGGCCGCTGCGGGCCGCGCCGATGTTCAGCTGGACGGCGGCGCTGTTCCTCGACCTCGCCGTCCGGTTCGCGCGGCCTTGACCCTTCGTGAGGACCAAGGCAGGATGCTGAATACAAGATACAATGTGCAGACCAGGAGGATGTCGATGAGTGCTCCGTACGTCCACCCCTACGTACCGAACACCGCGCCCGCGGCGAGAGCCGCGATGCTTGCCGCGGTGGGCGCCCAGTCGGTGGAGGAGTTCTACGCCGACGTCCCTCAGGCCTTGCGGCTGCACCGCCCGCTCGACCTGCCGCCCGCGCTGGTCGCTGAGCAGGACCTCGTGCGGCACGTCAGCGGGCTGCTCGACCGCAACCGCCCCTTCGCGGCCGGACGCAGCTTCCTGGGCTCGGGCACCTACCACCACCACGTGCCCGCCGTCGTCGACGAGGTCATCGGACGCAGTGAGTTCCTCACCGCTTACGCCGGTGAGCCGTACGAGGATCACGGCCGCTTCCAGGCGTTGTTCGAGTACGAGTCGCTGATGGCTGAACTGCTGGCGATGGACGTCGTCACCGTCCCGACCTATGACAGCTTCCAGGCCGCGTCCACTGCCCTGGCGATGGCCGGTCGGATCACCGGGCGCCGCACGGTGCTGGTGGCGTCCGAGGTGCTGCCGGACCGGCGTTCCCGGGTGCACGACTTCGTCCGTCCGTACCTCGACCTGGTGGACGTGCCGACGCGGAACGCCGCGGCCGACCTGCCCGCTCTGGTCGCTGCCCTCGACGAGACCGTCGCGGCGGTGTGGGTGGAGACGCCGGGCCACACCGGCGCGATCGAGACCGGGCTCGCGGAGTTGGCCGAGGCCGCCCACGGGGTGGGCGCCCTGGTTGTCGTCAGTACCGATCCGATCTGCTACGGCGTGCTCACCCCGCCGGCCGAGCACGGCGCGGACATCGTCTGCGGCGACCTGCAGTCCCTCGGGCTGCACGCGCATTACGGCGGCGCGCACGGCGGCTTCCTCGCCGTCCACGACGACCCACGGTTCGTGATGGAGCTGCCCTCCCGGCTGTTCGGGCTGGCTGCCACCGACGTCCCGGGGGAGTACGGGTTCGGCGACGTGGCCTACGACCGCACCTCGTTCGCGCTGCGCGAGGAGGGCAAGGAGTGGGTGGGCACCGCCGCGGCGCTGTGGGGTATCGCGGCCGGGGTCTACCTGGCGCTGCAGGGCCCGCGCGGCATGGCCGAGCTGGGGGAGACCATCCTCGCCCGCACCCGCTACGCCCAGCAGCGGTTGCAGGCGATCCCCGGCGTCCGGCTGGGGGACGACGCCGTCCACTTCCGCGAGTTCACGATCGAGCTCTCAGGGGTGAGCCCCGCGAGTCTCGTGGAGCGGCTGCACACGCGGGGAGTCGCTCCCGGCGTCCCGCTGGACGACCACCGGCTGCTGGTGTGCGTCACCGAGGTCAACACCGCGGACGACATCGACGCGCTCGCCGCGGCCGTCGCCGAAGCCCTCGAGGAGGAGCACCGATGAGCCTTCCCGTCGCCCCCAAGCCGACGCTGCGCCGGTTCCACCAGGCCCGCTGGGACGAACCGATCGTCTTCGAACTCAGCGCCCCCGGCGAGCGGGGAGTCATCCCCAGTCAGGTCGAACCGGGCGTCCGGGACCTGGTCGGGGATGTCCTCGCCGGCCTCCCGGACGGGCTGCGCCGTGCCGCGCCACCCGCGCTGCCCGAACTGGGCCAGATGCGGGTACTCAAGCACTACCTGCGGCTGTCGCAGGAGAACCTCGGCGCCGACCTGAACGTGGATGTCGGCCAGGGCACGTGCACGATGAAGTACTCGCCGAAGGTGAACGACCGGCTGGCGGCGCATCCTTCACTGCTCGACCTGCACCCGCTGCAGGACGAGGCCGACGCCCAGGGCATCCTCGAGATCATCTGGCGCACCCAGCGGATGCTCGCGGAGATCTCCGGCATGGACGAGGTGGGCCTGCACACGCAGGGTGGGTCGGCAGCGATCTGGGCGAACATCGCGATGATCCGGGCCTACTTCGAGGCCCGCGGTGAGGCCGAGCAGCGCACCGAGGTGATCACCACGATCTTCAGCCACCCTTCGAACGCCGCCACGGCGAAGGCGGCCGGGTACGACGTGATCACGATCTATCCGGACGCGGACGGCTACCCCGACATCGAAGCTCTGAAGCGAGCACTGTCACCGCGCACGGCCGCGATCATGGTTACGAACCCCGAGGACACCGGCATCTACAACCCCCACATCGCGGAGTGGGTGCAGCTCGCGCACGGTGTGGGCGCCCTGGCGTCCTACGACCAGGCGAACGCCAACGGCATCCTCGGCATCACCCGTGCCAGGGACGCGGGCTTCGACGTGTGTCACTTCAACCTGCACAAGACGTTCGGGACCCCGCACGGCTCAGGCGGTCCGGGGGCGGGGGCCAACGGTGTCGCTGCGCACCTGGTGCCGTTCCTGCCGCGTCCGATCGTGGTCCGGGACGACGACGGCACTTTCCGCCTCGACGGCGATCGTCCGCTCTCGATCGGCAAAGTGGCGCCGTTCTACGGAGTGGTGCCGAACATCGTCCGCGCGTACGCGTGGATCCGGGCGGTGGGAGCCGAGGGTCTGCGCGCGGTGGCCGAGACGGCGGTGCTGAACAACAACTACCTGATGGCGAGAGTGCTGGAGATCCCCGGGGCATCGGCGCCCTACGCGACCGGACGGCGGCGGATCGAACAGGTGCGGTACTCCTGGCAGGAGCTCTTCACCGATACCGGGATCAGCTCGGAGGAGATCGGCGTCCGCGCGTCCGACTACGGCATGCACTACTGGACCAGCCACCATCCCTACGTGGTGCCGCAGCCGTTCACCCTTGAGCCCACCGAGTCGTACTCCATGGCCGAGCTGGACGAGTACGCGGCGGTGCTGGCCAAGGTCGCCCACGAGGCCCGGGAGACCCCGGACGTCGTGCGCACCGCGCCGCACCACCAGACCGTGCACCACACCCACCACGACGACCTGGACGACCCGGAGCGTTGGGCAACCAGCTGGCGGGCCTACCGGCGCAAGTACGGCTGCGGGGCATGAACCCGCGCCTCGGTCTGGTCGTGAATCCCGTGGCCGGGCTGGGCGGTCCGGCGGGGCTCAAGGGCAGTGACGGCCCGGCCGCCCAGGAGCTGGCCCGGGCTCGTGGGGCCGAGCCGCACGCCAGTGAGCGGGCGGTGCGCACGCTGCGGGCACTGGCTGCCGCGGCGCCGGAAACCGAGGTGCTGACGGCCGCCGGTCCGATGGGGGCTGACGCCGTCGCCGGAGCCGGGTTGCACGCCGACGTCGTGTGGACGCCGGAATCGCCCGAGACCAGCGGTGTCGACACCACCGCGGCGACGGCCTCGCTGGTGAGGGCGGGCGCACGCCTGGTGCTGTTCGTCGGTGGGGACGGCACGGCCCGCGACGTGGTGGCGGGGCTGCCCGAAGAGGTGCCGATCCTCGGCGTGCCGGCGGGCGTGAAGATGTATTCGTCCTGCTTCGCGGTCGGGCCGGAGGCGGCCGGCTCGCTGGCCGCCCGCTGGCTGGGTGGAGGCCTGCCCACTCGCGTCGCCGAGGTGCTCGACGTCGATGAGGACGCCCTCCGCGCCGGTCGCACCGAACCGCGGCTGCACGCGCTGGTCCGCGTCCCCGAATCACCTGGGCGCACCCAGGCGCGCAAGGCCGCGACTCCGGCGTCCGAGGCGGCAGCGGTCGCCGCGTCCGCCCTCGGAATGCTGCGCTGCCTCGAGCCCGGCGTCCGCTACCTGCTCGGACCGGGCGGCACGGTCGCAGAGCTGGGTCGCCAGCTCGGGCTCGATCTCTCACCGCTCGGTGTCGACGTCGTGCTCGACGGCGAACTGCTGGCCAGGGACGCGTCCGAGGCCGAGCTGTCCGCTCATGTCGCGGACGGCCCGTCCCGCGTCGTGGTCACCGTGATCGGCGGACAGGGCTTCCTGCTGGGCCGGGGCAACCAGCAGCTGTCGCCGCGGGTCCTGCGCGCGCTCGCTCCCGAGCCGCTGCTGGTCGTGGCCACCGAACAGAAGCTGCTCGACCTCGCCGGGCGTCCGCTGCTGGTCGACACGGGCGATCGGGACCTCGATGCGGCACTGGCCGGGCATGTCCGGGTGGTCACCGGCCCCGGCAGCGTGGCCATGTATCCCGTCGCTTCACCAGAATGACCCCGAAGGAACAGGAGAGAACCATGAGACTTGCCGGCAAGGCGGCGATCGTCACCGGGGGTGGCGGCGGTATCGGCAGGGCGACAGCGCTCGCCTTCGCCGCCGAGGGCGCGAAGGTGGCCGTCGTCGACATCAACCCGGACGCCGCGGCGCAGACGGTCGCGCAGATCCTGGCCGCAGGCGGGACGGCGATCGCGGCCCCTGCCGACGTGTCCAGCGAGGCGGACATCAAGGCCGTCGTCGCGGCCACCGTCGACGCGTTCGGCACGGTGGACGTGGTGTTCAACAACGCCGGCATCATCCGCCGCACGACGGTCGAGGACATCTCGGTCGACGAGTGGGACCGGGTGTTCGCCGTCAACGTCCGCTCGATCTACCTGATGTGCCGCGAGGTGGTGCCGATCATGGCGGCGGCGGGCGGCGGCTCGATCATCAACACCGGCTCGGGCTGGGGATTGAAGGGCGGCGGCCGCGCGGTGTCGTACTGCGCGTCCAAAGGCGCGGTGGTGAACCTGACCAGGGCACTCGCGATCGACCACGGTCCGCAGGGCATCCGGGTGAACTCCGTGAACCCCGGCGACGTGAACACCGACATGCTGCGTAACGAGGCCAGCCAGCTGCACCAGGACGCAGGGAGCTTCCTGGCCGAGGCGGCCGACCGTCCGCTGGGCCGGATGGGGGAGCCGGCCGAGATCGCGGCGGCCGTGGTCTGGCTGGCCAGCGACGAGTCCAGTTATGTCACGGGCTCCGCCCTGAGCGTGGATGGTGGCGGCAACGCCTGAACCGAAATCGCTGGTAGAGCTCGTCGAGACCCCGGTTCACACCTTGACCAATGGGGCAGGGTGGAGGGTGGCGAAAGGACGAAAACCATGAGACGCGCCACTCTCGGCAACGGACTGCAGGTCGGCCGCATCGGCCTGGGCTGCATGGGGATGTCGGCGTTCTACACCGGCGCGGGCAGCGATGACGCGGGCTCGATCGACACGATCCACCGTGCCATCGACCTCGGCGTCACCTTGTTCGACACCGCGGAGATGTACGGACCGTACCTGAACGAGGAACTGCTGGGACGGGCGCTGGCCGGGCGCCGTGACCAGGTAGTGGTCGCGACGAAGTTCGGCACGATCCTGCACCGCGGGGACGGCACTCGCGGGCTGGACGGCAGCCCGGAGAACGTCCGGCTCTCTGTCGAGGGCTCGCTGCGCCGGCTCGGCACCGACTACATCGACCTCTACTACCAGCACCGCATGGACCCGGGTACGCCGGTCGAGGAGACGGTCGGTGCGCTGGCCGACCTGATCGCCGAGGGCAAGATCCGGCACTACGGGCTGTCCGAGGCCGCGCCGGCGACGATCCGCCGCGCGCACGCCGTCCATCCGATGACGGCGCTCCAGACCGAGTACTCGCTGTGGTCTCGCGATCCCGAGGCTGAGATCCTGCCCGCCGTCCGCGAGCTCGGCATCGGGTTCGTGCCGTACTCGCCGCTGGGCCGGGGCTTCCTCACCGGCACCATCCGCTCGGTCGAGGGGCTGGACGCGTCCGATTTCCGTCGGCACAGCCCGCGCTTCGAGGGCGACAACCTGGAGCGCAACCTGGCGATCGTCGAGCGGGTCGAGGCGGTGGCCAGCGAACTGGGGGCGAAGCCCGGCCAGGTGGCGCTCGCCTGGCTGCTCACGCAGGGTGACGACATCGCGCCGATCCCGGGCACGAAGCGCGTCGCGTACCTGGAGGAGAATGTCGGCGCGGACGCCATCGAGCTGTCAGCCGAGCAGCTGGCGATCCTCGACGCGGTCGGTGCGCCGTCCGGTGATCGGTACGCCGACATGAGCGGGGTGAACCGCTGAGGCGCGACGGGCGGGTAGAAGTACCACCACATCGAGAAGTTGAACTCGCAACGTTGCGGGACTGCAATTTTGCACTACTATAGAGATGCGCTGCTGCAACCAGCAGCGCATTTCGTTTGTAGGAGGAGATGTGGCAGTCGCCACCATCGAGCGCCCGGCAGCTCCGAGCGATATGAAGACAGAACCGGTGATGAGCCACCGGCAGATCATGTTCGTCATGTACGGCCTCATGGCCGGCATGTTCCTGAGTGCGCTCGACCAGACCATCGTCGGCACGGCGATCCGGACGATCGGCGACGAACTCCAGGGCCTCGACCAGCAGGCGTGGGTGACCACTGCCTATCTGATCGCGGCCACCGTGACCACTCCGCTGTACGGCAAGTTGTCCGACCTGTTCGGCCGCCGTCCGCTGTTCATCCTGAGCATCAGCATCTTCGTGCTCGGCTCGTTCCTGTCCAGCTTCTCCACCTCGATGCTGATGCTGGCCGCGTTCCGGGCCTTCCAGGGCCTCGGCGCGGGCGGCCTGATGTCGCTGCCGCTGGCGATCATGGGCGACATGCTCGCCCCGCGTGAGCGCGCCAAGTACCAGGGCTTCTTCCTGGCCACCTTCGGCATCGCGTCCGTGGTCGGGCCGCTGGTCGGTGGCCTGTTCGCCGGAGCGAACCAGATCCTGTGGATCACCGGCTGGCGCTGGGTGTTCCTGATCAACGTGCCGGTCGGGGTCATCGCCCTGCTGATGGTGATCGCTTTCCTGCACCTGCCGCACACCCCGCACGCCAAGCCGAAGATCGACTGGTGGGGCGCCGGACTCGTGGTCGCCACGCTGGCGCCGCTGCTGCTGGTCGCCGAGCAGGGCCGGGACTGGGGCTGGACGTCCGCCGCCTCGATCGCCTGCTACGCGGTCGGCGTGGCCAGCCTCGTGGGCTTCATCCTGGTCGAGCGGGCGATGGGCGCCAGCGCGATCATCCCGCTGAGCCTGTTCAACAGCAGCTCGTTCTCGATCGCCACCGTGCTCAGCATCCTGGTCGGCTTCGGCATGTTCGGCGCGATGCTGACGCTTCCGCTCTACCTGCAGATCGTCGTCGGGCTGAGCCCCACCGCATCCGGCTTCGCCACGCTGCCGATGATGGCCGGCATCATGGCGGCCTCGATCGGCACCGGCCAGATCGTGGCGAAGACAGGCAGGTACGGGATCTTCCCGAAGACGGGCACCGCCACGACCGCAGCCGGCTTCCTGATCCTCGCGTTCATGACGCTGGACAAGCCGTACTGGTACCTCGGGGTCGCGATGTTCGTGATCGGCCTCGGCCTGGGCCAGCTGATGCAGACGCTGGTGATGGCAGTCCAGGCGTCCGTCGACGCGCACGAGATCGGCGTGGCGACCAGCTCGTCCACGTTCTTCCGTCAGATCGGCGGCACCCTGGGCACGGCGATCATGCTGTCGCTGCTGTTCAGCATCCTGCCGACGAACATCTCCGGCGCGCTCGCCGACGAGAAGACCACCTGGCACGCCCTGGACGCCGCGCTCAATCCCGCGGTGGCCAACGACCCGGCCAACAAGGCGATCATGGACAAGATGTGGACGCCGATCACCGACAAGATCAAGGACCAGGTGGACGACAACCTCTCCGACGCCACCACGGCCCTCAAGAAGCAGGTGAAGGCCGCGGTCAAGGCCAAGGTCACCGCGGCCGTTTCCGAGAAGGCCGCTGAGGGCACGGGCAAGATCGGGGACGGCATCTCCGCTCTCAGCTCGGGACTCGCCAAGATGGCGACGGGTACAGGCGCCTTCGTCGACGGCGTGGGCAAGATCGGTGACGGCGCGCAGCAGCTCGCCGGAGGCCTGACCAAGCTCAGCGCAGCAGAGAAGGTCGCGGCCAAGAACGCCCAGCAGGCCACCGTCGACTTCGGCAAGCTCAGCACGGCGATGGGCGCGATGGGAGCCGACCAGCAGTCCTGCACGGATGGCGACTCCGGCGCCTGCAGCAAGCTGGCCGAGGACCAGGATGCCGTCAGCGCGGCGATGAAGGGACTGGGCACCAGCGTCTACACCACGAGCGGCTATCTCAACGGCGCCCAGGGCAAGCCGGGCCTGGCTACAGGGCTCGCCCAGGTGGCGACCGGCGCGCACAAGCTCGCTGACGGTGCGTCCATGGCCGCCGACAAGGGCAGCGCGATCCCGACCGGGGCCGCAGCCGCGGCGTCCGGCAGCCAGAAGATGGCGTCCGGGGCGAAGCAGCTGTCCAAGGTCGACAAGATCATCGACAAGGCGGTCAAGAAGGCTCTGCCGAAGGCGTACAAGACCGCTCTGGAGCAGGCCGCGCTCTCGCAGAACCTGAGCGTCAAGGACGGCAAGCTCGCCGTGGACTGGTCCGACCCGGTACAGCGGTGGGCGATGGTCGACACGCTCACGCCGACCCTGGTCACCGCGATCAAGACCGGCGACACGGGCGACACCAACGTGAAGACCGACAGCAGCACCAGCGACACGTCCTTCCTCACCGGGGCCGACCCCCGGCTGACCAAGCCGTTCATGCTGGGCTTCAACGACTCGGTGGTGACCATCTACTGGGTGGCTCTCGGGGTCATGCTGCTGGCGTTCGCGATCACCCTGTTCTACAAGGTCCCGCCGCTGCGGACGCGTTCCGCGCTGCAGGAGAAGTCGGACCTGGGCAATGAGGCTGCGTTGGAGGCGCTGGGATGATGACCGGGCCGGTGACCGAGCAGGCCTGCGGGCTGCGTGAGCGGAAGAAGTCGGCCACGCGGGCGGCGATCCACGAGACCGCCCTCCGCCTGGTCGCCGAGCGCGGCGCGCACAGCGTCACGGTGGAGGAGATCTGCGCAGAGGTCGGAGTCTCGCCGCGGACCTTCTTCAACTACTACCCGAGCAAGCTCGCGGCCGCGTTCGACCTCCTGGTGACCGAGATCCCGGCCGGCCAGGACGACGCGTTCGTCGCAGCGAAGGGCAGTCTGGTGGGGGACGCGTGTGAGTTGGTGGGCAGGAATATCAACCTGCCCACCGACTACCCGCGGATCCGGGAACTGCTGCGCCAGCAGCCCGAACTCGGCCTGGAGTTCTGGATGACGACGATCACCCGGCTCAAGCCCTTCCTGGCGCTGATCGAGAAGCGGACGGAGGACCCGCACACAGCGCGCGTCGCCTTCGGGATCGTGATGGCCGCGGTCAGCTCGGCGATGGCCCGTGGGGACAACGGCCCGACCGGAGAGGTCGGCGGCGTCCTGCTCGACGAGGTGGCCACTATGCGCACCCTGATCAATGAGGCGGCGCCGGCCGCCAGCTGAGCTTCAGCGCGACGCCGTGCCGCCGAGGCCGTCCAGGTAGGCCATGTCGCCGTCCGAGATCTCGAAGTCGAGGTTCGCGTTCTCGACGATCCGCTCGGGGGTGACCGACTTCGGCAGAGGCAGCACGCCCTTGCCGAAGACGTAGCGAAGGCACAGCTGGGCGACCGAGCGTCCGTACTGGTCGGCGATCCGCTTGATCTCGTCGGAGTCGAGGATCCGGCCGGTCGCCAGCGGAGAGTAGCCCTCGACGATGATGCCCCGGCCCTGGCACCAGGCGGTCACCTCGGGCTGGGTGTTGCCAACGAAGAACCTGATCTGGTTCACGTGCGGCACCACGGACGTCGTGGCGACCAGCTTCTCCAGGTCGCTGACCTCGAAGTTGGACACGCCGATCGAGCGGGTGCGCCCGGCCTCGTACAACTCGGTCATCACCTGCCACACCTCGGCGTTGCCCGCGGCGTAGTCCGCGCCTCGCTGCCCCCACGGCCAGGGCGCGTGGATCAGGTAGAGATCCACGAAGTCGAGACCGAGCGCGTCGACCGACTTCTCGAACGCCTCGCGCGCGCCGGCCTCGTTCTTGACCTCTGCGGGCAGCTTCGTGGTCACGAACACGTCCTCCCGAGGCAGCCCGCTGTCGGCGATCGCCCGTCCCACGGACGCCTCGTTGCCGTACGCGCGGGCGGTGTCGATGTGCCGGTAGCCGGCCTCGAGCGCGGCCGCGACCGAGTCGTAGGCCGGTGCGCCGTCCGGGATCTGCCAGGTACCGAAGCCGACAGCCGGGATCCAGACGTCGTTGGAGAGATGGAACTGGTCGTTCAGGGGGTTCATCGGCGGGTGCTCCTGTCGGGAAGGCTTGCTTGGTCCGTCCTCGCTGTACCCACTCTGCACCCGGCGCGCCCCGGGCGGTAACCACGGTCGGGCTAGACCAGCGGCCAGGGCACCCCGCGTCCGCTGCGGTCGACGGGGAACCGACCCGTGCGCACCAGGCGTCGGACACGGGCCTGCAGGGCGTCCACCTCGTCCGGGTCGAGGACGGCGACCAGTTCGTCCGGCACCTCGGTGAGCAGCGGGACGATCCGGCCCAGCAGGCCGTCCGGGACCGGATCGTCGGCGAAGTCCCAGATCACCGTGCGCAGCTTGTACTCCGCGGCGAAGCACAAGCCGTGGTCGATCGCCCAGATCCGGCCGTCGGGATCCCGCAGTACGTGGCCGGCCTTGCGGTCGGCGTTGTTCGCGACCGCGTCGAACAGGGCCAGCGTCTGCAGGGTCGCGAGGACGCCCGGCCGGCGGTGGTCGATCGTGAAGTAGTGCTCGGCCTCGTTGGCGTCGATGTACAGCTGCAGCGAGCCCGGGCCGAGCGGGCCGTCCTCGCGGACGACCGTCGGCGGCACCAGGCCCCACCCCAGCCACTCGCTGAGCAGGTAGGCGGCCAGTTCGCGCCGGTGCAGTCCGGGGTCGAAGTCCCACAGCGGACGCTCCCCGGCCTCGGGCTTGTAGACGGCGAACACGGTGGCCCCGGACCCGGCCACCTCCACGAGCAGCGCGAGGTTGCTGCTCGGGATCCGTCCGACGATCTCCAGCGCACCGTCGGCGAGCAGGCTCAACAGCCGATCGTCCCCGGTCGGCTGGACGGCGAAGGCGTTCGCGGACACCGCTCAGGCCTCGTCCGGGATCGAATCGCTCGGCGCGTCCCGAGGCGTCCGCCTGGACACGCGGGGGTTGGGCGCCAGTTCGCTCAGCGGCCCGTGCAGTGAGTTCACGGTCAGCACGACGGGCGCGGCGTCCGCAGGGTAGCGGATCGCCGAGACGGAGCCGGTGCTCACGCTGACCCGGTGGAACGAGTCGAGGTGCGCGCCCATCGCGAAGGTGAGTGCTGCGCGGATGGGGTCGGCGTGACTGAAGCACACCACCGTCGCCCCGGCATGGACGGTGCGCAGCCGCTCCAGCGTGGCGACCACCCGGGCCTGCAGCTCGGCGAGGCTCTCCCCTCCGGGAAACCGGAACGTGGACGGTGAAGCGAGCAGCGCCCGCCATTCCTTGCGGTGGTACAGGCCGCTCAGTGTCTCGCCGGTCCACTCGCCGAAGTCGCACTCGAGCAGTCCCGCGTCCTCGGCCGCCGCCAGCCCGGTGGCGGCCGCGCTGGGAGCGGCGGTCTCCACGGCCCGCTCCAGCGGCGAGGTGTAGAGCCCAGCCACGCGGACCCCGGCGAGCCGTTCGGCGACACCTTCGGCCTGGCGGAGGCCTGCGTCCGACAGGTGCAGTCCGGGCGCCTGGCCGGGCAGCACGCGTCCGGTCGTGGGCGTCGCGCCGTGCCTGACCAGCAGAACCAGGGTGTCGGGCGGCCGCCTCCGCGTTGCCATGGCGGTGAGCGTAGCTCGGACGCGGCCGAGCGCAAGCGGGCGCAATTGCCCGGCTGCCGGAAGTGTTGCGCCCGTGGTTAGCGTGAATACGTGAGCGAACCTCCTGCCATCCACACCGTCGGCCAGCTCCGGGCGTCCGGCCACGTGCAGAAGCACCTGCGCCGGGAGATCCGGGACAACCTGCTGGCCATGATCGCCTCCGGGCAGGACCCCTGGCCTGGCATGCACGGCTTCGGCCGCACCGTCCTGCCGCAGCTGGAGCGCGCGCTGATCGCCGGCCACGACGTCGTCCTGCTGGGGGAGCGCGGCCAGGGCAAGACCCGGCTGCTGCGCACCCTGTCAGGTCTCCTCGACGAGTGGACGCCGGTCATCGCGGGCGCGGAGCTGGGCGAACACCCCTACGACCCGATCACGCCGGCGTCCCGGCGCAGGGCCGCGGAGGAGGGCGACGACCTGCCGGTGGCGTGGCGGCACCGCTCCGAGCGCTACGTGGAGAAGCTCGCCACGCCCGACACGTCGGTGGCCGACCTGGTCGGCGACGTCGATCCGATGAAGGTGGCGGAGGGACGCCAGCTGGGCGATCCGGAGACCATCCACTACGGCCTGATCCCGCGCTCGCACCGCGGCATCGTCGCGATCAACGAGCTGCCCGATCTCGCCGAGCGCATCCAGGTGTCGATGCTGAACGTGATGGAAGAGCGCGATATCCAGATCCGCGGCTACGTACTTCGGCTCCCCCTGGACGTGCTCGTGGTGGCGTCCGCGAACCCGGAGGACTACACCAATCGCGGCCGCATCATCACCCCGCTGAAGGACCGGTTCGGCGCCGAGATCCGCACCCACTACCCGATCGAGCTGGACGACGAGATGGCTGTGATCGCCCAGGAGGCACACCTGGTCGCCGAGATCCCGCTGCCGATCCTGGAGATCCTGGCTCGCTACACCCGGGCGCTGCGCACGTCCGCGGCGATCAACCAGCGCTCGGGGGTGTCGGCTCGTTTCGCGATCGCCGGCGCGGAGACCGTGGCCGCGTCCGCCCTGCACCGGGCGACGGCTCGCGGGGAATCCGAGGCCGTAGCAAGGGTCGTCGACCTGGAGGCGGCGGTGGACGTGCTCACCGGCAAGCTCGAGTTCGAGTCGGGCGAGGAGGGACGCGAATCCGAGATCCTCGGCCACCTGCTGCGCACCGCGACCGCCGAGACTGTCCGCGCCCACTTCCGCGGCATCGACCTCGGCCCGCTCGTCGCGGCGCTGGACGGACGCACCACCGTCACCACCGGCGAACAGGTGAGCGCCAGGGAGTTCCTGAGTGGGCTGCCGTCGCTGGACGGCGCCGACCTCTACGACCAGATCTGCGAGCGCTTCGATGCGACGTCGGACGGTGAGCGGGCGAGCGCCATCGAGCTCGCCCTCGAAGGGCTCTACCTGGCCCGCCGGATCTCGAAGGAGTCCGACGACGGGCAGACCATCTACGGATAGGAGGCGCCCATGCCTCGTTCACGCTCGTCCCACTACGGCCGCTACGTCGACGGTCCCGACCCGCTCGCGCCACCGGTCGACCTGTCCGAGGCGCTGGAGGCGATCGCCCAGGACGTGATGGAGGGCTACTCGGCCGAGCGTGCGCTGCGGGAGTTCCTGCGTCGCGGCGGCCGGAGTACGCAGGGGCTGGACGACCTCGCCGGACGCGTCCAGGCCCGGCGCAGGGAGCTGCTCAGCCGGCACCGGCTGGACGGGACGATGGCGGAGGTCAAGCAGTTGCTGGACCACGCCGTTCTGGAGGAGCGCAAGGAACTCGCCCGGGACATCAATCTCGACGACATGGACCGCGAGTTCAGGGGAATGCGCCTGGACAGCCTGCCCGACTCGGTGGCGTCCGCGGTGAACGACCTGGCCGACTACGACTGGCGCTCGTCGCAGGCCCGGGCCGACTACGAGAAGATCAAGGACCTGCTCGGCCGCGAGCTGCTCGACCAGCGCTTCGCCGGCATGAAGCAGGCGCTGGAGGGCGCCACCGACTCCGATCGCGAGGCGATCCGGGAGATGCTCTCCGACCTCAACGAGCTCCTCGACAAGCACCGCCGCGGCGAGGACACCCAGGAAGACTTCGCCGACTTCATGGACAGGCACGGCGAGTTCTTCCCCGAGAACCCGCGCGACGTGGACGAACTCATCGACGCCCTGTCGAAGCGCGCCGCCGCGGCGCAGCGCATGTTGAACTCGATGACGCCTGAGCAGCGCGAGGAACTGATGCAGCTGTCCGCCCAGGCGTTCGGGTCGCCCGAGTTGATGGCGCAGCTGGGCCAGCTGGACGCGAACCTGCAGGCGCTGCGTCCGGGCGAGGACTGGTCGGGCTCCGAGCAGTTCAACGGCCAGGAGGGACTCGGGCTGGGCGACGGCACCGGCGTCCTGCAGGATCTGGCGGAACTCGACTCGCTGGCCGCCCAGCTCGGGCAGGGCTACGGCGGGGCGCACATGGACGACGTCGACCTGGACGCGCTGGCCCGCCAGCTCGGCGAGGAGGCGGCGGTGTCGGCCCGGACGCTGGCCGAGCTCGAGCGCGCCCTGCGCAGTTCCGGCTACCTCAGCAGGGACGCCGACGGCAGCCTGCGGCTCTCCCCGCGGGCGATGCGGCAGCTAGGCAAGTCGTTCCTGCAGGACGTGGCCGATCGGCTGAACGGACGCGCGGGCCAGCGCGACACCCGGCTCTCCGGCGCTGCCGGTGAGCAGACCGGGTCCACCCGGCAGTGGGCGTTCGGCGACACGGAGCCCTGGGACGTGACCAGGACGATGCTGAACGCGATGCGGCGGGAACCAGTCCCTGAGGAGCCGGCGCCGCTCCGTGAACTGGTCCCTGAGGAGCCGGCGTCGCTCCGTGAACCGGTCCCTGAGGAGCCGACGAGGAACGAGTCGGCGTCACGAAGGGCCGCCCCCCGCCTCCGCATCCAGCTGGACGACGTCGAGGTCGTCGAGACCGAGACGCGCACCCAGGCGGCGGTGGCGCTGCTCGTGGACACATCGTTCTCGATGGCGGCGGAGGGCCGCTGGCTGCCGATGAAGCGGACGGCGCTCGCGCTGCACCACCTGGTGTCCACACGCTGGCGGGGCGACCAGCTGCAGCTGATCACCTTCGGCCGGTACGCGCAGTCGATGGAGGCGGGCGAGCTCATCGCACTGCCTGCGCTGCGCGAGCAGGGCACGAACCTGCACCACGGGCTGCTGCTGGCCGAGCGGCTGTTCCGGCGGTTCCCGTCGATGCAGCCGGTGGTGCTGATCGTCACGGACGGCGAACCGACCGCGCACCTGACGCCGGAAGGGGACGCCTGGTTCTCCTACCCGCCCGCCTACGAGACCCTCCGCGCCACCGTCGCGCAGCTCGACCGGCTGGGCCGGCTGAGGGCGCGGATCACCTTCTTCCGACTGGGCGACGATCCCGGCCTGGAGAGCTTCGTCCGCCAGATGGCCGAGCGGGTGGACGGACGTGTGGTCAGCCCGGACCTGGACGACCTCGGCGCGGCCGTCGTCTCCGAGTACCTGGGCGCCCGCCGTCCGTTCTGGGACTACCCGGCGCGGGGGTGGTAGCCGAGCGCGGCCAGGAGTTCGGATGCCAAGGCCTGCGCCGGGGCTGCGTTCAGGACGAACGTGCCCGTGCAGAGCCGGGCCCGCCAGGAAATCGGATGAACGCCGAGCGGACCTGGCGCGGCCTCCCTAGGCGGGGTCGCCTGAGCCGGCGGACGTGATCAGGCGATCAGCGCGTTCGCGGCGACCGTGACCATGGCCCGGTATGAGGTTTCGCGCTCCTCGGAGGTCATGTCCTGGGACGGGTCCAGGAGATGGTCGGACGCGGTCAGCACCGTGAGCGCCTCGCCTCCCTCGGCCAGGGCGACGCTGTACAGGCCGGCGGCCTCCATCTCGACGGCCAGGGTCCCGAGCTTGGTCAGCGCCCCGATCGCGTTCGGTCCCCACTCGTAGAAGTGGTCGCTGGCGAAGACCGGGCCGACATGGACGCCGACGTCGGTCACCGCCTGCGCGGCGTCCGCTGCGGCGCGCAACAGCGAGTAGCTGGGGGCGAGGGAGAGCGAGAGCCCCGGTACCAGCGTCTGCGACACCGACGAGTTGGTGTGCGCAGCCGAGGCGATCACCACGTCCCGCACGCGCACGGCGGGCAGGATCGCTCCGCAGGTGCCCACCCGGACGATCCGGCGGACTCCGTAGAAGCGGTACAGCTCGGTGGCGTAGATGCTGATCGAGGGCAGGCCCATGCCTGAGGCCATCACCGACATCGGCCGGCCCTCGTAGGTGCCGGTGTAGACGCCGATGCCGCGCACGTCCGAGACGAGCTTGGCCTCGGTGAGGAAGTCGTCGGCGATACGGGCGGCGCGCTTCGGGTCGCCGGGCATCAGCACCAGCGGCGCGATCTCACCTGCCGCAGCGGAGATGTGGGGAGTCGGCATCGGTCGTCCTGTCTTCTGAGCGTCTCCCGCACTCTAGCTGAGGAGTCTCGACGAGCAGTGAGGAACGAACGGCGAGGAACAGACGACGACCGCCACGGACGCGGCCGTCACTCGTCCTCGGGCAGGTACTCGACCTCCGGCAGGTGGCGGACGTAGTAGTTCTCGGGGTCGTCGGGCGGCTCGAACTTCTCGTCCGCCGCGGCCTTGGCCTCCTCCGGGGTCGCGCCGCCGTAGATGTAGGACTGGATCAGCTCTTCGCGGGTGGGGCCGTCGTCCGGGGGCACAACAGGTTCCACGGTCATTCCGAACTCCTCCGTTGCTGGACGGGATGCGGACTGCTGCCTCCATCCTGCCTCGCGTCCTGCCGCCGTTGAAGGCGAGGGGACGCCTATTTCACGGCGCCCTCGGTCATGCCGGCGATGAAGTAGCGCTGGGCGAACAGGTAGAGGATCACGATCGGGAGCGCGACGGTGACCGCGGCGGCACCGAGCAGGGCGTAGTCGGTCACGTGCTGGCCCTGGAAGAACGCCAGGCCCAGTGGAGCCGTCCGCAGGCTGCCGGTGGGGGACATGACCAGCGGCACCAGGAACTCGTTCCACGTCCACATGAACACCAGCACCACCAGCGTGAGGATCGCAGGCAGCGCGATCGGCGCCTGCACCCGCCACAGCACCTGCCGCGGCGCCGCACCGTCGATGATCGCGGCCTCGGTGATCGCCCGGTCGGACGAACGGAAGTACGTCCGCATCCAGTAGGTCCCGAACGCGATCGATTGCGCGATCTGTGGGCCCGCCACCGCGACCAGGGTGTTCACGAGGCCGAGCTGACGCAGGTCGAAGAACAGCGGCACGATGATCGCCTCGGTCGGCACCATGATGCCGAACAGGAACAGGTAGAACAGCACGGTGCTGCCGCGGAAGGTCATTGTCCCGAACGCGTAGCCGGCCAGCACCGACAACACCACCGAGATCGCCACCACGGTCACCGAGACCATCACCGAGTTCAGCATGTAGCTGGAGAACTGGCCTTCCCGCCACGCCACCGCGAAGTTCTCCAGGTGCAGCCCGCCGGTCGTCGCGGTGCCGGACGGCCCGAAGGCCTGCCCGATGATCGTGACGATCGGCCACAGCGAGACGACCGCGAAGCCCAGCAGGATCACGTAGTTGAGGCCCACCTCGACCGGCGAGGTGGCGAGATGTCGACGCTTGGCCATCAGTCCGCCGCCGCCCGGTCGCCGAGCCGGTTGAGCACCAGGTTGATCGCGAAGATCAGGACGGCGAGGCTCACGCCGATCGTGGTGGCCATGCCGACCTGCCCCAGCCCGAAGGCCTGGTTGTACACCTGGTAGGACGGGACGGCCGTGGACGTGCCCGGCCCGCCGCGCGTGGTCATGTAGATGACGTCGAAGTTCTTCAGGGCGGCGACGATGGTCAGCGTCGAGGCCACGACGATCTCGCCGCGGACGGCGGGCAGCGTGATCGCGAAGAACTCGGCCACTGCGCCGGCGCCGTCCAGCCGGGCGGCCTCGTACAGCTCGCGGGGGACGCGTCCCATACCGGCCAGCAGCAGGATGGTGACCAGCCCGGTCTCCACCCAGGTGCCGATCAAGCCGACCGCGGGCAGCGCGAAGGTGTAGTCACCGAGCCACGCCCGGGCGACGTCGCCCAGCCCGACCAGGCGCAACAGGGCGTTCAGCGAGCCGTCAGTGGAGTAGATCCGGGTCCAGGCCACGGCCACCACGACCATCGCGATCACCTGCGGCAGGAAGATCACCGTCCGGAAGAACGACAGCCCGCGCACCTGCGCCCGGTTCAGGATGGCGGCCACGAGCAGCCCCAGGCAGATCGGTAGTACAGCGTAGAACACGATCAGGATCGCGGAGTGCCCGAACGAGCCGAGCAGGTCGGGGTCGTTGACCATCTCGACGTAGTTGCCGAAGCCAACGAAGGTCGCGGGCGAGACGGTGTCCCACGAGTACAGCGAGTACTGCGCGGCCCTGACCAGCGGGTAGAGCAGGAAGGCGCCGTACAACAGCAGGGCAGGGGCGATGTAGAGGTACGGGGTGACGGGGGAGCGGCCCTCGCGGCTGGCCCGGCGTCGCCGGGCCAGCCGAAGCTCGGACGGGTCAGCCCTTGATGAAGTTGCCATAGTCCTTCTGCAACGCCGCCCCGAACTCCTGCGGCGTCTTCTTGGCTGCGATCAGGTCCTGCAGCGCGGCGCCGAGGGTGTCGGAGAACGTGGGGGTCGCGTAGTCGAGGTACGGCAGCAGGTGGCCCTTCGTGGTGACCAACTCGTATGCGGCGTACACGTCCTTGCCCACCCCTGAGGCGGGCGCCAGCTCGGACGCGTGGAGCACCGGAAGGTTGCCCTTGTCCGCGATCACCTTCATGGCGTCGTCGCTGGTCAGGAAGTTGATGTACGCGGCGGCGGCGTCCGGGTTCTTGGACGCGGACGTGACCGCGAACGGCAGCGACGTGCCGCCGGTGGTGGCCGGGCCGGCGGACGCGTCGGTCGGCGGCGGCGGGAAGAAGCCCACCGTGTCCTTCATGGCCGGATCGAGCGTCGCGGTGTTCCAGGACCCGCCGAGGAAGTACACCCCGGTGCCCTTGCTGAACTTGGCCACGACGTCGTCGTACGCCGCGCCGTTCACGTCGGAGTTGAAGTAGCCGGCCTTCACCCAGTCCTGCAGCTGCGTGGCCGCGGCGATGTTGGTCGCGTCCGTCCAGTCGCCGCCCGGGTTGCCCAGCGCGAGGTTCGTGATCTCGTCAGCGGGAGTGTGCGCGCCCTGGATGGGGCCGAACACGTGGATCGCCGGCCACTTCTCGAGGTTGCCCAGCACGATCGGCGTCTCGCCAGCGGCCTTGATCTTCGGCAGCTGCTGCTCCAGGTCGGCCCAGGTCTTCGGTACCTCGAGGTTGAGCTTGGCCAGCTTCGTCTTGTTGTAGTAGAAGCCGACGACCTCGCCCACCTGCGGCAGGCCGAACAGGCTGCCCGCGCCGAAGGTCTTGCCGTCGGGGGAGTACGAGGACAGCTTCAGCACCGACTCCGGGAACCGGTCGCGCCAGCCGTAGGCCGCGGCGTACGGGTCGAGGTTCACCAACTGCCCCGCGGTGACGAACGAGCCCATCTGGCTGCGGGAGTTGTTGGCCTCGATCACGTCGGGGGCGTCGGGTCCGGTCAGGACGAGGCGTCCGGTCTTCTGCAGGTCGTCGAACGACTGCGCGTGCCGGTCGATCTTGATGTTCGGGTACTTCGCCTGGAATTGGGCGTTCAGCGCCTCGATCTCGTCGTTCTGGCCACCGCGCACCTCCTGGTCCCACACGGTCAACGTGATGTTGCCCATCGAGGCCGGATCGGTGTTCACCGACGACTTCGGTGTCGCCGGTGCGGACGACTGCGTCACTCCTGCCCCCGGTGCACACCCGACGGTCAGCGTCAGCAGCGCAGCGCTGGCACTGACGAACAACGCCCGTCCCCAGCGCGGACGGTGGCTCGTCTGCCCCTTCACGTTCTCTCCTCTCGTGCCGTCGGTCCCGGCGGCGATGCGGGTCTTCATTTCACACGTCGGCCAGCTGGGCGATCGTGGCTTCCGCCCGACGGACGGCCCGTCCCTCGTGGCGGGCCAGCAGTCCAGTCAGGAAGTCGTAGTCGTGGGCCAACCGCGCGTCGGCCGGACTGCCGGCGGCGGCACGGCGCGAGACGCGCGTCCACCAGTCGGAGATGTCGCCCCAGCCCGGCGCGGCCAGTCCGCCACCGAATTCCTGGACGGCCAGCGCGGCACTGAGCGCCGCGAACTTCAGGCGCTCGGCCAGCGGCCAGCCGTCCAGAGTGCCGGCGACCAGGGCTGCGCCGAACACGTCACCGGCGCCGGTGGGATCGATCGCCGGCACCTCGAGCCCGGCGACGGATGCCTGCTCGCCGGTCGTCTGGTCGATGGCGATCGCGCCCCTCGCGCCGAGCGTCACGATGGCGAGCGGGACGAGGTCGGCCAGCGCGGAGAGGGCGGCCTCCGGGGTGTCGGAGCGGGTGTAGGCCATGGCCTCCAGCTCGTTGGGCGTGAAGGCGTGGCAGCCGTCCAGCAGGTCGAGCAGGCTGCGATCCCACTGCTCGGACGGGTCCCAGCCGATGTCGGCGAAGACGAGGGCTCCGGCGGCCTGGGCCCGCAACCACCACGGATCGTCGTTCAACTGTGCGATGACGGCCCGGGTCGTGGGCGGTTCGCCGAGCATCTCGGCCAGCAGGACGGGGGAGTTGTGGCCGTGGGTGACCATGGCGCGGTCGCCGTCGTACGACATGGAGACCGTCACCGGGCTGTGCCAGTCCGCGAACGTGCGGGAGCGGCTCAGGTCCACCCGTTCCTGGCGGCCGAGGATGTCCCGGCACCAACGTCCGTAGCCGTCGTCACTGAACGCGGCGACCAGCGCGGTGCGCAGGTCGAGCCGCGCGGTGGCCATGGCCAGGTTGGCGATGCCGCCGGGCGAAGAGCCCATGCCGCCGGCCCACACCTCGTGGCCAGGGCAGGGCGCGTGAGGCAGGTCGGTGAACACGATGTCGAGGAAGACCATCCCGGCCAGCAGCACGTCGACCGCCGCGTCGTCCGGCCTCGTCCCATCGTCGGTGGCTGCCACATCCTCACAATTGCACAAATCCCCGTCATGCTCAACCAAATTCGCGCATCTCGGTGCGTGATTTTGCGCGGAACTGGGCGTTACGATGAGCGCATGCTGACCGACACGCGGCACCGCGCAATCCTGCGCCAGCTGCGAAAACAGGGCGACGTGTCCGTCCAGGTGCTGGCAGACGAGCTCGGCGTCAGTCCCTCGACCATCCGCCGCGATCTCGCCACGCTGAGCGCGGACGGGCTGCTGCGCCGCGTCCGCGGGGGCGGCAGCGCAGTGGAACAGGACTCCGACACCTTCGACGTGGTCGACCGGCGCTGCGCCGACGACAAGGACGCGGTCGCCGACCGCGCCGCAGAACTGGTGGAGGACGGCCAGATCGTCTGCCTGGACATCGGCACCACCACGGCCCGGTTGGCCCGGCGGCTGCGCGGACGCCGGCTCACCGTGATCACGTCCAGCCTCGCCGTGGTGGACGAACTGCGGCACGCGCCGGCGCCGGAGTTGATCGTGCTCGGCGGGGTGCTGCGCAGCACCTACCAGTCGCTGGTCGGGCTGCTCACCGAACAGGCCATGGCCCAGCTCTCGGTGAACCTGTGCTTCCTGTCGACGTCGGGCGTGAACGCCGCGGGACAGGTGCTCGACACCACCGGTATCGAGGTGGGCGTCAAGCGGGCGATGCTGGCCGCCGCGGAACGCAGCGTCCTGCTGGCCGACCGCGGCAAGTTCCCCGGCAGCGGCCTGCTGTCGGTCTGCGGACCTGAGGACGTGGACGTCCTCGTCACCAACCATGGAGCCGATCCGGCCACGTTGGCCCGGATGGCGCAAGCAGGCACGGAGGTCATCGAGGCATGAAGTTGGTCATCATCGGCGGCGCGGGCTTCCGGGTTCCCCAGGTCGTCGAGGCGGTCGCCCGTTCTGGTCCGGTCGACGAGGTCGTGCTGGTGGACACCGAGCCACAGCGGCTGCGGACGATGCTCGCTGTCGTCTCGCAGCTGGCTTCGACCGGCACCCTGAGGGTGAGCGCGGAGGCCGACCTGCCGACAGCTCTGGTCGGGGCCGATTTCGTGTTCTGCGCGATCCGCGTCGGCGGGACGGCGGGACGCGTGGCCGATGAGCGGGTGGCCCTCGAACTCGGGGTGCTGGGCCAGGAGACCACCGGTCCCGGCGGCCTCGCCTACGCCCTGCGCACGATCCCGGTCATGCAGGCGATCGCCACGACCGTCCGGGCAGTGGCGCCGACGGCCTGGTTCGTGAACTTCACCAATCCGGCCGGCATCATCACCGAGTCGCTGCGGCCGATCCTCGGCGACCGTGTGGTGGGCATCTGCGACACCCCGATCGGCCTGATGCGGAGGGCCGCGGCGGCCGTCGGTGCGTCCGGGGCTGATGCAGGGGTGCGTTACGACTACGTCGGGCTGAACCACCTCGGCTGGCTGCGCACGCTCGTGGTGGACGGCGTCGACCGGCTGCCCGGGCTGCTCGCGTCCGAGGAGCTGCAGGGAATCGAGGAGGCCCGGCTGGTCGGGCTGGATTGGGTGCGCCAACTCGGCGCGCTGCCCAACGAGTACCTGTTCTACTACTACTGCAGTCGCGAGGCCGTGGCCCGGATCGTGGCGGCTCCGGGGACGCGCGGGGAGTTCCTCGCCACGCAGCAGGACCGGTTCTACGCCGAGGCCGCGGAGCACCCGGAGCACGCGCTGGAGCTGTGGACGTCCACCCGGGCGCAGCGCGAGCAGACCTACATGGCCGAGGCGCGGGACGAGGACGAGGAGCGCGAGGCTGAGGACGGCGAGGGCGGCTACCAGGCGGTCGCGCTGGACCTGATGACCGCCCTGTCGGGTGGCGCGCCCACGTCCGCGATCGTGAACGTCGCCAACCGCGGCACGGTGCCTGGCCTGCCGGACGAGGCGGTGGTCGAAGTGCCCTGCGACGTCAGTTCGGACGGCATCCGGCCGCGTCCGGTGGCGCCGCTGACCGGACACATGCTGGGGCTGGTCCAGTCGGTGAAGGCCGTGGAGCAACTCACGATCCGGGCAGCGGTGGAGCACTCCGAGGGCCTCGCATGGGAGGCGTTCTCCACCCACCCGCTGGTCGGCTCGATCAGCATCGGACGCCGCCTGCTGGACGGCTACCGGCAGCGCGTCCCCGAGATCGCCGCTGTCCTGGCCGGCTGAGGCGGCAGGCCCCCACGCCATCAGCGCCTACGACGGGTGGGACGGGTGGGACGCGGGACGCGCAGCCCGGCGGCAGCCTGGACGATCGTGGCGGGGCTAGGCTCCTTTCGTCGCTCGGCAGCAGGCGCGCCGACCATTGGCCGGGAGGAGGTGGGCGTTGATCGCGCGATCCGGTCCGTCGACCCCGAGCACGACGCTCGCCGACAACCGTCGGTTGGTCCTCAACGTCCTGCGCAGCTCCGGTGATCTCACCCGCGCCGAGATCGGCGAAGCGAGCGGTCTCTCGCCCGCCGCGACGGCGCGAATCACGAACAGCCTGGAGGCCGAGCGCCTGATCGCCCGCGCGGGGCAGGTGCCCTCGGCGGGCGGACGGCCGGCCTGGCGCTACCGGTTCACCGCCGAGGGACGGTTCCTGGCCGGGGTGCGCGTGCAGCGGGACGGCTGCCGCGGCGCCCTGCTGGGCTGGGACGAGACGATCGTGTCCCGCCACCAGGTGCTGCTGGACCCCGACACGGCGAAGGGAGACGAGCTCCTGGACGCGGCGAAGGCATGCGTGCGGCAGTTGGTCACGGACGCGTCCGGGCGCGGCCGGCCCCCCGTCGCTCTCGGTGTCGCCGTGCCCGCGGTGGCGGACAGCGATGGGCATGCGCGCGCCGGCACCGAGGTTCGCTGGCGGGACGTGCCCGTGCGAGACGTGCTGGCGGACGTGGCCGGCGTCCCCGTCCTCGTCGAGAACGATGCGAACGCGCTCGCCTATTCGGAACTCACGCCTGTGGAGCACACGGCGTCCCTCGCGGCACTGATTCTCGGCTACGGCCTGGGCGCCGGCATCATTTCCGAGGGACGCCTGCTGCGCGGCACCCATTCGTCCGCGGGCGAGATCGGCTACCTGCTGACCTCTCGGGACGTGCTCAGAGCGGGCTCCACCGAGATCGGCGACCTCGAGCGGCGCATCCAGCGCGCGTCGCGTGCCCGTCCGGAACTCGCCGCGTCCGCCCCCGTGCAGCTGTGGACGTTGATGGGTCGCACAAGCGCCGAAGCCGTCCAGGCGACGGGCGAGATGCTCGACTATCTGGCGATGGCCATCGCCTCGTTGGTGGTCGTGCTCGACCCCGAGCGCGTGGTGATCGGCGACGTGCCGCCCGAGCAGGCCGACCACCTCATCGCCGAACTGCAGACCCGGTTGCGCGGACTGCTCCTGCACGACCCGGCGATCGCCGTGGCGCGGCGCGGGACGGACGCGGTGCTGCTCGGCGCCGCGCTCCTGGCCGGCGAACTGGTCGACCTGCAGGCCATCTAGGGCCTGAGCAGGAACGCTGGCTGAGTCTGACGAAGCCCGCTTCGGGACCCTTCGTCAAGCTCAGGGTTCCTCCGCGCTTGATATCGATTCGGCAACAATCGTTCCCTTCTCCGCATCCCTGGGGCTACTGTGGACCTAGTTCCTATCAGCGGGAGAAAAAGTGCGGATGGAGCGCGTCATCGGCGTCGATGTGGGTGGAACCAAGACCCATGTCCGGATCGAACGCGGTCCCGATCAGCTCGCTGACTACGTGATTCCGACCGCCTCCTGGTGGGCTCCCGGCTCGCCGCTCGAGCTCCCGGACAACGCGTCCGCCCTCGCCCACGAGCTCGGTGGACCAGATGGCGCCTCCGCGGTGGTGGTCGGCGCGCACGGGATCGACTCCGTCCGCGTGGCCGACGCGATGGCCGCCGAGCTGCGCCGGTTCTTCGCAGGCCCGGTGCGCGTGCTGAACGACGCCGCACTCGTCGGGCCCGCCGCCGGCTATCCGGGCGCCGTCGTCACGGTGATCGCAGGGACGGGCTCGATCGTGCTCGCCACGGACGCTGAGGGTGTCGAGGTGCGCCTCGGCGGGCACGGCTACCTCCTCGGCGACGAGGGGAGCGCGCCCGCACTCGTCCGCGACCTGGCGCGTGACGTCCTGCGCGGGGTCGATCGCGGCGTCACGGACGACATTGCCCTGCGCCACCTCCTGGCCGCTGCCGGGCTGCCCCCGTCCGCGGAGCCGGAGGAGGACCTCGCCGCAGAGCTGCACCACCGGCACTCGATCACCGACTGGGGGCAGCTCGCGCCTGCGGTGTTCGCTGCGGCGGACGCCGGCTCGCCGCTGGCCAGGGCGGTCGTCCAGCGCCATGCGGACGAGCTCGTCGAGCTCGTCGAACTCCACCTCGCGAGGGGAGTCGTGCCGGAAGCGGTCGTCCTGGCCGGTGGGGTCGTCACCGCCCAGCCTCGGCTCGCCGACGCCATCCGCGCGGGAGTCCACCGGGTGCACCCCGAACTCCCCGTCGTCCTGCTCACCCGGCCCCCCGTCGAGGGCGCGGTCGTCCTCGCCCGCGCGGAACTCGCGCGTCCACATCCAGCTTCACGCTCCGCCCACCCGGCAACGGAGCCGATCACATCAACCGCGCAGGTGCCTGCGCAACCTGAAGGGAGCCGACCATGATTCTGACCAGGAGGACGCTGCTACTCACCGGCGGCGCCTTGGCGGCAGCCGCCGCGACCGGCTGCTCCGTGACGGGGGCGAGCGCCCCGACCACAGCCGCGACCACCGGCGGCGGCGGGGGCGCGATCAGCGGCACAGTGAACATCCTGCTGATGAAGCAGGCCGGCTGGACGGAGGACGACTGGGCGGGAGTGATCCAGAAGTTCACCGCCGCGAACCCGGGCGTCACCGTGACTCCGACCTTCGTCGCCTACGAGGCGCTGCACGACAAGATCGTCACCTCTGCGGCGGCCGGCACCTACGACGTGATCCACATGGACGTCATCTGGCCGCCGGAATTCGCGGAGAAGAAGATGATCGTCGACGTCACCGACCGCGTCCCCGCGAACTGGAAGACCGACATGCAGGGCGGCGCGCTGCAGGCGGCGATCTACAAGGACAAGTTCTACGGCGCGCCCTCGTTCCCGTCCACGAAGCTCTTCTACTACAACAAGGACCTGATGGCGAAGGTCGGCGTCGCCGAGACCGACATCACGTCGTGGGACGGGGTGATGAAGGCGGCGAAGGCCATGATGGACAAGGGCGTCAGCAAGCACCCGATCGCGTGGAGCTGGGCGCAGGCCGAGGCCGTGATCTGCGACTTCGCGCAGCTGCTCGGCGCCTACGGCGGCACGTTCACCGACGCCTCCGGCCAGCTGAACTTCAACAACGACGCCGGACAGGCGACCCTGCAGTTCATGGTCGACTCGCTGAAGGACGGCACGTCCGCCCCCGGCTCGCCCACGTTCCTCGAGGACGACGTGATCAAGGCCATGCAGAGCGGCGAGGTGGCCTTCGGGCTGAACTGGGAGTCGACGTTCCGCGACCTGAACGACGCCAAGGCGTCGAAGGTGGCCGGCAAGTGCGGCGTGAGCCCGACACCGACCGGCCCGTCCGGCAAGCGGCCCGGCGTGAACGGCGCCATGGCCTTCGCGATCACCACCGGCTCGAAGAACCCGGACGCCGCGTGGAAGCTGATCGAGTTCGCCACCAGCCAGGCCGTACAGGACCCGCTGGCCAAGTCCGCGATGCCCAACTGGGTCTCGAGCTTCTCGAACCCGGACGTGGTCAGCGTGAATCCCGAGGTCTTCGCCGCGTGCAAGGTGGCCTACGCCGATTCGATCCTGCGTCCGCAGGTCGTGAACTACAACAAGGTGTCAAGCATCCTGCAGGTCGAGATCCAGAACGCGCTGCTGGGCAGCAAGACGGTCAAGGCCGCTCTGGACGACGCGGTCAACCAGGGCAACCAGGCGCTGGCGGGCTGATCAGCCGTGACCACTCCGACCGTCAGGACGCCGCGGCGGCGGCACAGCGCCACGAGCCAGGTGCAGACCCGGTTCGCATGGCTGCTGCTGGTGCCGGCGATCCTGACGGTCTTCGGGGTGGTGCTCTATCCGCTGTACCGGACGGTGCTGGTGTCGCTGTTCGACGTCCGCTCGGCCCTGGACCCGTCCCCGCCGTTCATCGGGCTCGGCAACTACGTCGAGGCGCTCACCTCACCGTCCGTCTGGGCGTCCCTTGGTCGGACGCTGTACTTCACCGTCGCATCCCTGGTGATCGAGGTCACCCTCGGTCTGGCCCTCGCGCTGCTGCTGAACGCCCCGCTGCGGTTCCGGTGGCTGTTCCGGACGGCGATCGTCGTGCCGTGGGCGATCCCGACGATCGTCAACGCCGCGATGTGGAAGGGCGTCTTCAACGCCCAGTACGGCGCGCTGAACGCGCTGCTCAGCCAAATGGGTGTCATCCACGACTACGTGCCGTGGCTGAGCGAGCCGTGGCGGGCGATGAACCTCGTCATCCTCTCCGACGCATGGAAGACCACGCCGCTGGTGGCGTTCTTCCTGCTCGCCGGCCTGACCAGCATTCCGACCGAGCTCTACGAGGCCGCCGCCGTGGACGGACTGGGCTGGTGGAAGCGGTTCCGGGCCATCACGCTGCCGCTGCTCGTGCCTGCGATCAGCATCGTGGTGGTGCTGCGGACGGTGGAGGCATTCAAGGTCTTCGACATCATCTACGCGATGACCCGAGGCGGCCCGGCCAACGGCACGGCGGTGATCTCCTACTACACGTACGTGACGGCGTTCTCCGACCAGAACTTCGGGATCGGTTCGTCGATGGCCATGCTGATCGTGCTGATCATCGGCGTGCTGTGCCTCACATACCTGCGGCTGATCCGCAAGTCCGAGATGAGCCTGCTGTGAGGTTGCGCAAGGGCCAGCGGGTTGCGCTGGAGGTGACCGCGGCGGTGGTCGCGGTGCTGTACTTGCTGCCCCTGCTGTGGACGGCGATCGCATCGGTGACGCCGGCCCGCGCCCTGCTGGAGCTGCCGCTGCGCTGGATTCCTGCCGAACTCGATCCGTCCCGCTACATCGCGATCCTCACCCCGGGCGGCGTGGACGGGATCGGGGGTGGCTTCCTCGAAGCGATGGCGAACTCGCTGGTGGTCGCGTCGGTCACGGTGGCGATCGCCCTTGTCGTGAGCATCTTCGGCGCGTATGCGTTCGCCCGCCTGCGGTTCAAGGGGCGCCAGGTCACGCTGCTGCTGTTCCTCGGCACGTACATGCTGCCCCAGATCGCGCTGCTGATCCCGCTGTACTTCATCCTCAACCAGCTGGCCCTGCTCGACTCCCGCTTCGGCCTGATCCTGGTCGACCTGGCCCTGGTGGTGCCGTTCACCCTGTGGATCCTGTCGAACTACTTCCTCACCGTGCCCGAGGACCTCGAGGACGCCGCCCGCGTCGACGGCTGCACCCGGATGGGCGCGCTGTGGCGGATCGTCCTGCCCAGTGCCCGGCCGGGGATCGTCACGGCGGTCATGTTCGCGTTCTTCCTGGCCTGGGACGAGTTCCTGTACGCGCTGATCTTCACGTCCACGTACGCGTCCAAGACGCTGCCAGTGGCGATCGCGGAGTTCTCCGGCCGGTACACCACCGACTTCGGGCTGGTGGCCGCGGGCGGTCTGCTCGCGGCGCTACCGCCCGTTGTGATCGCACTCGTCTTCCAACGCAACATCGTCAGCGGCATGTCCGCGGGAGCAATCAAGGGGTAGGTATGGAACGCGCGGATTACTGGGCGACCGTCAATCGGCAGGACGTGACTCTGGCCGAGACCACCGTGGCGGTACGGGCGGCGTTGGCCGGGGCCGAGCTGCCGGTGTGGGGAGCGAACGAACTGCTCGACGTGGTGGCCATGGGCGCATCGACGATGGCCGCGGAGTTCCTCTTCCACGAGGCGCGGCTGCGGGGCCGGGTGGTGCTCAACTGGTCGGCCGCGGACTGGCGCGAACTGCCCGCCCTGCCGGGGACATTGGCGGTCGGGATCAGTGAGTCCGGTCGTAGCCCGGAGACGATCGAGGCGCTGGCCAGGTTCGGCGGGCACCGGATCGTGGTCACCAACGTCGCCGACTCCCCGGTCACCGAGGTCGCGGACACCGTGGTGCCGCTCGGCGAGGTGTCGGACGCGGGTGTCTACGTGTCCGGGTACACCTCGACGCTGGCGGCGCTGGCGCTGATCGGCGAGGCGCTGGGGCTGGAGGACCTGGCCGTCGGCCTGGACGAGGTGCCCGCGCTGCTCCGGGACGTGCTCCCGTCCATCACCGCTGCGGTGGACGGGTTCTTCGCCCGGCATTACGCCACGTCGTCACCGGCGTCCGTGGAATGCGTAGGGGCGGGTGCTTCGTTCGCGTCGGCGGCCGAGACGGCGCTGCTCATGCGCGAGGCCGGACGCACGCCGTCCGCGTCCTTCCAGACCGACCAGTACCTGCACGGCCCCGCGGAGGCGGTGCCCGGCGACTTCTGCGCGGTGGTGTTCGGCGGCGGCAGGGCGGACGAACTCGTCGACGTCCTGGTCGAATCGGGCCTGCCGGTGCTGCACGTGAGCACGTCCCCTGTTTCGGGTGCGAGCGGGCTCGTGCTGCCCGAGGCGTCGCCCCTGGCGACGAGCATCCTCGAGGTCGTGGCCGGCCAGGTGCTCGCCGGTCGCCTCGGTGACCGCAGCGGCCACGAGATCGGCACCTTCCGTCACCACTTCGCCGACACCAAGCTCCCGGTCTGAGCACCGACTCGCCGTTCTACCGGTCCCTGAGGAGGTCGCGGACGGGTGACCTACACCGTCCAGTTTCTTCCCGAGGAGTCGAGCAGCTGAAGTCCTGTACCGCGACGTATCGGACGTCGTCTCGCCAGCCGTTGTGCGGTGTGGGCGGAGGGGTGGGACTCAGCAGGGGTCGAAGGGGATCACACCGCTGAGGTAGCGCTTCCACTCCTCGGGGGTCAGGGTGTCACCCCGCTGGGCACAGATGCGGCTGCGGGCGGCCTCCGTGGTCGCGGGCCACAGACGCAGGTGGCCGTTGTTGCCGGACGCGGCGATCGTGGCGCCGTTGGCCAGGTACTTCACGTCCCAGGGACGGTCGAGCTGGCCGGACAGCGCGTAGCGTGCGGGCGAGCCACCGTCGGCCAGGCCCCAGCCCCAGATCAGGTCGTCGCCGGTCGCGGCGAGGACGGTGCGCTCGTCGGGGCTGAACGTGAGGGCGTAGGCCGAGGCGTGCGCGTCTCCGAACAGATGTGTCCGCGCGGGGTGCGCAGGGTCCGCGATCGACCACACGCTCACCTGGCCGCTGTCCTCGCCGACCGCGATCAGCGGCTGCTTCGGCGCCCCAGCGATCGCGATCGTGGCCGTGCTGAAACCGGTGACGGTCGACGCGAGCGCCGGGCTTGCACCGTCGACTCCGGTCCAGAGTTCCACCTGATTCGCGGCCAGCGCGATCGCGAGCACCTTCGAATCCGCGCTGAAGCTGCCCATCTGCGCGTCCGCCGCGTCCACCTCGCTGAGCTCGGTGAGACTCCCGCCCTCACCCACGCGGTAGATCGCTGCCTTCTTGCCGCCGTAACCCATCGCTGCCGCCAGGTGGGAGTCCGACGACACCGTGAGGCAACTGATGTAGCCGATGTCGCTGCGCACCACGGTGGGCGTTCCCGCACCGGACGGACCGAGCGGCCACGAGATGATCTCTCCGGTCTTGCTGGCGGCCAGCAGATAGCTTCCGTCCGGTGCAACCGCGACCGCGGCCGACCTGGCTCCCTCCAGCGCCGGATAGGTGAGCGCCACCTGCTTCGGGCCACCGGCGCCGTCGAGGCGCCACAGGTCCACACCCTCGGCAAGCGTGCCCCCGGCCAGCCACCGGCTGCCGGACGCATCGGTGGCGAGGTTGTAGACCGCGCCGCCTGAACCGCGAACCAGCGAGCTCCTGGCCGGCCACACCCGCAGCGCCCCGTCCGAGCTCGCCGTCACCATCCAATCGCCGTCGAACCGGACGCCCGTCACCAGCGCAGGACCGGCGAGACTGCGCAGGAGAGTGCCCGACGTCGTGTCGAACAGCTTCGTCGTCTGGTCCGACGACCCGACCAGCAACTGCGTCCCGTCGGGCGAGTAGTGGACGTCGTTGATCCAGCTCCCGAAGTCGGTAAGGGGCTTCTCCTCCACCATCCGCGTGCCGTCAGAACGCCAGCGGAGCACCGCGTTGGCGGTCGTTCCGGCAGCGAGTCGGTCACCGGAGGCGGTGAGGTCCAGCGTGACCGCGCGCAGCGGTGCCGCGCCGTAGTGGAACTCCACCGGGGCCAGGCGCCGCACGCCGTCACCGATCGCCCATCGGTCGATCCTGTCGTTGCGTCCGCCGACCCAGAGCGTGTCGGTTCCGTCGAACGCGAGTGAACTCACCGCCAGCGCGGACGCCGCGTCGTCGTTGATCTGGAGCCGGGCCAGCCGGGTCGGGGCGTCGGCTCCGTGAAGCTGCAGGACATCCACCGAACCGTCCGACATGCCGAGGGCTGCGAACCGCTGGTCGGCGCTGAACGCGGCGGCGTACGCGGTGACCTTGTCCCTGGTCAGGTCGACCAGCCGCACCGGTTCGGACGTGACGTCCCAGATGCCCGCTGTCGACCCTCCCGCGGCGAGCAGGTCGTGGCGGTCCACCCTGGCCAGCGCTACCGCGTACAGCGGCGAACCCGACGGATCGAGGGTCGTGGTCGTCCCCGGCGACGTGGTGAGCTGGTCCCCACGCCACAGCGTGAGTTCGCCGGAGCCGTTCACCCGGGCGACGAGATCCTGCTGCCGGCTCACCGCCACCACAGCGGCAGGCCGGCCCAGCCAGCGCAGCGGAATGTCGCTCGCGGCGGCGTCCAGGAGAGCCGACCGTCCCTCGACGGTGTCGCTGAGGCCAGCGGCGACCGCTGCCATCTGCGCCTCCAGGTTCGGGTCCTTGGCCCGAATCGAGCGGGCTGCGGTGGCGACCTGTCGCGACTGCGCCTCGAGCCGCGCGGAGTCCGCCTGGGTCTGCAGAGTCTGCGCGTGAGCGAACATCGCAGAGGCGATGAGCGCCAGGGTGGTTGTCAGCGCGGCGAAGGTGATCGCCAGGTGTCCGCGTCGGCGCAGGCGGCGGTTCGCTGCCTGTTCCGCCTGCAGCACTCCGGCGAAGTGCTGTTCGCTGGTCTCGAGGTACTCGCGCTGTTGAGGCGAGAGCAGATCCGACCGCCCGGGGGTGTCCAGCCAGCCCTGGATGACCCCGAGGCGGCTGACCGGCACCAGCAGTTCGGGCGACCGGTCCGAGTCCAGCCACAACTGCGTGGCGGCCCGTAACTGGTGCCGCACCCGGAGGTCGTCGCGGTGGGCCTGGATCCACTCGTCCAGCTGCGCCCAGTGGTCGATCAGCGCATCGTGGCTGATCCTGACCGCGTCCTCGGTGAGCGTGAGCAGGCGCGCAGAGACGAACGGTGCCATCACCCGGCGGTCCTGCTCGCTCAGGTCGGGCAGCAGTACCGGCTCCCGCGCAACGGACGTGTCGGTGACCCGCACCAGGCGCAGGAAGAGGCCTGCGGCGGCCGTCCGGTCCTCGGACGCCAGGCTCGCGAGCGCCTGGTCGGCCATTCCGCCGATCGCTCCTCCGACCCCGCCGGTCGCGACATAGTCCGCCACCGACATCCGGCGGCTCTGGCCGGCCGACCACGTGGCCAGGAGCGCCGTCGACAGCAGAGGCAGCACATCGCTGGAGATCGTGGCGGCCACGCCGCCGGCCAGGTCGTCCTCGAGCACTTTCAGCAGGTCGGGGTCCACCTCGACGCCGAGCAGTCGGGCGGGCTGGACGATCACCTCCCGGAGTTCGGCTCGCGTCAGCGGCGACAGCAGGAAGGGGCGGGACAGCGCGGGCTCGAGCCCGGGCACCTCACTCGCCTCTGCCCACGCGTCCGCACGCAGCGCGACCACCACGACGGCACGGGACGCGAGCCCGAACAGGCGCTCGAGCGCGAGCTCCCGCTTCTCCTCCGGCAGCCGGAGCACCTCCTCGAACTGGTCGGCCAGCACCAGCCGGGCGCGCGTGTCGGACGAATCGGTCGCCGGTTCGCCGGGCGAGGCGTCGGAGGAGAACCACTGCACGTCGAAGTCCACGAGCTCACCGTCGACGCACTCCCGGGCGGCGATCCCGGCGGCCAGCAGCGAACTCTTTCCGCTTCCTGACGGGCCGACCAGGACAACGATCCCCGAGCCGGCGCCGCGATAGCGGTCACGGATGGCGGAGCTGAGCCGGTGGGCAGCCGCGCCCCGGCCGAAGAACAGCTCGCGGTCGACGACCGAGAACGGGCGCAGGCCGAGGTAGGGAGCCTGCAGGTCCCGAACCGGCGGCGGGAAGCCGGGTACGCCGTCGTCCCACAGGTCGCCGGGCATGGCCGACTCAAGCCCCAGGGCGTGGACGAGCTGCAGGTAGTTGGCCCGCAACGCGGGGGTGGGGAAGTAGCGTCCGCTGAGCCACCCCTGCAGGGTCGCCTTGTGGACGCCGGCCACGGTCGCGGCCCGGCTCAGCGACATGTGCTGGCTCATCCGCGCCTCATTGAGCAACCGGCTGAACGCCTGCCTGGACTCCGAACCCACGGCCGAATGATGGCATCGCCGGACGGTCGGCGAAGCCGATTTGCCGCAATTGGCTTCGACGACGGTCGAACGCGTGAGTGTGCCATCATCACGACCCGCGATGGCGGAGTTCGCTCAGCGGCTCAGGCCTCGATCCCAGGGGACAACCCTCAACCGGGAACCGCCAAAGTCTCAAGCAGATGGGGCCCGGATCCCCCGAAAGTGCCAGACTCCCGGTAACGCCAGCCGAATACGGCTGCGGATTGGCGGTGCTCACCCGAATCGGTGGTGGGTGCGCCGCCCAACAATGCGCGTCGGCGGTATTTGGCGTGCCCGGAACGCGAGCAGGGAAGGTGTTTACGATGGGGCCGATCCGGACGGCACGCGCGCTGGTCGCCATGGTGGTCGCGGCCGCGTTCCTCGCCTTCACCGGTGGGGTGGTCGTCGAGGCGCCGTCCCGCGCTGCGGAGCCTGCGTCCGTCACCTCACTGGCGGCACAGGCGATCTACTTCCAGCAGGACCGGAACAGCGCCCGGCGCGACCTCGCGGTGAGTTCGATGGCGGCCTCCTCCGCCTGGGACGCCCAGTTGTGGGCGGATTTCGTGGCGTCCTGGTCGTCGACCAACAAATACATGAAGATGAACTCTGCGGTGCCCAGCGGGCTACCGAAAAAGGGGCACGTCTTCGTGGTGCTGGGATCGTCGCTGCAGAAGTCGGGCAAGGTCAGCGCGAAGTTCGAGCGCCGCCTCAAGCTCGCCCTGAAAGCACTCAAGAAATACCCCGCGTCCAATGTGCTGGTGAGCGGAGGCGCCCCGAAACACGGGAAGACTGAGGGGGAGGCGGGCTCCCAGTGGCTGGTCGCCCACGGGATCGCCAAATCGCGCGTCCTGGTCGAGAAGAAGTCGTCCAGCACGATCGGGAACGCCAAGTACTCGATGGCAATCCTGGCGAAGTCGTCGAAGTACACCAGCTACAGCCTCATCTCTGACTCGTCGCACCTACGCCGCGCGTCCATCCTGTTCGACGCCGCGAAGGTCCTTGTCCAGGAGCAGTCGGGCAAGTCGTGGTCGATCCAGCGCACGGCGAACGTCGCGTACATGGACATGAAGAAGGCGGGTCAGGTACCGCTGGAGGACTGGTCGGTCTCCAACACGGCCGGCGAGGTCGCCAGCCTGTTCGGTCTGACGTCGCAGTACAAGAAGCTGCTGTCCAAGGCGCCAGCCAAGCCGGTGCTGACCTCGCTCAAGGTCACCGCGCCCACCAAGCTGACCTACGTCGTCGGCGAGGACCTGAGCACCAGGGGCCTGGTCGTGAAAGCCCTCTACGACAAGGGCGTCTACTCCCGGGTCGTGACCGGCAGCGCAAAGGTCGCCGGTTTCGACTCGTCCGAGGTGGGGGACGGCAAGATCACCGCCAGCTACACCGACGGCAAGGTCACCAAGACATCCTCCTTCGCCTACTCGGTCGTGCGCGCCGCCAGCTCTGTGGCGCTCGGTCTGTCCACGAAGAAGGTGAAGGTCTCGCACACGAGGGTCACCGTGAAGGCGACCGTCGCCACCGGGAGCAGTGGCCTCGCGCCGACGGGCAAGCTGCGCTTCTACCTGGACGGAAAGCGGTTGAAGACCATCACCCTCGACGCGGACGACGCCGGTGCGGCGAGCTTCCGGTACCCGAAGATCAGCAAGACCGGCAAGCACGAGCTGCGGGTGGCCTACGCAGGCAGCGACACGCTCGCCGCCTCCAGCAAGCGGGTTACGGTCACCGTCAGCCGCTGAACGGGGACAGCGGTCGCACTCCCTTCGGGGAGCGCCCTTGTTGCGCATTTCGAAAGAAAAATTCCAACGCACGGAATATACTTTCAAACGAGGGAATGCGCATCGAGGGAGTGAAGACCAAGTGCTGACCATCTTGAAGAACGCGACCATCGTGACGATAGACCCCCACCGCCGGGTGCTGTCCGACGCCGCGATCGTGTTGCGCGACGACCGCATCGAGGCGATCGAGGCCACGACCGAGGTGGAGCGGCTCTACGCCGGCCAGGCAGCTGAGGTGATCGACTGCCGCGACAGGATGATCCTGCCGGGGATCGTCGATGCCCATTCGCATGCCGGCCACTGCATGTTCACCGCGCTCGGCTACTCGACGCCGTCACGGTGGATGCCGATCATGACGAAGCTCTACCACCACAACACCACCGACCGGTTCTGGTACCGGGAGGCTCGTCTCGCTGCGCTCACCCGGCTGAGCGCAGGGATCACGACCGGCGTGTCGATGGTGACCAACTGTGGTCGGGCCGACGACGTGTCGATCTTCGAGCGCATCGCTGCCGGCTACCACAACGTCGGACTGCGCGGGATCGTCGCCGTGGGGCCGAACAACCCGCCGTTTCCGCGGACGATGACCCGGGTCGACGAGGACGGAAGGAAGTACACCACCGAGATCAGCTTCGAGCGCATGCTCGAGGTCACCGACGAGACTGTCGCCAAGCTGCACCACTCCTACAACGACACCATTCGCGCGTTCACCGCACCGTTTGTGCTCGTGACATCGGTGGAGGGGTCCGAACCGACTCCGCCCGAGCTCGCGGCGCAGCTGACCGATCATGATCGGGTGATGATGACCGCGATCCGCGAGATCGCGCGAGACCGGAAGACCCGTATCCACACCGAGGCCTTTGGCGGGATGGTGCGGCTCGCGGCCCAGCACAAGGACGCCCTGCTCGGACCTGACGTGCACCTGCAGCACTGCATGGGGATCAGCCTCGAGGAGGCGAAGATCCTCGCCGACACGGGTACGCACGTGACGACTACTCCGCACGAACAGCAGTTCATCTACGCGTGCCCGGTGCCCGAGCTCATGACGATGGGGGCGAACGTCGCGGTGTCGAGCGACGGCACCGGCCCTGCGTCCCCGTTCGACCTCTTCCGGGGAGCGCGAAACCTGCAGCTCGTGCACCGCGGGCGCCTGCGTGACAAGTACCTCTTCCCGATCGGCACTCTGCTCGAGATGATCACGATCAATGCGGCCAAGGCGATCGGCTGGGACGACGAGATCGGCTCTCTCGAGGTCGGGAAGAAGGCGGATCTCATCACGATCGATCTCACTCGCCCGTACCTGAACCCGCGCATCCAGCTGCTGCACAAGCTGTTCATCTTTGGCAACGGCGGCGACGTGAATGACGTCATGGTCAACGGCACGTGGGTCATCAGGGACCGCGTGGCACAGTTGGCCGACGGCCGGGAGATCATGGCCGAGGCCGACCAGGAGGCGCGTGAGACCATCGCTCGCGCGGGCGCTGAACGGCACATCGCCCCCGAGTCGACGTTCTGGGGCGGCGTCCGCAGGGAGTTCGACGAGCCTGTCGTGGTGTGACGCGCAGGGCGGGAGCGCCGTGCGACGCTCCCGCCCGAGAGTGCTCGACCTCAGTAGCGGATGTACACCACCTGCGACTGCAGGTACTCGTACAGGCCGTGCTTGCCGTCCGCGCCGCCGATGCCCGACTTCCGCCAGCCCGCGTGGAACCCCTGGATTCCTTCGAAATGCTCACGGTTGACGTAGGTCTCGCCGAAGTTCAGGTCCTTGACGGCCTGCATCACCGTGTTCACGTTGGTGGTGAACACCGAGGACGTCAGGCCGTACTCCACGTCGTTGGCGTCCGCGACCACCTGGTCGTAGTCGTCCCACTTCACGATCGGCAGCACCGGCCCGAAGACCTCCTTCTGCACGATCTCCGAGTCCTGCGTTGCGCCGGCGAGCAGCGTCGGCTCGTAGAAGTAGCCCGTCCCGACGTCGGCGGGCCTGCCACCGGTGAGGACCTCTGCGCCCGCGGCCACTGCCCGCTGCACCATCGCGTCGATCTTCTCCAGTTGCGCGCGGTCGATCTGGGAGCTGTAGACCGGGGTCGGGTCTGCGAACGGGTCGCCATAGGCTGCGGCCTCGAAGGACGCCTTCAGCTTGCCGACGAACTCGTCGTAGATGCTGGCATGGACGTAGACCCGCTCGCAGCAGTTGCAGACCTGGCCGGAGTAGATCAGCCGGGAGTCGGTGACGCCCTTCACGGCGAGGTCCAGGTCGGCGTCGCCGAAGACGATCGCCGGGGCCTTGCCGCCCAGTTCGAGTGAGGTCTTCATGACCTTGTCGGCCGCGTCACGCAGGATCTCCTGGCCCGCCTCGACCGATCCGGTGAGCGACACCATGTCGACGTCGGGATGCCTGACCAGCGCCTTGCCGAGGGTGGCGCCGGCGCCGGAGACGAAGTTCAGCACGCCCGGCGGCAGCTCGAGGGACGCCACCAGCCTCGCGAACTCGAAGGTGGTGGCCGGGGTGTTGGACGACGGCTTCAGGATCGTCGTGCAACCGGCCAGCAGGGACGGGGCGACCTTGCGCGCCATCACGAAGAACGGGAAGTTCCACGGGCAAATGCCGGCAACGACGCCGATCGGCTTCTGGAATAGCAGGATGTTCTCCCGCGGGTCGTCGGAATTGATGATCTCGCCCTCGTAGATGCGCGCCCAGCCGGCGTAGTAGTCGAAGTACTCGGCGGTCACGTCGATCTCCACCTGGGCCAGCGGCAGGATCTTCGCCTGTTCCCTGGCCAGGGTCTTCGCCAGCTCGACCCGGTTCGCCCGGATCAACTCGGCGAACTTCTTCAGGTACGCCGCGCGGGCCACCGGCGCCTGCTTCGCCCAGGCCGGATGCGCAGCTTTCGCCGCCGCGACCGCGCGATTCGCGTCCTCCTCGTCACCCTTCGGAGCGCGCGCGATCACCTCGTTCGTGTACGGATTCTCGATCTCGATCCAGTCCGATGAGTGCGAGTCGACCAGTGCGCCGTTGATGAATTGCTGATAGGTCTCCACGTCTGAGTACACCTCCATCGCGATGCCGGTACGCCGTCGTACCTGCTTATGTGCTAGCACATCGGAGTCGAATTGGTAAGGCCAGAAAGCACTAAGGTCAGACCAATCTTGGGACGTTTCAAGAAATGCTCGGGTGGCGAGCCTGAAACCTGTGCGGGTGCCGCGATCAGTCGGCGCCGGCGGACGATATCCCCAGCGTGATGTACGCCCTGCGGATGTGCTGCTCCACGAGGTTCGCCGCAGCCGCGGAATCGCCCGACTCGATCGCGGTGAGGATTTCGGCGTGCTCCCTGAGGAGTTCCTGCCGGTGTTCGGACCAGTTCGGCAGCGCGCGGGACGCCGTCCGGATCGTCTCGCGTACGGCCTGCCGGATCGCCACCGTCAGGTCCGCGATCAGCTCGCTCTGGCCGGCCCTGGCGATCTGTACGTGGAAGTCGGTGTCGAGGTCGTTGAACTCGTCGACGGCGTCCGCGTCCTCCATGGCGGACATCAGCCCCTTCAGCCGCCGCACCGACCGTGCGCTCGTCCGCTGGGCGGCCAGGGCGGCGGACGACCGTTCGAGGGCCACGCGGGTCTCGGTGAGGTCCTCGGTGCCCGCGGCGGAGAGCGTCAGGTGGAGCTGGAAGATGCGGGCGAGCGCGTCGCCACGAGCCGGCGCGATCCGCGTCCCCCGGCCCGGTCCGGTGCTCGACGTGATCAGGCCCTGCGTCTGCAGCACGCGCATGGCCTCCCGGACAGCCGAGCGACTGACGGCCAGCTGGGCGGCGAGGTCGCGCTCTGGCGGCAATTGGTCTCCGGGCCGATGGATCCCGGCCAGGATCCCGGCCTCGATGTGCTTCAGGACCACTTCGTAGGCGTGCAGCCCTTCGCGCTCCTCGCTCGGTGTCACGTCCTCATTGTCGCGGAACGCGCTGCGTCCCTTGACGATCCGGGCCGTGAGGTACACACTCAGAAATGGTCTGACCAATAGTCAGAGGAGGAACGATGACGATCCGAACCCAAGGAATCACCGTCGCGCTGTTCGCCACGTGCATCAACGACGTGATGTTCCCGGGCACGCCGAAGGCCGTGGTCTCGGTGCTGGAGCGGCTCGGCTGCCGCGTGGAGTTCCCGCTCGAGCAGACCTGCTGCGGCCAGATGTTCACCAACACCGGCTATTTCGACGCGGCGCTGCCCGATGTGCGCAACTACGTGAAGGCCTTCTCCGGCTACGACTACATCGTCGGACCGTCCGGGTCGTGCATCGGCGCGGTACGGCACCAGCACCCGATGCTGGCCGAGTACGCGAAGGACGCGAAGCTGTCCGAAGCCGTGGAAGAGGTGGTGGCGAGGACCTACGACTTCTCCGAGCTGCTGGTGGACGTGCTGGGCATCACCGATGTCGGCGCCTACTTCCCGCACCGGGTCACCTACCACCCGACCTGCCACTCCGTGCGGGTGGCGAAGGTGGGGGATCGTCCCTACCAGTTGCTCAGCAAGGTGAAGGGCATCGACCTGGTGCCGCTGGTGGCCGCTGAGCAGTGCTGCGGCTTCGGTGGCACGTTCTCCGTGAAGAACCCGGACGTGTCCGTCGCGATGGGCGCCGACAAGGCCCGCCATGTGGTGGACACAGGGGCGGAGTACCTGATCACCGGCGACAACGCGTGCCTGATGCACATCGGCGGGCTGTTGCACCGGCAGAACGCGGGCGTGAAAACCATCCACCTGGCCGAAGTGCTCGCCCACACCGAGGGAGGTGCGGCATGAGCACCCCACGGAGTTCTTCTCCTCCGCTGCGCTCCCCCGAACAACTCCGCGGGGACCCCG
>DAIPJC010000039.1:0-32587 GCA_036770475.1 Propionicimonas sp. | reverse complement strand
CAGCAAGCTGAGGAGTCAAAGAACTGAGTCTCCGGACACGCCGGGGCGGTTCACAGTGCCCCAACTCGTAGTCATAGGGCAGATGGGCCAGAGGTACAAGCGGATCATCGATAGTTCGTGACTCATGGCCCCATAACGGGCAACCGACGCCACCACACAGACTCCCGCAGCCAAACCTCCAAAGCCCCGTCAGCGAACGGAACTGCCGAGTTCGGCTGGAGCGGCCGAACCACCAGCGGACACTGTGGCCTGCCTGTATCGTTCATATGACGATTCCCCCCGGGAGACGATAGATGCACAAGTTCCTCGCCAGCCTGACCATTAGCCTGCTCGCCCTCGCCACCACCGGATGCATCGTCGAAGCTGCACCAAGCCGCTTTCAGGTTGTCAATGACTCCGGAACTACGATCGCGCTCAGACAGACCGGCCTCAAGTACCCGGAGGCCATCGAGGTTGAAGCTCACAGCAAGATCGAAGTCACCAGGAGGACGGCGAAGGATGGCTGCCTCGTGGGCTGGGAAATCATCGATCCCAAGGGCAAGAGGTTGCGCTCCATCGACAAGATCTGCGACGGCGACACCATCGTCTACCCCTGAGACTCGCCAACGTGTTCCCCAAACAGCACACAAGCAGGGCGATCCTGGCCAAGGTCGCCACCCTCCCCATGATCGCGCTCGTCACCACCGGGTGCATCGTCGAAGCGCCACCATCGCGCTATTGGATCGAGAACAACTCCGACATCACAGTCGTGGTGAGGCAACCGACCAAAGTCGGATACCTCAGCGTTAGCGAGGTCAATGCCCATCAGAAAGCCGAGGTCACCCACATGATGGCCAAGGGAGGCTGCCTCGTCGGTTTGGAGATCGTCGATCCCGAGCGCAAGAGGTTGCGTTTCATCGACAGAATCTGCGACGGCGACACCATCGTCTACCCCTGAGACTCGCGAACGTGTCCCCCAAACAGCACACAAGCAGGGCGATCCTGGCCAAGGTCGCCGGGCTCCCCCTGATCGCGCTCGTCACCACCGGATGCATCGTCGAAGCGCCACCATCCCGCTACTGGATCGAGAACAACTCCGACATCACAGTCGTGGTCAGGCAATCAACAAAGGTCGGGTATCTCAGTGTCCGGGAGGTGCCAGCGCACAAGAAGCTCGAAGTGCTCAACCAACTTCCCCCAAGTTACTGCAGTGGCCCGGGGTGGGAGATCGTTGACGACAGCAACAACCGGCTCCGGGCACTCGACAAGGTCTGCGACGGCGACACCATCGTCTATCCCTGAGACTCGCGATGAACGTGTTCCCCAAACAGCACACAAGCAGGGCGATCCTGGCCAAGGTCGCTGGACTCGCCATCGGCCTGATCACCCTCTCGACCGCGGGGTGCATCGTCGAAGCACCACCGTCGCGCTACTGGATCGAGAACAACTCCGACATCACGATCGTCGTCAGACAATCAACAAAGGTCGGGTACCTCAGTGTCACTGAGGTACCCGACCACCAGAAGGTCGAGGTCCGCGGTCAGGTTCATTCGAAGTCATGCGATTCAGGGTTCGAGATCGTTGACGACAGCAGCCGCCAGCTCCGAACACTCGACAAGGTCTGCGACGGCGACACCATCGTCTACCCCTGATGCCGTAGGCCCCCGGATGGGTCTCGACAAGCTCGACCAGCGGTAGCGAGCCGACCAGCGGTAGGGCGGGTACAGCTCAGCGGTCGTTGAGCGCCATCTCCACCACGGCGCGGCCGGAGACCGCGCCGTGCTCGAGGCGGCGGTACGTGGCTTCGGCGTGGTACAGGGAGACGCGCTCGGAGACCACGCCGCGGTAGTCGAGGACGCCGCGGGCGGCCAGGTCGACCACGATCGGCAAATCGGTGCGGGTACGGGCGCCGTAGGAGCCGCAGATCTGCTGGCCTCTCCGCACGACCCGGTTGATCTCCACCGCCGCGGTCTGCGAGCCGGCCGCGAGCCCCACCGGCACCATCCGGCCGCCGTCAGCCAGCAGCGTCAGCGCCTGCTCGAACGTCGCGGGGAAACCGAGGGCTTCGATCGCCACGTCCACCCCGCGGCCACCGGTGAGCGCGAAGACCCGCTCGCGGGCGTCCACGTGCCGTGAGTTGATCACGTCGGACGCGCCGTAGCGGATCGCGTGCTCCAGCTTGTCGTCGTCCACGTCGATCGCGATCACCTTCCGGGCGCCCAGTTCGTGGGCAACCTGGACGATGTTCGACCCCACTCCGCCGATGCCGATCACCGCCACCGTCTCGCCGTAACGCAGGTCCGCCCCGCGCCGGACGGCGCCGTAGGCCGTCATCGCCGCACAGCCGAGGATCGCCGCAGCCGCCGAGTCCATACCAGTCGGCATCGGCGTGACCGCCGTCACCGGGATCACGCAGTACTCCGCGAGCCCGCCCATCGAGTACTGGGCGATCACGCCGCCGTCAGGGTCGGTCAGCCGGCTCGTGCCGTCGAACGACTGACCCAGCAGTCGGTTGTAGTGGAAGAACGGCGCGCACAGGTCGTCCCGGCCGCGCGCACAGTCCGGGCACTGGCCGCACGGCATCAGGAACGCACCGCACACCGCGTCGCCGATCTTCAGCCCGCTGTGCTGCGTGTTCTCGCCCAACTCGACGATCGTGCCGGACACCTCGTGGCCCAGCACCGCCGGCGTCGGGAACGGGATCTTGCCCGCCATCACGTGCAGGTCGGAGTGGCACAGGCCACAGGCGGTCACCTTCACCAGCACCTCGCCCGACCGCGGGCGCGGCGTACAGATCCGCTTCACCTCGAGCGGCTCACCGGGGGCGACCAGCACGGCCGCACGCATGGTCTGGGGGATGTCCTGGAACTCGTCCATTCGCGTCGCCTGTCGCTCGGTCCGCCGTACCGGCCCCACCGCCGGTGTGGTGAAAACTAGCGACAATATTTTGTCCTGTCAATAGGTCAAACAATGTTTCCCCTAGTGGTAGCGCTAACCATCCAGCGGTGGCTGCAGGCGATGCGCCCGGACGAGATCCAGGGCAACGAGACCCCCCGTCCCACCGAGCTCCGCCCCTGCCTCAGCAAGCCACCAGCGTCCTGCCCGGAGGACAAGACGTTCCGGCCGCAGGACGCGCGTCCCCTGCCCCGTCGTGACCGCCAGGGCAAGACCCTCCCGGCACGCGCGGGCGGCGTCCTTGAGCAGTCCGGCGTCCACGGCATGACCGGCCGCCGGCTCCGGATCGACCCTCAGCCAGCTCCCCGCAGCGGACGCACCCGAACCCTCAGCCAGCACCGGCACCCCCAACGCGTGGGCGAGGAGCGGCTGGCCGGCCAACAGACCCGGCCCTGGCGCGCCCACGAGGTGCTCCACAGCAGCGCTCCACCCCGCGAGCAACTCGACCCCGCCGCCGGGTCCGGCGAAGGTCACCAGCGGCACGCCCGCCTCTCCCAGCGCAGCCAGGTCGCGCAGGACAGTGCGGCGCGAGACCTCCAGCCTCGCCGCGAGGTCGGCGGTCGTGGTGCGCCCCTCCTCCCGCAGGAGGAGCAGCATCGTGAGCAGGCGGCCGGCTCGCACGCACCCAGCATGACAAGCCCGAGATCAGTGACACAAGATGTCACCGTCCGACTGGCAGGCTGGCCGCACAGCGTCCGGAACCGTCCGGACGGACGGGAGGGCGAACGTGACCGAGGCGAACGGGACACCTGATCACCCCTGGGTACTCAGGACACCGCCACTGACCAGCGAGTACGACGCGTGGTTCGACACTGTCAACGGCGCCGACATCGTGGTCGTACGGGTCGGGAAGACCGTCCTGCACTACGACCGTCGGTGCCTCGACGACCTCCACGCGATGCTGGTGGAGCACGGCGACTGGGTCGAACTCGGCTCCGCGGACGAGCAGAGGGACGCCAAGCCCGGCACGGTCGAAGCCTGGGGACGGTCCACGGACAACCCGATCGGCGGGTGGTACGGCCTCAAGAAGGGACTCCGCGGCCGCTTCGCGATGTACATCCCGCCCCTGCTGGAGCAACTCGGCACCGTGGAGGTAGAACACAACCCGCGCGGCAACCGCATGCGCGCGCTCTGAAGCGGCCCTCCGGCCCCACCGACGGACGTCTCCCACGACAAGGTGGACCGTAGGCGCCGATGACGGCGCTTACAGTCCACTTTGCTGATGCGGGGAGGGTTTCGACAGGCTCAACCAGCGGTTCCGGGATCAACCAGCGGTTCCGGGCGACAGGTTTCGACAGGCTCAACCAGCCGAGTTCAGGCTCAGTCCATCTGGTAGATGCGCAGCGAGTTCGTCTGGTGAGCGAGCCGGCCGGGGTTGCCTGCGACGATCACCACGTGGTCACCGTGCTGGACGAGCCCGTCCTCGGTCAGGCCCCGCTGCACGGACTCGACCATGGCGTCGGTGTCGGTGTACTCGGGCGTCACGTATGACTGCACACCCCAGCACAGGGTGAGTTCCTGCGCGGTCTTCGGCAGCGGGGTGAATGCCATGATCGGCACCTCCGAGCGCAGCCGGGCCAGCCGGTGCGGGGTGTCGCCCGAGATCGTGAACGCGGCCAGGTACTTCGCGCCCGCCCGCTCGGCGACGTCGACGGCGGCCTTCGAGATCACGCCAGAGGTCGTGTGCGGATTCCAGTTCAGCGGGCGGATCTTGTCCAGCCCCTCGGACTCCGTCCGGGAGATGATCCGCGCCATCACCTCCACCGCGTCGATCGGGTAGTCCCCCACCGCGGTCTCGCCGGACAGCATCACGGCGTCCGCGCCGTCGAGGATCGCGTTGGCGACGTCGGACGCCTCCGCGCGCGTCGGCCGGTGGGCGGTGATCATCGACTCCAGCATCTGGGTCGCGACGATCACCGGCTTCGCCCAGGCGCGGGCGGCGTCGATGATCCGCTTCTGCACGCCCGGCACCTCCTCCAGCGGCAGTTCCACGCCCAGGTCGCCGCGGGCGACCATGAAGGCGTCGAAAGAGTCGATCACCTCGTACAGGTTCTCGATCGCCTGCGGCTTCTCCAGCTTGGCGATCACGGGGACGTGCCGGTCCTCCTCGTCCATCACCCTGCGGACGGGCTCGATGTCGGACGCGCTACGGACGAACGACAGTGCGACCATGTCCACGCCGTGACGCAGCGCCCAGCGCAGGTCGCGCTCGTCCTTCTCGCTCAGGGCAGGCACGCTCACCGGCACACCGGGCAGGTTGATGCCCTTGTGGTCGGACACCTTGCCGCCGATCACCACCTCGGTGACCACGTCGGTGTCAGTGACCTCGACGGCCCGGAGTTCGATGGCCCCGTCGTTGATCAGGATCTGGTCACCGGGCTGGACGTCGTCGGTGAGGGTCTTCAGGGTGGTGGACGCGCGCTCTGCGGTGCCGGGAACGTCCTCTGTGGTGATCACGAAGCGGGCGCCCGCCTCCAGCATCGCCGAGCCCTCGGCGAACTCGCCCAGCCGGATCTTCGGACCCTGCAGGTCGGCGAAGATGCCCACCGGGCGTCCGGCGATCCGGGCGGCGTCGCGGATCCAGCCCAGCCGCTTGGCATGAATCAGGTGATCACCGTGGCTCATGTTCAGCCGGGCGACGTTCATGCCCGCGTTGACGAGGTTGACGATGGCCTCCGCAGAATCGGTGGCGGGGCCGATCGTGCACACAATTTTTGCTCTACGCACGACCAGAACCCTACCCAACCCGGGACGGCCCGGACGGGCAGGCTTCAGTCCCGGACGAGCTCCAGCGCTGCCCTGAGGTCGTCAGGGTATCCTGACCGGAACCTCATCGGCTCGCCCGTCCGCGGGTGGGCGAAGGCGAGTTCGACGGCGTGCAGCCACTGCCGCTCCAGGCCGAGTCGCGCCGCCAGCACCGGGTCCCCTCCATAGGTCGGGTCGCCGACGCACGGGTGCCGAATGGCCTGCATGTGGACACGGATCTGGTGAGTGCGGCCGGTCTCCAGGTGCACTTCCAGCAGCGTCAGGGCCGGAAAAGCCTCCAGCACGCGGTAGTGGGTCACGCTGTGCCGTCCGCCGGCCACGACGGTCATCTTCCAGTCCGCGCCGGGGTGGCGTCCGATCGGCGCCTCGATCGTGCCCTCGAAGGGGTCGGGGTGGCCCTGGACGAGGGTGTGGTAGGTCTTCTCCACGTCCCGCGAGCGGAAGGCCCGCTTCAGCGCCGTGTAGGCCGGCTCGCTCTTCGCCACCACCATCAGTCCGGACGTGCCCACGTCCAGCCGCTGCACGATGCCCTGACGTTCCGGGGCACCGGACGTGGAGATCCGGAATCCGGCCGCGGCCAGGTGCTCCACGACGGACGGCCCGTCCCAGCCGAGGCTGGGATGCGCGGCCACACCGGCCGGCTTGTCGACCACAACGATGTCGGCGTCGTCATGGACGATCGCGATGCCTGCGACCTCATTCGGCACGACCTCGACGGTGGGCGCGGTGGTGATTTCCACTTCCAGCAGGTCGCCGGCCCGCACACGGTGCGACTTGGGCACGGGCATCGAGTTCACCCGCACGCCCCCCGTCTCGGCCAGGTCCTCGATCCGGCTGCGGGAGAGCCCGGTCATCCGGGCAGCCGCCGCGTCCACCCGGTCGCCGTCCAGCCCGTCCGGAACCAGCCAGACGCTACTCATCGGCCGCGCCGGCCCTTCCCTTCAAGCGGGCACCGCCGAGCGAGACCTGGGTGATCATCGAGAGCCAGATGACCAGCACCGCCGCCGCCGTGATGAACATGTCCGCCACGTTGAAGATCGCGAAGTAGCGCACCTGGATGAAGTCGATGACGTGGCCGCGGAACGGCCCTGGCTCGCGGAACAGCCGATCGGAGAGGTTGCCCATGATGCCCGCCAGCAGGAACCCGATCGCCACCGACCAGCCCACGTGCCCGATCCGCGGCACCACCCAGCCCAGCACCGCGATCAGCGCGCAGATGGCGACGATCGTGAGCGCCACCGTGAAGTTCTCGCCCATGCTGAAGGCCGCACCGGGGTTGCGGATCAGCTGCAGGGTGACCCACTGCCCCAGCAGCGGGATCGGGTGCTCCGGATCGAGGTTGGCCAGGACCACGTTCTTGACCAGCAGGTCCACGCAGAAACCCACCACGGCGATGCCGAGGCAGAGGGCCCTGAGCCGGACGACGTTCACGGCGGGGTCGGACGCGGTCTCCACCACGATCTGGTTGTCGGCTATCGCCGTTCCTCCCGTTGCTTGCAGGCCACGCACATCGTCGCCCGCGGGAAAACCTGGAGCCGATCCTTGCCGATCGGCTGGCCGCAGGACTCGCAGATGCCGTAGTTGCCGGCCTCGAACATGCGGTAGGCCAGCTGTGCCTGCTCGAGCATGTCCCTGGCGTTCTGCGCGAGCGACATCTCCTGGTCGCGCTCGAAGTTGGACGAGCCCACGTCGGCCGGGTCGCGGCCCGCCCCGTCCGTGCCCTCTTCGAAGAGGTCGGCAAGCCCCGCCTCGGCCACCTCGATGGCTCGTTCCATGCGTGCGATGTCGGCGAGGAGCTCCTGCCTGACCTCCTCGACCTCCTCCTCGGTCCAGGGGTCCTCGCCCTCGGCGACCGGGAAGGGGACGGGCGTCGCGGGATCTACCGCGGACTCCCGGGTGTGCGCCGACGCCATCGAAGACTCCTCCTGCTGATGCTTGAGCAGGGAGAGTACCACCTGCCCAACAGGTGCCCGGACAAAACGCCGGACGCCGCCCCGCGGGGCGGCGTCCGGTGTGGTCAGGGGCAATCAGTTGCCGTCGCCCAGCAGGGCGTCCAGCCTTGGAGTGGCCGACTGCGGGGCCGGCTCGTTGAGGATCGCCGGGACCTCCGACGGTTCGATCTGGGCGTCCGTGAGCGCCTTGATCTGGGTCTGCAGGTGGTTGGCCATGTTCGTGCGGAAGCTGGACTCGAAGCTGCGCAGGTGGTCGACCTTGCCGCGCAGCTCGTCCCGCTCCTGCTCGAGCGCCGTGAACAGCTCGGCGCGACGAGCGTCCGCCTCGCCGTTGACGGCGTCGGCGCGCTGCTGGGCCTCGGTGGTGACCTTCTCCGCGTTGACCCTGGCCTCGGACTCGATCCGGTCGGCGCGGGTACGGGCGTCGGTGAGAGTGTCGTGCGCCTTCTTGTTGGCGTTGTCGATCACGCTCTCCGCCTCGGCGCGGGCCGAGGACACGATGCGCTGCGCCTCTGCCTGCGACTCGCCGACCAGGCGCTCGGCCTGCTCGGTGGCCATCTGCAGCAGGCGGGTGACGGCCGGAGAGGCCTCCGCGGAGCTGGTGACGACGATGTTCTCGACCTTGCCGGTGGGCGCGGCAGGCTGCTCGGGCTGCTGCTGTTGAGGGGCCTGCTGCAGCTGGGCGACCTGCGCGCGCAGCGACTCCAGCTCGCCCTGGGCCGCGGCGAGGTCGTTGCGGGCCTGCTCCAGCTCCTGGGAGCGCTGGGTGAGCTCATCGGTTCTCCCGGCGAGCTCGGCCTTGACGGTGTCCAGCTCGCCCTGGCGTCCCTGCAGGTCGGCCTTCAGCTTGTCGGCCTCTGCGGAATCACCCGGCACGAAGATGCTGGACGGCTCGCTGGAGCCGAGCGCGTCGACCTGCTGCTTGAGGGTGGCGTTCTCCTCGGTCAGCTGGGTGAGCGTGGCCTCGACCTTGTCGACGAAGTTGTCGACGTCCACGGGTTCGTAGCCGTTCCGCCGGGCCAGGTGAAAGCGGGTCTGGCGGACCTGCTCGAGGGTCAGGGTCATTGCTCACCTCACGTGATTGGTTACGGAGTCCGGCCCACCGGACCCCGAAAGGGCGCTCTCAGGCTAGTGCGTAGGGAATCTCCAGTCCAAGCACCGCCAACCCGGCACTTCACAGGGGTAAACCCGAGGTGGAGACATTCAGATCCAGCGCAGGAGCACCAGAACAGCGATGTAGAGCACGGTGAAGGCGGTGTCGAGCTGGAGGTCGCCGAGCCGGACGGGCGGCAGGAATCGCTGCAGGAACCGGACGGGCGGGTCGGTGACCGTGAGGACGAATTCCGCGACCACCCGCAGCGCGCCCTTCGGCTCCCAATCCCGGACGAGCAGCGGGCCCAGCGCGAGGACGGCGCGAGCGGTGAGGAGGGCCAGGAAGGCCAGCAGGGCCCAGTGGACCACGAGGAGGATCAGGCCCATCCGCGCACCCTTTCAGGACTGGTTGAAGAAACCTCCGGCCAGGCGCTCCTTGTCCTCCGCCGCCACCGTCACGTTGTGGGGCGAGAGCAGGAACACCTTGCTGGTGATGCGCTCAATGCTGCCACGCAGGCCAAAGATCAGGCCGGCCGCGAAATCGACCAGCCGCTTGGCATCGGAGTTCTCCATGTCGGTCAGATTCATGATCACCGGGATGCCGTCGCGGAAGTTCTCGCCGATCACGCGGCACTCGTTGTACGTGCGCGGGTGCACGGTGACGATCCGGTTGATGTCCGCGACGCGTGGGTGCTCGCGCACCGGACGCCGGGTCTCGAGCTCCGTGACGGTGGCCGACGCCGGGGTGGCGTCCGCCTCGCGGCGATCGGGCACCTGTTCGGTGACCTCCTCCGCTCCGGGCTCGAGCTCGGCGTAGTCGTTGTCCGACACCAGCCCCAGCCACACGGCGGCCTTCTTGAACCGATCAGCCATCGTTTCGCCCCTTACGTCTCACCAGTCCCAACCGATGCTAGCCGGACGGACCCGGCTCACCGTGCAGGCCACGCCGCTGGGTCACGGGAGCCAGACGAGGCCGGCCTGGCGTCCGGAGCGCTCACCGTCTCTGCGGTAGGAGTGCAGGGTCGAGGTCGTGCGCGTGCAGGGGTCCATCCGGACGACCGTGCAGCCGAGCTCGGCGAGCTGGACCGCAGCCGCGGCACCGAGGTCGAGGGAAGGAGTGCCCCAGCTCGTGGTGGCGGACGCGGCCGGGTGCAGGATGGCGAACTCGTCCCGCAGCGACTCGGGGACCTCGTAGCAGGCACCGCAGATGTGCGGGCCGATCCAGGCGGTGATCCGCGTCGCGCCGAAGTCGGCCAGGCGCGCCACCGTGGCGGCCAGCACCCCCGCGCCCAGCCCCACCCGGCCGGCGTGCGCGGCGCCCACGACGCCGGCGTCGGGGTCGGCGAACAGGACCGGCAGGCAGTCGGCCGCACGGACGGCCAGGGCGACGCCGGTCGCGGTGGTGACCAGGGCGTCGGCAGGGGTCCAGGCCAGCGTGGCCGGATCGGTGTCGGGGTCCACCACCAGTACCCGGTCGCTGTGGATCTGGCGGACGGCGCGCACGCGCACGCCGAGTTCAGCCTCGACCACATCCCAGTCGGGGGCCCGCCACCGGCTCGGGTCGCGGGTGCCGAGGTCGAGTCGGCCGCCGTCCGGGGCAACCGCGTCGCAGAACGCGACCCCGACGCCGTCGGCGACGGGGTCGTTGCGGAAGCTGAACACGCCTGAACCATAGCCCGCCGAGGAGCGGGGCTTCGTCAGGCTCAGGGCTTCGTCAGGCTCAGGGCTTCGTCAGGCTCAGCCAGCGTTGGCTACTTCAGGAAGTCGGGCACGTCCAGGTCGTCGTCGTCCGGGGGCGCGGCGACCGGCCGAGGCACGGGCTTCACCACGGGCTCCTGGACCATGGCCTCAGTGGCCTCCTCAGGCTCGTCCACCGGGACGGACGGGGCCACCGGGGCCGGCGTCGGCCGCGAGACGACCGGCTCGGGCCGGCGCACCTCCGGACGAGCGGCCGGCTTGCGTGGCGGAAGCCCCCCGTCGAAACCGGCGGCGATCACCGTCACCCGCACCTCGTCGCCGAGGGCGTCGTCGATGACCGTGCCGAAGATGATGTTCGCGTCCTCGTGCGCCGCAGCCTCGATCAGGTTGGCGGCGGCCGAGACCTCGAACAGGCCCAGGTCGGAGCCACCGGCGATGGAGAGCAGGACGCCGTGCGCCCCGTCGATGCTCGCCTCGAGCAGCGGAGAGGAGACCGCCATCTCCGCCGCGGCACGGGCACGGTCCTCGCCGCGCGCCGAACCGATGCCCATCAGGGCAGAGCCGGCGTTCTGCATGACCGCCTTCACGTCGGCGAAGTCGAGGTTGATCAGGCCGGGCGTGGTGATCAGGTCGGTGATGCCGGACACGCCCTGCATCAGCACCTGGTCGGCCTGGCGGAACGCGTCGAGGATCGCGACGTGGTGGTCGGTCATCTCCAGCAGCTTGTCGTTGGGGATGACGATCAGGGTGTCGACCTCTTCGCGGAGGGTGCCGATACCGTCCTCGGCCTGGGTCGAGCGGCGGCGTCCCTCGAAACTGAACGGGCGGGTCACCACACCGATGGTCAGTGCACCGAGCGAACGCGCGATCCGCGCCACCACGGGTGCGCCACCCGTGCCGGTGCCGCCGCCCTCGCCTGCGGTGACGAAGACCATGTCGGCGCCCTTGAGCACCTCCTCGATCTCGTCGGCGTGGTCCTCCGCGGCCTGCCGCCCCTTGGACGGGTCGGCGCCGGCGCCCAGCCCGCGGGTGAGGTCGCGGCCAATGTCGAGCTTCACGTCGGCATCGCTCATCAGGAGTGCCTGGGCGTCGGTGTTGACCGCGATGAACTCGACCCCACGCAGGCCGGACTCGATCATCCTGTTCACGGCGTTCACGCCACCGCCGCCGACCCCGACCACCTTGATGATGGCGAGGTAGTTCTGGGACGCAGTTCCCACGAAATCCACCCTTACTTCCGCAATTGATCCCGTTGTGACGTCATGGTTCGACGAAGCGGGCGAACCGGGGAAGGCAACTGCTTCGGCGTGTGCTCAAGGCTAGGCAACCGGTCAGGGGGGTGTCCAAGAATGTCGATGGGCCCGGCGTGTCCCTCAAGTACGGGTTCAGGGTTGCCCCTCGACCCTCAACGACGGGTGGGGAACGCCGGCGCCGAGACGTTGAACTCCGTGCCGCCGAGCGGCAGGAGCGCGTCCAGCACCTCGCTCTTCAGCGCCGAGTCGTCCGCGCTCCCCCAGATCACCCGGCTGCCGTCCGAAAGCCGCAGCTCGATGCCGTCCCGGCTGGGGGCGGCGAGGCGGGACACCCGCGCCTGCGTCTGCGGGCTGAGCGAGGAGAACACCGTCCCCACGTCGACCAGCACCTGCTGGTCGTCCGGGCCTGCGTCCACCACCACCAGGCCGGACGGCGCGGTCTTCACCGCTTCGAACACGACTCCGGTCGCATCGGCCAGCAGGTACCCGCCGCCCGCAGGGATCGCGAGCCGCGGCTTTCGCTCGGTCACCGCGATCCGGATCGTGCCCGGCCAGGCCCTGGTGACGGTCACCCCCGCCACCGGCGGCAGGCCGGCCACGCGCTGGGCGACCGCGTCCGTGTCGATCCGGACCATCGGCGTGCCCACGGGGACGGCGGCGGCCGCCAGGACGTCGTCCTTGCTCAGCACGTCGACGCCGGAGACCGTCACCGACGTCGCCGCCAGCAGCGGCGAGAACCCGACCACCCAGCCGATCGCGCCCAGGAGCGCCACGACGAGGACGACGAGCAGCCAGCGCACCCAGCGCCGACGCCGATCGCCCCGCCGACGCAGTTCGAGCCGTGCGGTGGCGTCGCGGACCTCACTCACGCCGTGCGCTCCAGCAGCCGGGCGAGTTCCGGCCCGACCCGGGTGACGTCACCTGCGCCGAGCGTCACCACGAGGTCGCCGGGCCGTACCAGGGACGCGAGCGCCGGCGCGGCCTCAGCCAGCGCCTCCGCGTAGCCCACCCGGCCCGGCGCCGCTGTCGCCGCCGCATCGGCGACCAGGCGTCCGGTCACGCCGGGGATCGGGTCCTCGCGGGCGGGGTAGACGCCCAGCACCAGCACCTCGTCCGCCAGCGCCAGTGCCCGGCCGAACTCGGCGGCGAAGTCGCGGGTGCGGGTGAACAGATGCGGCTGGAAACACGCCACGAGGCGACCCGTGCCGACCAACCCGCGAGCGGCGGTCAGGGTGGCCGCCACCTCGGTCGGGTGGTGGGCGTAGTCGTCGAAGATCCGGACGCCGGCCACGTCCGCGATCCGCTGGAACCGGCGGTGGGTGCCGGCGAACGTGGCGGCCGCCGCCCGCAGCGCGGGCCCGGGCAGGCCGAGCGTCCTGCCCACCGCGTAGGCCGCCGCGGCGTTGTGCAGGTTGTAGCGGCCGGGCACGACGAGCACGAGGTCGCCGTGGTCAGCGTCCGCTTCCAGAACGGCCCGCGCCCCGCTCGCCGGGAACTCCGGACGCACGATCCGGACGTCCGCGCCTTCGGCCTCACCGAACGTCACCAGCCGCTTCCCGGCCGCACGGATCGCGGGCGCGAGCGCCTGTGCGCCGGGGTCGTCCGAGCTCAGCACGACCGTGTGCACGCCCGGCGCGGAAGCGAGCCGGACGAAACCGGCGGCGTAGGCCTCCGGCGTCCCCCAGTTGTCCAGGTGATCGGCCTCGACGTTGGTGATCACCACCACGCCGGCCGGGTACTGCAGGAACGAGCCGTCGCTCTCGTCTGCCTCCACGACGAAGGCGTCGCCACCGCCGGCGTGCCACGCGCGTCCGGTCGAGGCCAGGGGGGAGCCGACCACCCAGCTCGGATCGGCACCCGCCCCCGCCAGCAGCGTGGCGGTCATCGCCGACGTCGTGGTCTTGCCGTGGGTGCCGGTGACGTCAATGCCCTCATGGCCCAGCATCAGCGCAGCGAGGGCGGCGCTGCGGTGCCAGACCCGCAGGCCTCGCCGCCGGGCCTTGGCCAGCTCCGGGTTGGTCTCGCGCACGGCGGATGACACCACGACCGTGGCGGCATCGCCCAGTTGCTCAGCGTCGTGGCCCACGAACGTGCGCACGCCGAGTGCGGCCAGTTCCGCGAGCGCTGGCGAGTCGGCCTGGTCGCTGCCGCTCACCCGGACGCCGGCCCGCGCGTACATCGCAGCCACGCCGCTCATGCCGGCGCCGCCGATCGCGATGAAGTGCACGGCGCCCAGCTCGGCGACGGGCACCAGCGGCACCGGTTCGATCAACACGGGTTCATCCTCGCTGCTGCGCGACGTCCAGCACCAACCGGGCCAGCGCCGCGGACGCGTCGGCGGGGACCAACCTGCGGCAGGCCGCCGACATCGCGGCGAGGCGTTCCGGGTTGTCCAGCAGGCCGATGACCTCGGTGAACAGCCGGTCAGCGTCCAGGTCGGCGTCGGCCACCAGCATCCCTGCGCCACCCTCGATCAGGAAGGTCGCGTTGCGCGCCTGCTCGCCGTTGCCGTGCGGCAGCGGGACGAAGATCACCGGCAGGCCGGTCATCGCCGTCTCCATCACGGTTCCGGCGCCGGAACGGCCGAGCATCAGGTCCGCCGCGGCGTAGGCGTCCCCCATCTCGTCGACGTAGCCGACCGGCACATAGGCGGCGCCGGTGCCGGGGTCGGTGCGCGGAACGGTCGCCTCGGTGAGGTTCGCCGGGCCCAGCACGTGCAGCACCGAGATGCCGGACGCGAGCAGCCGGTCGGTGGCGCCGACGGTGGCCTGGTTCAGGCTGCGGGCACCCTGGGAACCGCCACTGACCAGCAGCACCCGACCCTGCGCGGGCAGCCCGAACGCCGCGCGGCCCGCCGGACGCCGGGCGAGCCGGTCGAGCGTGGCGATGCCGGCCCGCACGGGCAGCCCGAGGTGGATGGCGTGCGGCAGCTTCGTGTCGGGGAAGGTGGTGGCAACGTGCGGGGTGAACCGGGCAGCGATCCGGTTGGCGAGACCGGGCACGGCATTGCCCTCGTGCAGCACCAGCGGCACCTTGGCCAGCCGGGCGGCGAGGTACACCGGGAGCGACACGTAGCCGCCGAAGCCGACCGCGACCTGGGCGGAGTGGTTGCGCAGGATCGCGCCCGCTTCCCGCACGGCCCCGACCAGCCGGCCGGGCACGGCGAGCAGCTCGGGCGTGAGCCGCCGGGGCAACGGCACCGGCGGGATCAGCTCCAGCGACAGTCCGGCCTCAGGGATCACCCGCGACTCCAGCCCCTTCGGCGTGCCGACACAGGTGATCTCCACGTCGGCCTGCGCCTGCAACTGCTGCGCGGTGGCGATCAGGGGGGAGGTGTGCCCTGCGGTGCCGCCGCCGGCCAGCACCACGTGGAGCGGGCTCACCCGCGGCCCCCCGCCGTCGTGACCAGGGCGCGTCCGGCCCTGCGCCGGCGCCGGCGCAGGTAGGCCCGCGACGCCGGTTCCTGCCGGGCGCAGGAGAGAAGGACGCCGAGCCCCATCAGATTGGCCACGAGTGCGGACACGCCGTAGGACAGCAGCGGCAGCGGCACACCCATCACCGGCATCATCCGCAGCACCACCGCGATGTTGACCAGTGCCTGGATCATGAACCAGCTGGTGATGCCCGCGGCGGCATAGCGGCAGAACCGGATGTCGGAGCGCATCGCGATCCGGAAGCCCGCATAGCCGAGGACGAGGAACAGGCACAGCACGACCAGCGTCCCGACCAGCCCCAGTTCCTCACCGATCACAGCCAGCATGTAGTCGGTGTGCGACTCGACCAGACCGCCCCACTTCTGCCGGCTGGCGCCCAGTCCCAGCCCCCACCAGCCTCCGGACGCGAGCGCGAAGATCGCCTTGATCGGCTGGTGGTTGACACCGAGCGGATCGAGATCCTGGTTGAAGAAGCCGAAGATGCGGGTCATCCGGTACGGCGTGCTGACGATCAGCACGGTCACCGCCAGGCCAACGGCGCCGACCAGCGCCCCGAGCACCTTCCACGAGGCCCCGACGTACCACAGGGCGACCAGGACGAGCGCGCCCATGATGATGGCCGTGCCCAGGTCCTCCTGCAGCACGACCAGCCCGATCAGGAGCAGTGAGACCGGCAGGAACGGGATCAGCAGGTGCCGGGGGTCGGAGAGCCGCTTGTGCTTGCGGGCGAACAGGTCCGCGCTCCACATCACGATCGCGAGCTTGGCCAGCTCGGACGGCTGGATGCCGATCCACGACCCGAACCGGATCCAGTTGGTGTTGCCGTTGTTCGAGTAGCCCAGCGGGGTGAACGTGGCCACCTCCAGCAGCAGGGAGATCACCACGAGCGCCCACCCGACGATCTTCAGCTGTTTGGGCGACCGGCGCGCCAGGATCCAGGCGAAGAACCCCCCGACCACGAGGAACAGCGCCTGCCGCTTCACGAAGTAGTAGGCGTCGTCGTAGCGGACGTAGGCGTAGACGCTGGATGCGGACAGCACCATCATCACGCCGAAGCCGAGCAGCAGGACGGCAGGGACCAGCACGAGGTAGAAGCTGGCCTGCGGGTGCGCGAGCCATTCGACCACGAGGCTGCGCCGACGACCCTCAGCGGGTGCGTCCAGTCCGGTTCCGCTGCGATCCACGGCGGGGGAAGTCAGGATCGCCACCTGCGCTCGTCCTTCCTATCCGGTCAACGTCGCGACGGCGGCGGCGAACGCATCGCCCCGGGCCGCGTAGTCGGTGTACATGTCCTTGCTGGCGCAGCCGGGCGCGAGCAGCACCACGTCACCGGGGATCGCCCGGGACGCCGCCCACTCCACCGCCTGCTGCATTGCCCCATGATCGCTGGTGGAGAGCACGTTCACGGGTACCTCGGGTGCGTGTCGGGCCACCGCGTCCGCGATCACCTGCCGGTCGACGCCCAGCACGACGACCGCGCGCAGTTTGGGCCCGACGGTCGCGACCAGGTCGTCGAAGCTCGTCCCCTTGGCCTGTCCGCCGGCGATCCAGACCACGTGGTCGAAGGCGGCCAGCGACGCGGCGGCCGCGTGCGGGTTGGTGGCCTTGGAGTCGTCGACGTAGCGGACACCGCCGAGTTCTGCGACCGTCTGGATGCGGTGGTCGCCGATCCGCAGCCGCTTCAGGCCCTCGGCGACCGCCGTGGGATGGACGCCGAACGAGCGGGCCAGCGCGGCCGCGGCGAGCGCGTTCTCCACGTTGTGCGGGGCGTACGGGACGACGTCGGACAGCTTCGCGACCTCGACCGCGGAGTCGCGCCGCTGCGGGATGAACGCCCGGTCGACCAGGACGTCGTCCACCACGCCCAGCATGGACGGGGCGGGAATCCCGAGCGTGAACCCGATTGCGCGGGCGCCCTCGACGACCTCTGCCTCCTCGACCATGTGCTCGGTGGCCGGATCGGCGACGTTGTAGACGCACGAGTGCGTCACCCGCTCGTAGATGCGGGCCTTGTCCGCGGCGTACGCGGCGTACGGGTCACTCGCGCCCGGTGGCCAGCCGGCGGCGTCCGCGTACCACTCGAGATGGTCGGGCGCCACGTTCAGCACGGCCGCGGAGTGCAGGGACAGGCTGTGGGTCCAGTGCAGCTGGAAGCTGGACAGCTCGACTGCGAGAACGTCGTACTGCACCTCGTCCAGCACCGCCTCGACGATCGGACGACCGATGTTGCCGACCGCAGACGTGCGCAGCCCCGCCGCAGTGAGCATCGACTCCAGCATGCCGACGGTCGTGGTCTTGCCGTTGGTGCCGGTGACGGCCAGCCAAGGCACCTGCCGGTCGGGCAGGCTCATCCGCCAGGCCAGCTCCACCTCGCCCCACACCGGGATGCCGCGCAGCGCGGCCTGGGCGAGCAGCGGCGCAGACGGCCGCCAGCCGGGCGAGGTGACCACGAGGTCGACGTCCTCCGGCAGGGTGTCCGTGGCACCAGGACCGAGCCGGACCTCGGCGTCCAGCAACTCCAGCACGGTGGCCTTCTCGGTGTTGCCCGGGCTGTCGGAGGAGTCCAGGACGATCACCCGCGCGCCCAAGTCGAGCAGCCCGTCCGCCGCGGCGAACCCGGACGTGCCCAGGCCGGCCACCACGACCAGCGCCTGCGGCCACGGCGAGAGCCGGTCGGCTCCGGCGATCCAGTCCTTCACTGGCCCACGACCCATTCGGCGTAGAACAGGCCGAGTCCGGTCGCCGCGCAGAGCCCGCAGATGATCCAGAACCGGATCGTGATCGTGACCTCGGCCCAGCCCAGCAGCTCGAAGTGGTGCTGCAGGGGGGCCATCTTGAACAGCCGCCTGCCCTTGGTGAGCTTGAACCAGCCGACCTGCAGCACGACCGAGGCGGTGATGATCACGAACAGGCCCGCGATCACGGGCATCAGCAACTCGGTCCGGGTGAGCACGCTCATCGCGGCGAGCGCGCCGCCGAGCGCCAGCGAACCGGTGTCGCCCATGAAGATCTTGGCCGGACTGGCGTTCCACCACAGGAAGCCGAAGCAGGCGCCGGCGAGCGCCAGCGAGACCACGGCCAGGTCGTGCGGATTGCTCACCTCGTAGCACTGCGGGCCGGCGTCCGCCCACGCACAGGACTGGTTGTACTGCCAGATGTTCACGAACCCATAGGCGGCGAACACCATCGCCGCCGCACCGGTGGCGAGACCGTCCAGCCCGTCGGTGAGGTTGGCGGCGTTCGACCAGGCGGCGACGAGGAAGACGATCCAGATCACCGCCGCCCACACCGGCAGCGTCGCCCATGGGATGTCCCGCAGGAAGGAGATCGCCGCGCTGGCCGGAGTGAGGCCGCGCGAATCGGGGAACTGGAAGGAGAGGACGGCGAAGCTGACGGCCACCAACGCCTGCAGGCTGAACTTCGCCCACGCATGCAGGCCGAGTGAGCGCGCCTTGCTGATCTTGATCCAGTCGTCGGCGAGCCCCACCAGGCCGAGCCCGGTGAACAGGCCGAGGGCGAGGAGGCTGGTGGCCGTCGGCTCCGACCACGTGACGAGGTGCGCGATCGCGTAGGCGAGCAGCACGCTGATGATGATCACGATGCCACCCATGGTGGGTGTGCCGCGCTTGGTGTGGTGGCTGGTGGGCCCGTCGTCGCGGATGAACTGGCCGTAGCCGCGGTCCACCAGGAACCGGATCGCATAGCGGGTGCCGAGCAGCGTGCCCAGCATTCCGATCGCTCCGGCGAGCAGGATGCTCCTCATCGCGGGCCGCCTTCCGGGGGCGCTGACAGCTGTTCGGCCACGGTCTCCAAACCTAGCCCCCGGGATGCCTTCACCAGCACCACGTCCGCGGGGCGCAGCCACGCGGCCGCGGCGTCGGTCGCAATCCCCCGGTCGGGCGCCAGCATGGTAGCCGGCCCGTAGCCGGCCGCCAGGTCATGGGCATGCGCACCGATCGCCACCAGGGCGTCGACGCCCAGTTCCGCGGCCAGTGCGCCGACGGCCCGGTGCTGCTCCGGGGCGTCCGGGCCCAGCTCGAGCATGTCGCCGAGCACCGCCAGCAGGCGTCCGTCCGGTCGGCGCAGGGACGCCAGCGTGCGCAGCGCGGCGGCCATCGAGTCGGGGTTGGCGTTGTAGGCGTCGTTGACGACCAGGACGCCGTCCGGACGCTCGACCAGTTCCATCCGCCAGTGCGAGCGGGCCTCTGCGGTGCTGAGCGCCGCCGCCACCTGGTCCACGGCGAGTCCCTGCGTGAGGGCGACCGCCGCCGCGGCCAGCGCGTTGGACACCTGGTGCATACCCGAGACCCGCAGGTGGACGGACGCGGTGGCGCCGTCCGCGTGCAGGGTGAACGCCGGACGCTGCCGCTCGTCCGCTGTGATGTCGGAGGCCCATACCCGCAGGGCCCCCCAGCCGGGCTCTCCCGTCGTGCTGAAGGTCGCGAGGCGGGCGGACGTGCGGCACGCCATCGCGCTGACGAGGGCGTCATCGGCGTTCAGGACGGCCCAGCCGTCGGCGGGCAGCGCCTCGACGAGTTCACCCTTCGCCTGAGCGATCGCCTCCACCGAACCGAACTCGCCGAGGTGCGCGTGGCCGACGTTCACCACCACGCCGACCCGCGGCGGGACGATCCCGCACAGCCAGGTGATGTGCCCCTGCCCGCGGGCGCCCAGCTCGCTGACCAGGAAGCGCGTCCGTGGCGTGACCCGGGTAGCGGTCAGCGGCACGCCGATCTCGTTGTTGAACGAGCCGACCGGCGCGACCGTCTCCCCTGCGCCGCCGAGCACCTGGGCGACGAGGTCCTTGGTGCTGGTCTTGCCCGACGACCCGGTGATCCCGATCGTGACCATGCCCGCCGCCGCTCCTTCGGCAGCGATGGCCGTGCCGAGGGCGGCGAGGGCAGCCAGGGTGTCGGCCACCACGAGCTGCGGGACGTCCAGCGGCAGTTCGCGGGTGACGAGCACGGCGCCGGCGCCTGCCGCCACCGCGCGGGTGGCAAAGTCGTGGCCGTCGGCGTGTTCACCGGGCAACGCGACGAAGAGGCTGCCCGGCGTCGCGGCCCTGGAATCGATGACGACGTCGGGACCGACGTCCTTCGCCGGGTCGCCGACGAGCCTGGCGTCCACCAGCCCGGCCAGGTGGTCCGCGCGTCGCTCACGCATGGCGCTTCTCCTCGAGTTCGGCCCAGGCCTGCGTCACCTGCGCCACGTCGTCGAACGGGATCGTGCGATCGGCCAGTTGCTGGCCGGTCTCGTGCCCTTTACCCAGCAGCGCCACCCAGTCGCCCGGCCGGGCCAGGCTCAGGGCCAGCCGGATCGCGTCCGCGCGCGGCCCGCCGTCCACGACCTGCGCACCCGTGCGGGCGGCGGCCTCCCTCGCCCCGGCCAGCACGGCGGCACGGATCGCCTCCGGCGGTTCGCTGCGCGGGTTGTCGTCCGTCACCACCACCACGGACGCGGCGGACGCGGCGGCGGCCCCCATCGGACCGCGCTTGGCCTGGTCGCGATCGCCGCCACAGCCCAGCACGGCGATCCGGCGGCCCTGCGGCAGGGCCTGCAGGGCTGCGGCGACGGACTCCGGGGTGTGCGCGAAGTCCACCACCACCCCCGGCGCGCCCTCACCCAGGCCGACGCGCTGCATCCGGCCCGGCACGAACGCCGTGGCGAGACCGGGCAACGCTGCGTCGAGGTCGACACCGCCCAGATCGAGCATCGCGACCGCCGTGGCCGCATTGCGGACGTTGAACTCCCCCAGCAGGCCCAACCGGAACTCCCGCTCACCGCCCGGTGTACCGAGCCGGACGAGCGACGTGCCGTCCGTGGCCAGCTCGCGGCCGAGGGGACGGTAATCGCCGTCCACCCCCGTCGTCACCAGCCGGACGTCACCCTCCCGCAGCTCCGCCACCAGCCGACGGCCGTGCTCGTCGTCGGTGTTCACCACCGCGGCGCGGCAGCGACCGTCCCGGAACAGGGCGGCCTTGGCCTGGAAGTAGTCCTCCTGGGTGATGTGGAAGTCGAGGTGGTCGCGGCCGAGGTTCGTGAACGCCGCCACGTCGAAGACCAGCCCGTCCACCCGGTGCAGGGCGAGCGCGTGGGACGAGACCTCCATCGCCACCGCGTCCGCGCCCTGCTCGGCGAGGTAGGCCAGCAGGGCCTGCAGGTCGGGCGACTCCGGCGTGGTCACCGTCGTGCGCGGCGACACGAGCTGCCGTCCGTCGATCGCGAAACCGATCGTGCCGATCGTGCCCACCCGGTTTCCGGCCGCGGCGAGGCCTGCGGCCAGCAGGAACGTGGTGCTGGTCTTGCCCGTCGTCCCGGTCACGCCGTACAGCGCGAACCGCTCGGCAGGGCGGCCGTAGACCTCTGCTGCGACCCGGGCCATCTCCGACCGCGGATCGGCGACGACGGCGACCGGGACCCCGATGCCCTCCAGTTGGCCTGCGCCCGCAGGATCGGTGAGCACAGCCACCGCACCAGACGCCACCGCCTGTCCGGCGAACCGGGCCCCGTGCGTGGCCTGCCCGGGCAGGGCGACGTAGAGGTCACCAGGCCGGACGCTGCGCGAGTCGAGGGTGACCCCGCTGACGGGCACGTCCGACGCGCCCGGCAGGATTACGGAGAGCAGTGTCCCCGGGGTGGCGGACGGCCGGAGCACCGCGGGTGAGGTGGTCATCGGCCGCTACTTTAACTTCCCGTCCGGAGAGATCGGCAGGTGGGGCGTCTTGCCGGCCGACTGCGGCACGCCGTAGCGGGCCAGCGCGATCGACATGATGTCCTGCACCGCCGGCCCCGCCACCGACACGCCGGCGGATCCGCGCTGCGGGCTGTCGACGACGACGTAGACGAGCACCTGTGGGTCCTCGACCGGCGCCACGCTGACCGCGGACGTGACCAGGCCGCGGAAACAGCTGCACGAGGTGACGTACTTCCTTGAAGTACCGGTCTTCGCAGCCACGCGGTAGCCCTCGACGTCGAACGCGTGGCTGGTGCTGGACTGCGCCATCGTCTCCATCATCGACAACGTGTCCCGTGCCGCCGACTCCGAGATCACCCGGTGCGGCTCTGCGGCGACCGTCGGCTTGACCGTGCCGTCCTCCAGCGTCGTCGACTTGATGATCGTCGGCTGGTTGTACACGCCGCCGTTGGCGATCGCCGCGATGGCCGCGGCCTCCTGCACGAGGGTCACCGACACGGCGCTTCCGCCGAACGCTACGCCGTCGCGCGAGTAGTCAGGAGCGTTGCGGGCGGGCAGCGTCCCACCGACCTCGCCGGGCAGGCCGATGCCCGTCTTCCTGCCGAGTCCGAAGCTCGCGTAGTAGTCGTGCAGCACGCCCTTGTCCGCCTTGCGGGCCAGCAGGATCGTCCCGGTGTTGGACGACTTCGCGAGCACCCCCCGAGCGTAGAGCTTCGTCCCGTCGGGGACCTCGGCGCCGCCGATGTACTGGTCGCCGGACTTCAGCTGGGCCGGCACCTTCACGACGGTGTTCGGCGTGATCAGACCCATGTCGATCAGGGACGCCAGGGTCAGCGTCTTCTGCACGGAACCGGGCGTGTACGGGGTGGTGACGGCCTTCATCCACAGGGTGTTGGGATCGGCCTTGCCGTACTCGCTGGGATCGAACGTCGGGTACTGCGACAGCGCGAGGATCTCACCGGTCTTGGGGTTCATCGCGAGCGCCATGCCGTAGTCGGCGTTCGACTGCCTGACCCGGTCGCCGAGGATCTGGTCGACCTGCCACTCCAGCCCCGCGTCGAGGGTGAGCTGGTAGTCCTGGCCGTTCACCGGCTCGACCAGGGCGTTGTCGCCGAGCGGGATCCGCCCGTTGGGCGAGGTCTCGTACGCCTCCTTGCCGTCCTTGCCGGCCAGGGTCGAGTTCAGCATGTACTCCAGTCCGCCCGCGCCCGTGCCCTGCGCGTTGACGAAGCCGATCAGGTTGGCCGCGAGCGAGCCGTTCGGGTAGACCCGGGTGGGCTGGCTGTCGCTGTTCAGGCCGACGAGCTTCTGGGCGGTCATGGCCGCCTGGATCTCGCGGTAGGTCGCCGCGGGCACCTTTTCCGCGATGAACTGGTACGACTCGCCCTTGCCCGTGGCGGTCAGCTTGGGCAGGTAGTCGTCCGTCGTTCCGCCCAGGTACTGGACGAGGATGGCCGCGATCTTCGCCGGCGCCACGGCCGCCGCCTGCTGGTCGGACGCCGTCATCGGCGCGTTGCCGCGTCCGTTCGTGCGGATCAGCTTGGCGTCCGCGGTGATCTTCACCGTGTCCTCGGTCTCGGCCAGCACCTCGCCGTTCCGGTCGGTGATCGTGCCGCGGAACGCCGGCAGCACGTGGCTGACCGTCATCTGGTCCGCGGCTTCCGCAGCCACGTTGCTGGCATCGATCGCCTGCACCTGCACGGCCCGGCCCGCGGCCAGGGAGAACACCACCGCCACGATGATCAACAGGACGCGCAGGCGGCCGACCGGACGCGCCATCGGCAGCCGGACGCGGCGCTTCGAGCGCTTGCGTCCAGGGGCGAAGAATCGGTCCAGCGGCTTGCTCACGGGTTCTTCCCCTTCGCCGGCTTCGCCTGCTCGGCCGCCTTCTGCTCCGCAGCTTTCTTCTTCGCGGCGGCTGCCTTCTTGTCGGCCTTCGCCTTGGCTTCAGCCTTGGCCTTCTCCTCCGCTGCCTTCTTCTTCGCCGCGGCCTCTGCCTTGAGCCGGGCCTTTCGGTCCGCCTCCGCCTTCGCGAGGGCCTGCAGCTGCGCCTGCGCCTGTTCGGGACTGAGGTAACGGACGCTGGGGATCTCGACGCCGGTCACGGCGCTGGCCTTGCCGATCACCTTCCCGTCCGGCACCACGAGCTGGGCGCCGTACGGGTTGGGCCGCATGCCGAGCTTCTGGGCCGACACCGCGAGGTTCTGCACCGACCGCGCATCCGCCACCTGGGCCTGCAGGGCGGACAGCTGGTCGGCGAGCAGGTCGGCCTCGCGCTGCTTGCCCTGCACGACGAAGGTCTGGTTCTGCAGCGCTGTGGTGAGCACCAGGAGACCGACCATGCCCACGGCCAGCACGAGGGCGACCACCATCACGAACGGGACGGTCGCCATCCTCCGCCGCGAGCGCGGGACGGGGCGCAGCGGCGGCCGGGTCGGGCTGGTCGACGGGCTCGGCGACCGCCGCTCCGGACGGGGAGCCGGCAGTGCGGTCATCTGGGCACCTCCTGGTTGCGGGTGATGGCGCGCAGCCGCGCCGAGGCTGCTCTCGGGTTGGCCGTGATCTCGTCGGGGTCGGGACGCTCCGCGCCCCGGGTGAGCAGGCGGTACTGCGCGCGGTACGCGTCCGGTACCGCGGGTACACCGGGCGGGACGCGGTCGCTGGAGGCCTCCGCGAAGGCGCGCTTGACCAGCCGGTCCTCTCCGGAGTGGTAGGCCAGCACGGCGAGCCGCCCGCCGGGAGCGAGCGCAGCCAGCGCGGCAGGCAGCACGGCGGCCAGCGAGTCGAGCTCACCGTTGACGACGATCCGCAGGGCCTGGAACGTGCGCTTGGCCGGGTGCCCGCCGGTGTTCCGCACGGCGGCGGGGATGGCGTCCGAGATCACCGAGACCAGGCGGGCCGAACTGGTGAACGGCTCCTCCTGCCTGGCCGCGACGATCCGGTCGGCGATGCGGCGCGCGTTCCGCTCCTCGCCGTACGTCCTCAGGACCCGGGCGAGCTCCGCCGCCGGCCAGGTGTTCACGATGGTGGCCGCGGTGAGCTCGGCATCGGGGTCCATCCGCATGTCGAGAGGCGCGTCGGTCGCGTAGGCGAAGCCGCGTTCGCGTCGGTCGATCTGCAGCGACGACAGACCCAGGTCGAGGCAGATCGCCTCAACCCGGTCGAGCCCGGCGCGCGCGAGCACGTCGGGCAGTTCGTGGTAGACGGCCCGGAACAGGCGCACCCGGTCACCGAACCGGGCCAGCCGCTCACCGGCGATGGCCAGCGCGGCCGGATCGCGGTCGATGCCGACCAGCCGGGCGTCGGGGCAGGTGTCCAGGACGAGGGCGGCGTGGCCGCCCAGGCCGAGGGTGCCGTCCACATAGGTCGAACCAGGAGCGGTCAGGGCTGGGGCGAGCAGGTCGACGATCCGGCCGGCGAGCACGGGCACGTGGGTGGCCATCGCGCCGCCTTCCGCAGATCCCATGCTCGACCCTCGTCCTGCCATCTCATGTGAACCGTGCGGCCTGGTCCCGATCCGGGTTGCTCGGTTCCTGGCACCGGGGAAGGTGCGCCAGGGACCGGCGACTCGGACCGGGACCACGCCGCACGGGCGCGTCAGCGGCGGGTCAGCCCACCGCAGGTGTCCCTTCGTCCAGGGCCGCGAAGGCCTCCTCCTGTGCTGCCGAGTACTCCGCCCAGGTCGCCGCGTCCCACACCTCGAGGCGGTTGAACGCCCCGATCACGACGATCTCCTTGGTCAGGCCCGCGTAGGCCCGCAGCGGCAGCGGGACGGTGACCCGCCCCTGGCTGTCCGGCAGCTCGTCCGAAGCGCCCGAGGCCACCATTCGCTGGTAGTCCCGCACCCCGCGGACCGTGGAGGGGCCACTCGCGCTGTTCGCCACTTCGGCCATGAAGGCCTCGGTGGGCCAGATCGCCAGGCAGCGGTCCTGCGCGCGGGTGATCACGAGTCCGTCGGCCAACTGCTCGCGGAACTTCGCGGGCAGGAAGAACCGGCCTTTCTCGTCGAGCTTGGGGGTGTAGGTGCCCAGGAACATGGCTCCACTCCCCCTTCACTCTCCTCCACTTAGCGCCACCATACTCCACTTTGCTCCACCAGACACCCCTTCGGAGGTCATTTCTGCCCACCGCAGCTGGCCGAACTCCGTGCCGCGGACTGGATCGGCCACATAAGGTTGGGGCGGCAGGAGGGGAGACAGCGTGGACGCCAATCGGGACCGTGAGATCGCCGACGTGCTCGCGCTGGCCGACGCCGTACGACGCGCCGTCGGCCAGGTGATCGAGGGCAAGCCGGAGGCGGTGGACCTGGCCATCACGGCGCTTCTCGCCGAGGGCCACCTGCTGATCGAGGACGTCCCCGGCGTGGGCAAGACCATGCTGGCCAAGTCGCTGGCGAAGGCGATCGACTGCACGGTGCGCCGCGTCCAGTTCACGCCCGACCTGCTGCCCAGCGACATCACGGGCGTCTCGGTCTACAACCAGTCGAGCGGCGCCTTCGACTTCAAACCGGGCGGCGTGTTCGCCAACCTGGTGATCGGGGACGAGATCAACCGCGCCTCGCCCAAGACCCAGTCGGCCCTGCTGGAGGCGATGGAGGAGCGCAAGGTCAGCGTGGACGGCACCTCGCACCCCCTTCCCCGGCCGTTCCTCGTGATCGCCACGCAGAACCCCATCGAGATGGAGGGCACCTACCCGCTGCCCGAGGCGCAGCGCGACCGCTTCCTGCTGCGGATCTCGATGGGCTACCCGAGCGCGGACGCCGAGGTCGCGATGCTCGACCGGCACGGGGAGTCCGACCCGCTGGAGCCGCTGCGTCCGGTCACCGACGCCGCAGCGGTGATGCACGCGGTCGAGATCGTCCGCAAGGTGTTCGTGCACCCGGCGGTGAAGGAGTACCTCGTGGCGATCGTCAACCAGACCCGGACCCTCCCGCAGACCCGGCTGGGGGCTTCCCCGCGCGCAGGCCTCCAGTTGCTCCGCGCCGCAAAGGCGCGCGCCGCGATGGACGGACGGGCCTACGTGATCCCCGACGACATCGCAGAGCTGTCGGCCCCCGCGCTCGCCCACCGCGTGCTGCTGAACACCCAGAGCCAGCTCTCCGGCCAGAGCGCGGCCGACCTCGTCCACAGCGCGGTCCGGGCCGTCCCTGTCCCCGTCGGACGCCGCTGAGATGAACCTCACCGCCCGCGGGTGGACCGTCCTGGGCGGCGGGATCGCGTGGTGCGTCGTCGCCCTCGGGATCGGCCAGCGTGACCTGTGGTGGCCGGGGCTGTTCCTGGTGCTGCTGCCCCTGGTCAGCTGGCTGCTGCTGGTGCCCGGCTCCAGCCAGCTCTCCGTCACGCGGAGGGTCGACCCGCCCCGGGTGACGGTCGGCCAGCCGGTCCGGGTGGAACTGCAACTCGACCCCGGCGGGATCAGTGTCGGTGGCATCGCTCGGGTCCGCGACCGATTGCCCGCCGCGCTGGGCGAGCCCCGCTGGTTCGCCTTCGCCGCCGGCCTGGGGATGTGGCGCCAGACCGTCACCTACGAGCTGCGCCCGGCATGGCGCGGCCGGCACCGGATCGGCCCGCTCGACCGCAGCATCGCGGACGGCCTGGGCCTGGCCCGGTCGCTGCGCACGATTCCGGGCCAGGACGAGCTGCTGGTCAGCCCTCGGGTGGAGCCTCTGGCGAACCTCCGCGGGGCGTCCGGGGTCGGGCTCGCCACCGACACCAGCCTGCTGCGCACCGGCCTGGGCAGCGCGGACGACGTGCTCGTCCGCGAGTACCACCAGGGCGACGACGTGCGGCGGATCCACTGGCGGACCACCGCTCACGCCGGCCAGTTGATGGTGCGCCGCGAGGAGCGCGCCTGGGATCCCAGTGCCACCATCGTGATCGACAACCGGGCCCGCGGGTATTCCACCCGTGTGCACGACGAACGGCTGGAATGGGCGGTGTCGGCCGCCGCGTCCATCGCGATCCATCTCCTCCGCGACGGTTTCGACCTCAGTCTGGTCGAGGCGGACGGGCGGGTGCTCACGCCGCACCGGGTCGGCGCCGGGCGCGAGATGATGGTCCTGGATCACCTCACCGATCTCACCCCCGACCGTGCGCACACGCTGAAGGAGGCCATGGCGACCTGCGGCAGAGGCGCTGAGGGCCAGTTGCTGGTGGCCATCCTCAGCCGCGTCGACAGCGCGGACGCGGTCGCCCTCGCCGAAGCGAGCCGGCACGGACGGGCCTGCTGGGCGCTGCTCCTGGCGAGTTCCCCCCAGCTCGACGCGAGCCAGGCCGCCACCGTCCTGGAGTCGGGCTGGCACTGCGTGGTCGCCGGTCCGGGGACACCGGTCGCCGCCGCCTGGCGGGAGTTCGGACGGGAGGAGACCCGATGACCGGCGCGGACCGGCTGAGCCTGGCGTCCGCCCTCGCCGCGCTGGCCGCCGGCGTCGCACTGGTACCGCTCACCGAGGACCGCAGCTACCTGGTCATGGCGCTGCTGCTCACCCTGCTCAGCGTCGGGATCGGGGCGGTCATGCGGCGGGCACACGCCGGGGAGGTGACGGTGCGGCTGGTGCAGCTGGCCCCCATCCTGCTGGTGCCCTGGCTGGTGCCGGCGCTCCGCGACCCCCTCGACCTCTACGTCGAGACCTACTCCTATATCCAGACCGCCTTCGCCCCGATGCCCTACCAGGCCGGCTTCGCGGTGTTCACCGCCGTGCTGGTCTGGCTGGTCTACCTGCTCACCGAGACCCTCGTGATCGGCCTGGCGTCCCCAGCCTGGACCTTCCCTGTGCTGATCATGCCGTACGTCGTGCCCTCGCTCGCCATCTACAGCGAGACCAGCCCGTTCCTGTTCTGCTTCCCCGCCGCCGGCTTCGCACTCATCCTCGCGACCGCCACCGCGACGTCGGTGAGTGCGGGCGGAGCGGACGAGGCCGCCGCGAGCGGCTGGCGGCGCGGCGTCGCCACCACGGCGACGCTGGCCACGGTGCTGGCGTTCGTCGGCACACTGGTGCTCTCCCTGCCGATCCCGGAGCGCTCCGGGAACGGGCCGGACACCGGCGGGTCCGGGTCGGTGCAGCTCGGCGATCCGAGTCTCGACCTGATCCGCAACATCAACTCCAGCAGCAACCAGACCCTGCTCACCTACCGCAGCTCAGACGGCGCCGGTGAGTACCTGCGCCTGGCCGCCCTTCCGGTCTTCGACGCGCGTGGCTTCCACCTGACCGCGACCGACCTCGTCCCGCTGCAGTTCCAGGCCGACCGCCCGGGCGCTGCCGAGCAGGGCACCGTGCGAACGTCGGTGCAGGTAGGCGCCCTGGCTGGCGAGTACCTGCCGATGCCCTGGTTCCCGATCGCGGCTGACGTCCCCACCGACGCGTGGCGCTACGACCCGAAGACCCTCGCGGTCGTCGCCATCGGGACCGGCAGGAACACGGCGACCAGGAACCTCTCCTACGACACCTCCAGCGCGCGGCTCCCTGCGGCCGAGACCCTGCTGCCCAGCCTGACGACGCCGGGCGACCCCGGCGACGGCGGCCTCACCCTGCAACTGCCGGACGCCCTGTCCGACGACGTGCGCAGACTCGCCGAGGACGTCACCAGGGGCAAGGGGTCCGCCGGCGCCAAGGCCCTGGCCCTGGCCGAGTTCCTCCGCTCGGACGCGTTCACCTACAGCACGGCGGTCTCCCCGGGGACGACGCTGGGCACGCTCGACGACTTCCTGCTGGGCAGCCGTACCGGGTACTGCGAGCAGTTCGCCGGCTCGCTGGCCGTGATGGCACGGGTGGTCGGTATCCCGTCCCGGGTGGTCGTGGGCTTCCTGCCGGGGAAGAAGACCGGGGACCACTGGGAAGTCTCCGCCCGCAACATGCACGCGTGGACGGAGCTGTACTTCGGCGGCAGCGTCGGGTGGCTGCCGGTGGATCCGACCCCGTCCGGCGCGGTCGGCAACGGCACGCCCGCTACGAGCGCCGCCCCCACGCACAGCGCGACCACCAAGGAGCCGAGCGCGCCTGCGTCGAGCGCGGCACCGACACTGGCTCCGCTACCCACGGACGGCACGGCCGGCGGCCCGTCCAACCCGCTGCCGTGGCTGCTCGGCACGGCGGGGCTGCTCGTCGTGGTGGCGGCCGGACCGCGCCTGGCCAGGGTCGTGCTCCGGAGCTACCGGCTGGCTGGTTCCGCGGACGCGCGGCGGGCCGCTGAACACGCCTGGGCCGAAGTGCGGGCCGTGGTCAGGGACAGGGGCAGGGACTGGCCGTCCGGGACGAGCAGGCAGGTGGCGGCCGAACTCGGCGAGCACCTCGACCCGGCCGGCCGGCGGGAGCTCACGGAGTTGGCGATGACGGTGGAGCGCGCCCGCTACGACCAGGAGCCGGTGTCCTCAGAGGGACTTGCCGCGCGCGTCGAGCGGATCACGGCGGCAATGGAGGCGCGCTGGGGCCGTCCGCCCTCGAAACTGTGGTGGCCCCGATCACTGAGGCCAGCAAAGTCGTCCTGACCAACGGCCGGTTGAGCCTGTCGAAATCCGGACCGGTCAGAAGTTGTCGTCCTGGCCGTGGCGCCAGCGGTCCTCCATGCGGCCCATGAACTCGGAGTGGCCGCCAGCCTTGCCGCCGGAGCCCGCGGAGTCGTTGCTCATGCCGGACTGCTGCCACACCGTCACGCCCAAAACAGCCGACGCGAGCATGATCACGAAACCGACGACGCTGACGGCGGGGTGTACCTGCATGCCGCCGATCAGGCACGCGATGCCCACGATGAAACCGAGACCGGCGAGAACCGCGCGTCTGCGTTGCCAGCGGTTGTTGGTGCCGCGGAGAGCATTGGCCAGCTTGGGATCTTCAGCCGCCAGCGCGGCCTCCATCTGGTCGAGGAGCCGTTGCTCCTCTTCCGAGAGCGCCATGGCCGCCTCCCCATTTCGAGCTGTCCGTCCCGGACAAGGTCAAGTCTAGGCGGCAGCGCGGCTTTTCGGAACTGGAACGCTGACGTACCCCCCGCTCAGGGCCGGTCGCGCCGGGTCAGCACCGCTCGGCGCACCGCAGCGGGCCCGAAACGCTGGATCACGTTGTCAGCGGCGCGTTCGGCGTCGCGCCAGCCGTGGTCGGGCGCGTCCAGCGTGGGCTGCAGGTAGACCTTCTGCCGATCGGCGAGCCCCGTGACCCGCACGCCTACCCTGCGGACGCGGGATCGACCCGTCCGCAGTTGTGCGTAAAGCCGCCGCGCCGCCGCGTACACCTCGTCGGTGAGGTCGGTGGGCGCGGGCAGCGTGAGCGCCCGCGACGCGGTGGCGAAGTCCGCGTAGCGGAGATTGAGCGTGATCGTGCGGCCCAGCACTCCCGCGGCCCGCATCCGGGAGGTGACCTTCACCACCACCCGCAGCAGTTCGGCCAGGACACCCGCGTCGTCGGCGAGGTCGTGGCCGAAGGTCTCCTGGCAGCCCACCCCACGCTCCCCCGGCCGCGCGACGACCCGGCTGGAGTCCCGTCCCCAGGCGAGGTCGTGCAGCAGGGCGCCGGCGCGCAGCCCGAACTCCCGCTGGAGGGTGCCGCGCGGCAAGGCGGCCAGATCGGCGACGAGGCGGACGCCGAGCGGCCGCAGCCGCGACGCGGTGCTCTCGCCCACGCCGACGAGGTGTTCCACCGGCTGCGGGTGCAGGAAGCCGACCACGTCCTCCGGCGCCACCTCGAGCAGGCCGTCCGGCTTGGCGGAGTTGGACGCCATCTTGGCCACCAGCTTGTTGGGCCCGATGCCGACCGAACACGCGATGCCCTGCTCGTCGTGGACGATCGCGCGGAGCCGCTCGCCGAGGTGTGCCGCGGTGCCCACAGTGCGCTCCGACCCGGTGAGGTCGAGGTAGGCCTCGTCGATCGAGGCGCTCTCGACCCGGGCGGTGAAGGTCTCCAGGATGGCCACGATGCCCGCGCTGACCTCGGTGTAGGCGTCGAAGTCTGGCGAAGCGCAGACCGCGTGCGGACACAGTCGCCGGGCTGGGTCGAGGACATGCCGCCGCGCACGCCGAACGCCCTGGCCGGATAGTTGGCCGAGAGCACCACGCCGCGCTGGGCTCCCCCGACCCACATGGGCACGTCGCGCCATTCCGGGTGTCGCCTGAGCTCTACTGAGGCGTAGAAGGCGTCCATGTCGACGCACATGACCACGCGGCGAGGCTCGGGCTCAGCCTGGTCGTTCACCCCGCCTCCCGTGCCGCCGAACTCCGTGCGGCCGCGAGGCGGCGCCGCACCGCGTCGTGGAAGGCCTGTGCGTCCCGCAGCAGGTCGTCGGCCTCGCGGTGGGACACGATCGCTGTCGCGCCCGCGGCGACCGCCTGCCGCTTGCCCTGGGTCGCGGCGAAGTAGCCCGCCCATTCCGCGAATTCCGGCGCCACCTCGCCGACCACCTGCCAGACGTTCCGCATCCGCGCGCCCGACGCGGCGTGCGCTCGCGCGGCCAGCACGGTCGCCGCGACGCGCAGCGCGGCCAGATGCGCCAACAGATAGCGCTCGGCGGCCTGATCGGCGAACTCGGCGCCGGCCAGCGCGGCCCTGGCACCGTCCAGACCGTCGCCACTCACCTGCGCACTCCCGATTGTCGGGCGGGTACGGCCCGTCCGGGGACGGGGGTCGAGTCCACCCCCGGACGGGCCGCTTCCGCGATCACTCTGCGAGCTTCCCCACTCGCGTTATCGAACATTTATTCGATTGGGATCAATCGTAGCCCCTGCCTCTGACGTTTATGTTGGTGACGCCTGCCCGGGTCGTGGCTCTGCCTCTGACTGGCG
>DAIPJC010000095.1:0-5509 GCA_036770475.1 Propionicimonas sp. | reverse complement strand
CACGAGTTCCCCAAACCCTGGACCGACGAAACCGTCCGCGCCGCCGACGTCGTCATCACTATGGGCTGCGGCGACGCCTGCCCCGTCTTTCCCGGCAAACGCTACGAGAACTGGGAGATCGACGACCCGGCAGACCAGGACCTCGACACCGTCCGCCGCATCCGCGACGAGCTCGAGCGTCGCATCCGGACCCTCATCGGCTCCCTCGGCTGAACGGGCCACCCGATCAGCTGGTGATGTCCTTGACCCGGAACCGCAGCCAGGCCAGGAGCAGGAACGCCGCGCCGTAGGCGGCGTCCACCCACAGGCCGGTGACCATCCGGTCGGTGAAGATCGGGTCCCGCAGCAGGTCGATGAACGCAGACCAGCGGTCGACCAGCAGCCAGGGGTGCAACCAGTCCAGCTGCGGAACGGCGTCCAGTACCCACAGCAGCGTGCTCACCATCGCGGTCCCCACCGTCGCGGCGATCGGCTGCTCGGTGAGGGTGGAGATGAACAACCCGATCATGCCCAGCGCGGCCAGGCCGACGGCGACGTACAGAGTGGCGAGTGCGAGCCGGAGCAGGCTCTGAGCAACGCCGATCTGGTTTCCCGACAGGGTGGTCAGCGGGCCGGTGCCGAACAGCGCCGTTCCCACCACCAGCCCGGCGACGGCGACCAGTAGCGCTCCCGCGACCGCCCCCACCGCGAGGGCACACGCCTTCACCACGAGCAGCCGGCCGCGGCCGACCGGCGCCACCAGCAGGTAACGCAGCGTGCCCAGGTTCGCTTCGCCGGCCACCGCGTCACCGGCCAGCACGGACACCGCCAGCGGCAAGAACAGCGCGATCTCGATCGTCAGCCCGGCGAACCCGAGGAACACCCCGTTGCCCGCGACCAGCGAGAACAGGTCGCCGCCGCGGGCGCCGGGATGCCGCAACTGGGACACCTTCAGCGCCACGCCCAGCATCGTGACCAGCCCGAACAGCACCACGAGTCCCACCTGGTTGCGGCGCCGGCCGAAGATCAGGTGCAACTCGGACGCGAACAGTCGCGCCGCGCTGCCCCGGCGACGACGGACGGCGACCTCAGCCGCTGACATCGAAGCCCTCCCCGGTGAGTTCGACGAACGCCTCTTCCAGCGTGGGCCGGACGGGGGAGAAGCCCCGGACGGCGACCCCGCCGTCCACCAGAGCGTGCACGATCCGGTCGGGCTCCACCCCGTTGAGGCTGCCCACGATGCCGTCGGTGTCGTCGGCGACGTCCGGCACCCCGAGCTCGGCGAGCACGCGCCGGGCGGCGACCGTGTCCGGGGTCTGCAGCCGGAACCGCCGAGCCCGCAGCCCCTCGAGTTCGGCCAGCGGACCCTGCGCGACCAGGTGGCCTTCCCGCATCACTCCGACGTGGTCGCACAGCTGCTCCACCTCGGCCAGCAGGTGACTGGACACGAACACCGTCGTCCCGTCAGCGGCGAGTTCTGCGACCAGATGTCGCACCTCGCGCGTCCCCTGCGGGTCGAGGCCGTTCGTCGGTTCGTCGAGCACCAGCAGATCGCGCGGCTGCAGCAGGGCGGCCGCGATGCCCAGACGTTGCCGCATACCGAGGGAGTAGGCGCGGTACCGCTTGTTCGCCGCGGCGATCAGCCCCACGCGTTCAAGCGCGGTGCCGACCCTCGATCGCGAGGTGGCCCGGTCACTGGTGGCGTCGGCGGCGTCCACCCGCAACAGATTGGCGAGTCCCGAGAGGTACGGATGGAAAGCCGGTCCCTCCACCAGCGCGCCCACCCGGGGCAGCACGGACGCCGCTGCGGACGGCATCGGTTCACCCAGCAGGGAGCAGCTGCCCGCGTCCGGACGTACGAGGCCGAGCAGCATCCGGATCGTGGTGGTCTTGCCCGAGCCGTTGGGCCCGATGAAGCCGTAGCAGGCACCCCGGGGCACGTCCAGAGCGAGCTCGGACACCACCTGCTGGCGGCCGAACCGCTTGCCCAGCCCGTCGGATGCGATGGCCGGCGAGTCGGGGCTCACTTCTTCGCGAGGGCGGCGTAGAGCCTCTCGGGCGTGACCGAACCCACCGCTACCCGCCCGTCGTCGGTGATCACCGCGTTGACGAGGGTGGTGGAGAGCAGGCGGCCGTGGCCCCAGCTCCCGGAGACCTCCGGGAGGGACTTCAGCAGCGCTGTGACCGTTTGGTCGGGCTTGGCGGTATCCAGCTTCGCCACGGCCACGGTGGTCCAGCCCGAGCCGACGACGGTGGGCTTGGGCCCGGTCTTCGCCGGCTGTTCGGCCGACTTGTCCGGCGGCTTCAGTTCGCTCACCTCGGCGCCGGGCGGCGGCGTGAAGGCGAAGATCGAGCTGTCCGGACGCGAGAAGTCCACCGATGTGGCGGTGACGGTGATCGCATCGCTGCCATCGCCAGCGATCACCCGCGCGGCGAGCGGGACGAACTCGGTCGCGTCCACCGAGATCCGCACCTGGCCAACCAGGCTGGCGTTGTCCTTGGGGGTGAGCACCAACTGGTAGACCGAACGCCCGGCGACCGTCCCGGTGCCGGAAGTGGTGACCTCCGTGCTGGGCCCGACGGCGGCCAGCAGGCGCTGGACCGCTTCGGTCGGCGATAGCGGCGTGGCCGTCGGCTGCTCCCCGGCCTTCAGGGTGGCATGCCTGGCCTGCTGCTTCTCGGACGACCACAGCCAGAACTGGTCGCCGTTGCGGATCGCGGAAGTTTCGGTGGAGCCGTCGACGAGGGCGACGCGGACGTGATCCGTCCCCGCCATCCAGACCCGGACGGTGTGGTTGCCCGTCAGCATCGCGAGGGCCGATTGCAGGTCGTCGCCTCCGCTGCCGCTGACGGTGGGTAGAGCCGGCAGACCGAGGTCGCTGCGCTGCTCGAAGGTCGCGGACAACCCAGCCGGCCGCGCCTGCGCCACCCGGGTGAGCAACTCGGCCGGGGTGAGGGGAGGTAGCACGGGATCGGCTGCCGCAGCCCTGGCCACCAGCCCCGTGATGCCCGCGGCGACGACCACTCCTGCCGCCAGCAGCGACGCGATCCGACGATGGTGAGGCGTTACGGTCATACGACTATCATCCCCCGAACGGCAAGGCCCGTCGGGCTGCGGGGTTCGCGTCCGCTTCCCCTCCACGGCACCATGGGTCCGTGGGCCACTGGCAGAGCATCACCAAAACCTGGTTGGTCGGGTTGGCCGCGTTCGTCGCCCTGGCCGGCTGCGCGGTCTCTGCGCCGCCGTCCGAGCCGAGCACGCAGCCGAGTGTCACCACGACGGCGTCCCCGGCGTCCGTGCCGCCGACGACAGCAGTGCCCACCGTCACGCCGTCCGGAACTCCCACGTCCACGGCGACCGCACCGCCAGCCTGCCCGAAGCCTGCCTCCGGCTTCGTCACCAAGGCGCCGGGCAAAGGCCGGACGGTGGCCCTCACGTTCGACGACGGCCCGGGACCCGCCGACCGGGAGATCGTGACCGTCCTCGACCGGTACGGCGTCCATGCGACGTTCTTCGAGACCGGCGCGCACGCGGCGGCGAACCCTGACATCACCCGGACGCTGGCTGCGCACGGCGAGCTCATCGCCGACCACAGCTGGGGCCACTACTACCCCACGCAGGTGAAGGGCGGCTGGACGCCCGACTACCTGCGCAGCCAGCTCACCCGCACCAACAGCGAGCTGGCAAGCCTCACCGGCCAGCCGGTGTGCTACTTCCGGCCCCCCGGCGGGTTCAGGGAGAACGTGCTCGCCGCCGCCGGACGCCAGCGGATGTCCGCCGTGCTGTGGTCAGTGGACAGTGAGGACTGGAAGCAGCCCCCGCGCACCACGAAGGCCGCCACGCGCCGAATCATCGCCAATGCCACCGCGACGAGCGGCGACGCCCACCCGATCGTCCTCATGCACTCCGCCAAGGCCAGTCATGAGCCGGAGAGCCGCGTGAGCTCGTACCGGGGAAACACCGTCGCGGCGCTCCCGGCCGTGATCGAGTGGTACCGCGCGCACGGCTACCGGTTCGTCACTCTTGCCGGCACCTCGTAGCGGTTGGACGCCTGGGGTCAGCCTCGCGCCAGCGTCCCGGCGAGCTGCACGGCGCCGACCAGTTCCGCGCGCCGGCCCAGCGCGGCGGGCGCCACCTCGATGGCCCGGGACGTGGACGGCTGCGCGAACCGGTTCACCGACGCCCGGACGCCGTCGATCAGCGGCTTTCCCGACGACCCCAGCTCGCCGCCGATGATCAGCAGTGTCGGGTTGATCAGGTCGCACAGGCCGGCCAGGACCGTGCCGAGCGTCCGTCCGGTCTCGTTGAGGATGCGGGCGGAGATCGGGTCGTCCAGGGTCGCCAGGTCGATGTTGTCCGGGTCGAGGTGCGGGTGGGTGTGGCTGAGCTGCTCCCGCACCGACGGCACCGAGACCACGGCCTCGAGGCAGCCCCGGTTGCCGCACCGGCACAGCTCGGGACGACCGGAGATGATGATGTGCCCGATCTCACCGGCGAAGCCGGTGCCGCCCTGATAGAGCTGGCCGTTCACCACCAGCCCCGCGCCGATGCCGTGGGATGCCTTGATGTACAGGAAGTCGCGGTGCCCCTGCCCCGCGCCGTGGGAGAGTTCGCCGAGGGCGCCGACGCTGGCGTCGTTGGTGACCAGCGCCGGGACGTGGAGCCGTGACTCCAACTCGCGGGCGGGGAACATCCCGGCCCAGTTGGACAGCGTCGTGGTCGAACAGACCAGGCCCGTGCCCTCCTCGATCGGCCCGGGTACCCCTGCCACCACGTGGGCGAGCGTGGTCACCCCGTGTCGATGGCTGAGCTCGACCAGTCGGCGGGCAGCCTCGTCCAGCCCCCGCACGGGCGCCTGGTCGACGTTGAGCGGGACGGTCGCCTCGTCGATCACGTTCCCCATGTCGTCGCCGAGCGCCACCCGGAAGTGGCGGTGCCCGAAGTCGATGGCGCCCGTCCTCGTGCCGGACGCGACCGCGTTGAGGATCGCCCCCGGACGGCCGCTGCCGGACCCCGGCCCCTTGGCCGGTGCGGCGGTCTCGACGATCCGGCCCTCGGCCAGGAGCCGGGCCACCGCGTGGCCCACGGTGCTGCTCGGCAGGCCCGTGAGTTCCACGACGGCTGAGCGGGTGAGGTCGTGCGAGTCGCAGATGAGTTGGAAGACTTCATCCCGGGTTCGGTCCCTGAGGGTGGGACGCCCAGTCGACGGCGACATGGCATGGAGCATAGGCCTGTCGGCGAGATCTTTCCAGCCTTGATGGAGCAATAAATCCACCAATGATGGAATGAAAACGATTCGATAACGAGCCGGAAACGACCGTTGACAGTGCTAAAAACCGTCCATAGTGTGCGGAACAGGCGGGTTCAAATCCCTGACTGGTGAAACCTGCCTCCGCACAGTAGGTTGACCGTCGGCCGGCGCAGGTGCCGGGTTGGGGAGGGAGGCCAGTTGCCAGACCAGTCAGACCTGATCCTGGAGATGAGGAGCATCTCGAAGGATTTTCCGGGCGTGAGGGCTTTGGATGGGGT
>DAIPJC010000038.1:0-33203 GCA_036770475.1 Propionicimonas sp. | reverse complement strand
CGAGGGTGATCAGGAACAGCACGAGGCCGGCGGCGATCAGCTGGTTGGTCTTCAGCCCGTAGGCCTCGGCGAAGTTCTGTGCGATCACGGCTGCGATCGAGTTCGGGCTCTGCGAGGTGAGCACCTCGAAGGTGATGTTGCGGCTGCCAGAGAGCACCATCGACACAGCCATCGTCTCGCCCAGGGCACGTCCCAGGCCGAGCATGACGGCAGCGATGATCCCGGGACGGGCGAACGGCAGGACGGCCATCTTGATCATCTCCCAGCGAGTGGCGCCGAGGGCGAGCGCGGCCTCCTCGTGCAGCCGCGGCGTCTGCAGGAAGACCTCGCGGCACAGGCTGGTGATGATCGGCAGCACCATCGTGGCCAGGACGATCGCCGCGGTCAGGATCGTCCGTCCGGTTCCCGACACCTGACCGGAGAACAGCGGGATGAAACCGAGGTTGGCGTTCAGCCACGCGTAGAGCGGCTGAACGGCGCTCGCGAACACGACCGAGCCCCACAGGCCGAAGACCACGGACGGCACGGCCGCCAGCAGGTCGATGATGTAGCCCAACGGCTGGGCGAGCCGGCGGGGCGCGTAGTGGGAGATGAACAGGGCGATACCGATCGAGACCGGCACGGCCATCGCCAGCGCGAGCACGGCTGACCAGACGGTGCCGAAGGCGTACGGCAGCACCCAGGTGACGAACTCGCCGTAGCCCTGGGCCGCGAGCTTCGCCGGGTCGGCGAAGATGGCGGGAGCTCCCTCGATCAGGAGGAAGGCCGCGACCGCGGCCAGGATCGCCAGGATCAGGATGCCGGCGCCGACCGCGAAGGCCCGGAACGTGGCCTCGCCCGGGCGCTTGGGGTCAGGGGCGCGGTGGGGCGGCGGCTCCGGTGCGCCGGTGGAAGTGCCCGGCTCCCGGCTCAGCTTCTGGGTCATGGGCTCGTCCTGCTTTCTGCTGGCACCCGACAGGTTACGTGGCGGAGCGGCGCCGGTGGACCCACCGGCGCCGCCCACGGATACTGTCACGGGACCTGGCTCACTTGATGGAGTCGACCGCGGTCTTCACCTTGGCCTGCAGGGCCGAAGAGAGCTCGGCCGAGCCGGCCGCGGCTGCGGCAGCGGCCTGGCCGTCCGCCGAAGCGATGTAGCCCACGTAGTCCTTCACCAGCGTGGCGGTCGCCGAGTCCTTGTAGGTCTGGCAGACGAGCGCGTAGGAGACCAGCACGGCCGGGTAGACGCCCTCTGAGGTGCGGTCCAGCGAGTAGGCGAGGTCGTTGGCGTCCCGGCCCGGGATCGTCTTGGAGTGGTCCAGGATGGCGGACGCGGCCGCAGCCGTCGGCTGCAGGGGCTTGCCGTTGACGAGGATGCTGGCCTTGCCCAGGGAGCCGGCTGCGGAAGCGTCGGCGTAGCCGATGGTGTTCTTGCCTCCGGTCACGGCCTGCACGACACCGGACGTCTGGTTCGCCGCCTCGCCGCCGAAGTCGGCCGGGAAGGTGTCAGCCGCGGGGGCCGTCCACACCGTCGGGGCGAGCTTGTTCAGCGTGTCGGTGAAGTTGTTGGTCGTGCCGGAGTCGTCAGCCCGGTGGACGGCGGTGATGTTCGCGTCCGGAAGAGTGGCCTTCGGGTTGGTCTTGGCGATCGCCGGGTCGTTCCACTTGGTGATCTTGCCTGCGAAGATGCCGGCGAGGGTGGCCGGGTCGAAGGTGAGGTCCTTCACCCCGTCCACATTGAAGATGACCGCGATCGGGGAGATGTAGACCGGCAGGTTGAGGGCATTGGAGTCCGCGGCGCACCCGGCGAACTTGCCTGCGCCCATCTCCTCGTCCTTGAACGGACGGTCGGAGCCCGCGAACGCCGCGGCACCGGCGACAAACGCCGAGCGGCCGGCGCCGGAGCCGTCCGGGGAGTAGTTCACGGTGATGTTGGGGTTCTTGGTCTGGAACTCGGCCACCCACTTCTCCTGGGCGGCCTTCTGCGAGCTGGCGCCCACGCCGGTGAGCGTCTGGCTGCCGCCCGCGGCGCTGGTACCGCCAGAGGTGCCGCCCGCGGCAGGGGTCTCGTTGGTCGCACAGCCGGCGAAAGCCAGAGCGGTGGCAGTGACCAGTGCGGCGGCGGCGATCGGCTTGATTCTCACGCTTTTCCTTCGACTTCGATGAGTACAGCGAGCGTTTTGCTCTGGCGCCGAGGCTAGGGAGTGAGGTTGACCGGACCGGGACCGCCGGGTGAACGCCGGGTGAACTGGCGCGAAGCCTTTGGCTGTGGCCGAGCCGAACATCGCGGGTGTAATACGCTAACACCGTGAACGACGTTCTTGGGGGCGGCGTTGCGGGGCACCGCTCGCCGACGCTCGCCGACGTCGCCAAGCTCGCCGACGTCTCGACGATGACGGTCTCGCGAGTGATCAACGGCCACGCGAAGGTGGCCCCGGCGACGCGCGAACGGGTGCATGCGGCGATGGAGTCGCTGGACTACCGTCCGAACATGCTGGCCAGGGGCCTGGCCAGTGGGCGCTCGCACAGCATCGGGGTACTGACGGTCGACACCACCTTGTACGGCCCGCGTGCCGCGCTGCGGGGCATCGAGAAGGCGGCCAGCGGGCGGGGCTACTCGGTGACGATCACTCATCTCAGTGATCCTGACCGGACGGCGGTGGAGCAGGGTGTGAACCTGCTGCGGTCGCGGTCGACGGACGGGGTGATCCTGCTGCAGCCGCTGATGTCCGAGGCGTCACTGTTCCCCGGGGCGAGCGACCTGCCGCTGGTGGCGATCCATGCCGGCGTGCCAGGGCAGTACCCGCTGGTCACGGTCGACAACCGGCTGGGAGCCCGGCTGGCGACCGAGCACCTGCTCTCGCTCGGCCACCAGACGGTCTGGCACATCTCCGGGCCAGAGGACTGGTACGAGAGTGCGGAGCGCGTCCGGGGCTGGCGGGAGGCGCTCGCTGAAGCCGGCGCCCCGGCACCGTCCGTGGTGTGCGGCGACTGGTCGGCCGCGTCCGGCTACGCCGCGGCGCGGGAGGTGCTCCGCGACCCGGCCGTGACGGCCGTCTTCGCAGCGAACGACGCGATGGCGCTCGGCACCCTCCACGCGATGCACGAACGCGGCCTGCGCTGTCCCGAGGACGTCAGCCTGGTCGGCTTCGACGACGAGCCCGAGGCGGAGTACTTCTCCCCGGGCCTGACCACCGTCCGGCAGGACTTCGACGAGATCGGACGCCTCAGCGTCGGACTGCTGCTCGACCTCGTCGAGCAGGGCGGTCCGTCCACCCAGCACCTGGTTCTGGAGCCCCGGCTGGTCGTACGGGGCAGCACCTCCGCCCCCTAGATGCGGGGCTTGTGGACCTCGACCGCAACGACTTCGGCGTCCGCGCCGAGGTGGGCGACGAGGGCGGTACCCGGCTGGAGCGCGCGGCTGGGGACGCCGACCGCCTCCAGCATCAGCGGCAGCACCGGCCGGTGGCCGCACACCGCCATCGGCACTCCCGACTCCACCGTCTGCTTCGCCAGCCGCGTCATCAGGGTGGTGACAGCCTTGCCGTCCTGGGCGGCCTGCTCCTCCGAAAGGGTCGTCCAGCCCTCGACCTCCAGCCGGTGGGCGCGGGCATGCGGCTGCAGGGTCTTCAGGCACCGCACGGACGTGGACGACGCCAGCCGCTGCACCCCGTAGGCCTCCAGCAGCGGCACCAGCAGTTTGCTCTGCCGCCGGCCGCGCTCGTCCAGGGGACGTGCCTGGTCACGTCCGGACCAGTTCGCGCGCAGCATCGCCTTGCCGTGACGCACGATGATCAGCGGCGTGGTGTCCGGCAGGGCGAGGGCCTGGCGCACCAGCGGACGCTCGTCTGCGTACGTCATCAGTTCGTCCAGCGCCTTCGACACCGGCCACCAGGCGACGGTGTCGACCTCGTCGGTGGGCTTGTACCGCTTGCCGTTCAGCGCCCGGGCCTGCCAGTAGTACACGGTCTTGGCGCCGCCGCCGACCGGGTAGTGGATCCGGGCGATCGGGATGCCGAGCCGGACGTCGACGGCCGTCTCCTCGGTCGTCTCCCTGGACGCGCACCCCGGCAGGGACTCGTCCGCGCGGATCTTGCCTTTGGGCAGGCTCCAGTCGTTGTACCGCGGACGGTGCACGAGCAGCACCTCCGGCTCCGCTCCTTTTCCCGGACGCAGCACGACCGTCCCCGCAGCGGTGATCCGCTTCTCCGTGCTCTGGTTCGCCATGACGCCCTAGCGCTCGACCGCCCGGCGCTGGCCCATCGTGGCGATGAGGTGCTCCTGGATGTCAAGCAGCGGCTCGCCGTCCGATCCGAGGGTGCGCTGCGTCCAGGTGTCGCCCTCCAGCCACCATGACGCCGTGCCCTCGTCGAAGGCGAGGTCGAAGAGCCCCTCGATCTGCGCGATGTGCCGGGGGTTGTTCAGCCCGACGACCACTTCGACGCGACGGTCGAGGTTGCGGTGCATCAGGTCGGACGAGCCGATTCCCACCCGCGGGTCGCCGCCGTTGGCGAACCAGAACAGCCGGCTGTGTTCGAGGAAGCGGCCCAGGATGCTGCGTACCCTGATGTTCTCGCTCAACCCGGGGACACCCGGACGCACCGAGCAGATCCCGCGCACCCACAAGTCGACGGGGACGCCGGCCTGCGAGGCGCGGTACAGGGCGTCCGTGACCGCCTCATCGACGACCGAGTTCACCTTGATCCGGACGCCGGCCGGCAACCCCTTGCGATGGTTGGCGATCTCGGTGTTGATGTTCTCGATCAGGCCGCGGCGCACGCCGTGCGGGGCGACCAGCAGGCGCTTGTAGTGGGTCTCCTGGGCCATCCCGGAGAGATGGTTGAACAGCCGGGCCACGTCGTCGGTGATCACCGCGTTCGAGGTGAGTAGGCCCATGTCCTCGTACATGCGGGCGGTCTTCGGGTTGTAGTTCCCGGTGCCGATGTGGACGTACCGGCGCAGCCCGGTGGGCTCCTCCCGGACGACCAGGGAGAGTTTGCAGTGCGTCTTCAGTCCGAGCATGCCGTACACGACGTGGCAGCCAGCCTTCTCCAGCTTGCGTGCCCATGCGATGTTCGCCTGCTCGTCGAACCGGGCCTTGATCTCCACCAGCGCGAGCACCTGCTTGCCGGCCTGGGCCGCCTCGACGAGGGCGTCGATGATCGGGCTGTCGCCCGAGGTGCGGTACAGCGTCTGCTTGATCGCGAGCACCGCAGGGTCTGCGGCCGCCTGCTCGATGAACCGCTGGACGGACGTGGCGAACGAGTCGTAGGGGTGGTGCAGCAGTACCTCGCGGCTCTTCAGCGCGGCGAAAAGGTCGGCGGGCTGCGCGGTCTCGACCTCGGCCAACTCGGGATGTGTCTTGGGCAGGAAGGACGGGTAGAGCAGCGCCTCGCGGTCGAGGTCGGCGATCGAGAACAGGCCGCGCAGGTCGAGCGGGCTCGGAACCTTGAAGACCTCCTTCTCGCTGATGTCGAGCTCGCTGACCAGCAGTTCGAGCATCGTGTCGTCGATGTCGTCCTCGACCTCCAGCCGGACCGGTGGCTGCCCGACCTTGCGGCGCAGCAGTTCCTTCTCGAGGGCGAACAGCAGGTTCTCCGCGTCATCCTCCTCGACCTCGACGTCCTCGTTGCGGGTCACGCGGAAGGTGCTGTGGGCGAGGATCTGCATGCCGGAGAACAGCTGGTCGAGGTGCGTGGCGATGACGTCCTCGAGCGGGACGAAGCGGCCACCGCCCAGCGGGACGAAGCGGGACAGGATCGTGGGCACCTTCACCCGGGCGAACTGCCGGACGCCGGTGACTGGGTTCCGCAGCAGCACCGCGAGGTTGACGCTCAGCCCCGAGATGTACGGGAACGGGTGGGACGGGTCGACCGCGAGCGGGGTCAGCACAGGGAAGATGCGGTTCTCGAACAGGTCGGTCATCTGCCTGCGCTCGTCCTCGGTGAGTTCGTCCCAGCGCAGGATCTCGATGCCGTGCTCTGCGAGCGCGGGACGGACGTCCTCAGCAAATACCCTCGCCGCGTCGTCCGCGAGCTCACGGGAGCGGGACAGGATCGCGTCCTGCAGTTCGCGCGGCAGCAGGCCGGAGCTGCTGGCGACCGCGACACCTGCGGCCATGCGGCGTTTCAGGCCGGCGACGCGCACCATGAAGAACTCGTCGAGGTTGGACGAGAAGATCGCGAGGAAGCGGGCCCGTTCCAGGAGTGGCACCCGCCTGGCGTCCTTGGCCAGGTCGAGCACCCGGTTGTTGAAGGCGAGCCAGGACAGCTCGCGGTCGGAGAACCGGTCGGCAGGCAGCTCGGGAAGTCCCTGCTCTGGCGCGGGCACTTCGAGGGTCTCTTCGTCCTCAACCGAGGTCATGGCTGCTCCTGATCCGGCGCGTAGAGGACGTCCCGATGGGCGACGTGGAATCCCGCGCTTTCGTACATTCTTACCGCTACTGGCTCAGCCATGTCGACGTACAGCACGACGCGGTCGGCTCCGGCCTGTTCGAGGTGCGCGAGGCCAGCCTGCAGCAGCGCCTTTCCGTACCCCCGGCCCTGTACGCGGGGGGCGACGCCGATCACGTACACCTCGCCGGTGGCCGGCTCGGCGCGCTTGGTCCAGTGGAATCCGGCGAGGCCGTCATGATCGAAGCCGAGGATCAGGCCGTCCGGGTCGAACCAGGGCTCGGCGGTGCGGGCGGCGAGCCCCGCGGCGTCCAGGGCGCCCTGCTCAGGGTGGTGGGAGAAGGCGGCCGCGTTGACCGCGAGCAGGTCGTCCGCGTCGGTGTCCCGGTAGCCGCGCAGAGTGAGTCCTTGCGGGATGGCTGGAGTCGCGATCCCGGCCAGCGGACGCTCCATCACCAGCAGCCCGCGGGACGCCGCCAACCCGAGCGTGGTCGCGAACCCCTGGGCCGCGGGGAGGTCTCCGAACGCCCAGATCCCCCAGTGTGATGGTCCCTGAGCCTGACGAAGGGCTCCCTGAGCGTGACGAAGGGCCGCGATCAACTCATCGACCAACCCCCGTCCGATACCCCGCCGCCGACTAACCGGATCCACCACGAGCTGAGCGGTCCGATAGCCAGGCTGCCACTGCAGGTAGCCGGTCAGATGTCCGTCCTCGTACCGGAGCAGATGCTCGGCCGCGTCGTCCCGCAGCGCGAAGTGAGCCTCCTCGTTGAGCGGATCGGCGCCGTCTGTCTCTGCCGCTCTCGCGGCGAGCGCGAGCACATCGTCAGCCTGTTCGGGTGAGAGCCGGTTCGTCCACACGCGGTCAGGGTACGCGAGCGACTGCCTCCGGTTCGGGCGCCGGCTCAGGCTCGGGCCGGGACGGCAGCACGAGGCAGACCCCGATGGCGACGACGGTGAACCCGACCGCCCACCAGAAGGCCGTGTCGAACGCGAGCGCGTAGCCCGCCGTCGTCGATGCACCGGCGGCGGCTGTCTCGAGGATCACAGCGAGGATCGCCGTGCCGAACGCGCCGCCGAGCTGCTGGGTGAGCCGGGTGATGATGCTCGCGTGCGGGATCTCGTCCCGCGCGAGGCCGAGATAGCCGACCGTCATCACCGGAATCATCACCGCACCGGTGCCGAGCCCCCGGACCAGCAGGACTGCCATCAGCCACCACTGGTTGGTGGTCGCATCGGCAAGGGCGAACGGGACGGTCGCGAGACCGATCAGGACAAAGGCGCTGATCGCGACGACGCGAGCGCCCAGGGTGTCCGTGAGCCGTCCGGCGATGGACCGGCTGGCCAGCGCCCCCACTCCCTGCGGGATCAACAGGAGCGCGGCGGTGAGCACGTCCGTACCCCGGACGACCTGGAAGTACAGCGGCAGCAGCAGCATCGAGCCGTACAGCGCGGCGCCGGAGAGGAACAGCACCACGGACGCCGAGGCGACCGGGCGGCGGCGGAGGAGGCGCAGGTCGATCAGCGCGTCGTCCGGACGCCGCGTCTGCGTGACGGCGAAGACCGTCAGCAGCAGGACGCCGATGAGCGCGGGCAGCCACACGTCGGTACGGGAGAGCCCGCCGTCGCCGACGACGTTGGACAGGCCGTAGAGGATGCCGACCAGCGCGGGGGAGACGAGTGCCAGCCCCACCCAGTCGAGCCGCGGCCGTCCGCGCGGGGGATCGGCGGGCAGGGACCGCCAGGCCAGCACGATCCCGACCACGCAGAACGGGACGTTGACCCAGAAGATCCAGCGCCAGTCCAGGAAGTTCAGGATCACGCCGCCGATCGTGGGGCCGAGGATCGGGCCGAGCGCGGCCGGCAGGCTGACCAGGGACATCAGCCGGCCGAGCCCTGCGCCACCGGAGATCTGCTGGACGGCGAGGGTCGCCATCAGCGGCAGCATCAGACCACCACCGAGGCCCTGCACGACGCGGAACGCGATCAGGCTGGGGGCATCCCAGGCCAGGCTGCAGGCGACCGAAGCGACTCCGAAGATGGTGAGGGCGAGCATCCAGAGCTTCTTGCCACCGAACCGGGCCTGCGCCCAGCCGACGACCGGAATCGCGACGCCGAGCGCGAGCAGGTATCCGGTGCTCACCCACTGGATGGTGCTCACCGGCACGTTCAGCGCATCGGCCAGGGTGCGTAGCGCGATGCTGACGATCGTGCTGTCGAATATCGCCGCCAAGGCACCGACGATGAGCACCATCGTGGTGACGATCGCCTTGCGATCGATCGGCGGAGCGGAGGTTTGGGACATGATCCCTTCTTCCATTAAGAGACATTCATGTATCTAATCCAAGGATACGCGGATGCGCTAAGATACACAAGTGGATCTTGAACTACGCGGGCGCCGGCGTCGCGGCGAAGAGCTGGAACATGCGATCCTGGCCGCGGCCTGGGAGCGCCTGCTCGGACACGGCTACGGGAACTTCACGATCGACGCGGTCGCCGAGGCGGCCGGCACGAGTCGCTCCGTCCTCTACCGGCGCTGGCCCGATCGGGACGCACTGATCGCCGCGACCCTCGCCTACGGCCTGCAGAGCAGCCGTACGGAGGTACCGGACACCGGCACCCTGCGTAGCGACATCATCGAGGTGCTGCGTCGCGCCAGCGCCGCTCGGGCGCAGCTCGTCCCGTTGATGAGCGTGCTGATGGGTTCCTACTTCTCCGCCGACGGTGTCACCTTCGCCGAACTGCGGGAGAAGCTGATCGGCGAGGGCGGCAACGGCGCGATGGACGACGTCCTCGACCGGGCCGTCGCGCGCGGTGAGATCGACCCGGAGAGGCTTACTCCGCGCGTCCGCTCCGTCGTGTTCGACCTGTTCCGCCATGACCTGTTGATGACCATGAAGCCGCTCACGGAGGAGGCCATCACCGAAATCATCGACGAGGTGTTCCTGCCGCTCGTGAGCGCGGGCAGGCCTCAGCGACGCGAGCCGGCGTCCGCGGAGAAGCGGTAGCCGACGTTGCGCACGGTGCCGATCAGAGCCTCGTGCTCGGGGCCGAGCTTGGCGCGCAGCCGACGAACATGGACGTCCACCGTGCGGGTGCCGCCGTAGTAGTCGTAGCCCCACACGTCGGCCAGCAGGTGCTCGCGGCTGAACACCCGTCCGGGGTGCTGGACGAGGTACTTCAGCAGTTCGAACTCCGTGTAGGTGAGGTCGAGGGCCTCGTCGTCCAGCATCACGGAGTACGCGGCCTCGTCGATCACGATGCCGCCGGCGGAGATGAGCCCGTCGTTGGCCGCGGCGGTGACCAGCAGCCGGATGCGGGCGTCGAACTCGGCGGGGCCCGCGGTGTCGAGGACGAGGTCGGACACCCCCCAGTCGGTGGCAACGGCGGCCAGACCGTTCTCGGCAAGCACCAGCAGCAGCGGGACGGTCGAACCTGACGACTGGAACAACCGGGCCATCACCCGCGCGCCGGCGAGGTCGGCGCGTCCGTCCAGCACCACGAGGTCGGCTCGGGCCGATTCGGTGAGCGCCAGTGTGTCAGCCGCGACGCCGTGGATCTCATGGGGCAGCAGGGCGAGCACCGGCAACGACCGCTCGGCGGGCGTGCCACCGGCGACCTCATTGCTGACCAGCAGCAAATGCGCCATGACCACCTCCCGAACGTCGGTCTCACGTTCTGACCCGGGGCTAACAATAGTGACCCTCTGACCCCGCCCCGTTCGTGGGCTCGGCCGTGGGCGTCAGGCGTCGAGGTCGAGGATGAGGGTGACCGGGCCGTCGTTCACCAGGGACACCTCCATGTGGGCACCGAACCGTCCGGTCTCGACCTGCGCGCCGCGGTTGCGCAGCGCGTCCACGTAGGCGTCCACGAGGGGCTCGCTGACGGGTCCGGGCGCGGCAGCGCTCCACGACGGACGCCGGCCCTTGCGGGTGTCGGCGTAGAGCGTGAACTGGCTGACCACGAGCAGCGGGGCGTCCAGTTCGGCGCAGCTGCGCTCGCCGTTCAGGATCCGCAGCTGCCAGGTCTTGTCGGCCAGCTTGTGCGCCACCGCCGCGGTGTCGGTGTGGGTGACTCCGAGCAGGACGAGCAGGCCGGGCCGCTCGATCGCGCCGATGACTTCGCCGTCGACCCGGACGCTCGCCCGGCTGACCCGCTGCACCACCGCTCGCACGTCGCCCATCCAAGCAGAACGGGGATCTAGGGTGTGACGATGGCTATCGGACGATTTCCCAGCTTTGTGATCGACTGCCCGGATCCGGAGGCGCTGGGTGCCTTCTATGGCGCGCTGCTCGACTGGAAGATCGAAGCGCAACCCGACTGGGTGGACGTGCGGGCCGACTACGGCCAGTGCATCTCCTTCCAGCCGGTGGAGAACTACCGGCCACCCGAGTGGCCCGGGCAGGAGCAACCCCAGCAGATGCACCTCGATGTCGTGGTGGACGACCTCGACTCCGCTGAAGCAGAGGTTCTCGCGCTGGGCGCCACGAAGGCCGCGCATCAGCCGGGAACCACCTTCCGCGTGTTCCTCGATCCCGCCGGCCACCCGTTCTGCCTCTGCCTGAGCTGAGCCCGAGTCAGCCGGGCCCGGTGACCGGTTCGCCGAGCTGTCGGTCGAGTTCCCACAGCATCAGCCGTTCCACCGCGGAGGTGAGGTTCGTGGTGCCGTCGGGGGCGACGCGGTAGGTCTGGCCTCGGGGTGAGGTCCACCAGAAGATGCCGGGACAAGGTTGGTCGAGCGTCCAGCCGGCGTGGGTCTTGCCGCGGTGCGCCCGCCGGGTGAGCGGGCCCAAGTTCGACGGCCGGGTTTGGCCTGGCTCTCCCTCGACGTAGGGGATGGTGTGGTCCAGGTCGCAGCCACGAGCTTCGCGCGAGGAGTACGGGAACACCTCGAACCGGTCCCTGCCGAGCACCTGCTCGCGCATGGGTTCGGGGATGTCGTAGGCATCCACGGCTGGCTCGGGGGCGTCGTTGACGTACACCACCGGCGTCAGCTTGATCTGGTGGTGCCCGACGAGGTGGCTCAGTTCGTCCACGAGCACCGGGCCGATCTTCTCGACCCGGGCCGGGCCGCCGTCCTCCAGCACATCGGATCCGACGTGCACGTACACCTGTGCTGTTGGCGCGTGCCGGCGGCGGCTGCGCTTCTCGGCCTGCCGGGCAGCAGGGGTGGAGTCGTCGACGCCGTCCAGCAGGGCCAAGACGTTTTCAGGGTCGGCCATCCGGCCCAGCGCCTTGGAACGAACGACGTCGATCGGGTCCGGATCGCCCAGCCTGATCAGTGCGTCTGTGACCAGCCCGAGAAGATGCTCGAACGCCTGCACGTCGCCGGTGTCGGCCAGCGCGGACATCCAGCTCAGGGTTGGATCGTCCTCCGACACGCCGGTGGTCACGTGGCGCGAACGGCGGCGCTTCTCGGCGACCGCGGCGACCTTCGCGGGCGCGACCTGGATGATCGCCGCCCGGAACCGGGCCAGCACCCGGCCCCAGCCCAACCGGCCCAGGCAGGGTTCGACCAGGGCGTCCACCCGCAGGCATTCCCCGCAGTCGAGTTCGAACGTGTCGGCCAACTGCGACAACTGCCGGGCCCGCCACAACGGCGCCCGGCCATCGGTCACCCCGGCCCACACCGACGGCAACCGCCCGTGCAGGTTCACCACATCCCGGATCAGGAACGTGGCACTGGTCACCGAGACGCCCATCAGCGCAGCGATTTCCAGCGGCAGGCTTTCATCGACCAGCGGCGTTCCGTCTCCACCGATGCGGACCGGCCGCTGTCCGACCAGCTCGAACTCGTCTCCCTCAGCCCAATCCCCTTCCAGAGCCAGATCGAGGATCGCCTGCGCTTTCGCCACCTGCGCGGCGGACTCCATGGCGAGGGCGCTCCGCAGCCGCTCCATCGCCGGAGCCGCCTGCTCAACCACCATCTCGACCACGAAACCATTCAAACACCCGGGTCCGACACTTCTGTCCGAGACCTGGGCCAGATCCGCTCTCGCTTGCCCAGCTGGGAATCCGTGCACGAGAAACGAACGTCTGTGCGCAAGGCGGGGAGCCTTGATGCGATGTCTCAGGACATGGGTGACGGGCGCCGACATTAGTCTGAATCTATGGACCGGTGAACGCAGGTGCGCATCAAGGGAGTAACGAGATGAGACCACTCCGATACTCGATCAACGTCACGCTCGACGGCTGCTGCCATCACGAGGCAGGGCTGCCACCGGACGAGGAGTCGATGCGCTACTGGACCGCTGAGATGGCACGAGCCGACGCCCTGCTCTTCGGCCGGGTGACCTACGAGATGATGGAGTCGGCGTGGCGGCGGCCGGCGACGGGCACGTGGCCTGACTGGATGGATGAGTGGGGGATCCCGTTCGCCGAGACCATCGACCGCGCAAGGAAGTACGTCGTGTCGAGCACGCTGAGCCGGGTCGACTGGAATGCCGAGCTGGTGCGAGGCGACGTGGCGCAAGCGGTTCAGCGGCTCAAGCAGGAACCAGGCGAGGGCCTATGGGTGGGCGGGGTGACGCTGCCGCTCGCGTTGGCGGATCTGGGCCTGATCGACGAGTACGAGTTCCTTGTGCAGCCGGTCCTCGCCGGGCATGGGCCGACGTTGCTCGCCGGGCTGCGCGAACGGATCCAGCTCGAGCTCGTGGATCGCCATGAGTTCCGGTCGGGGGCGGTCGCATTGCGATACCGGTCCACGCGAGTAACGGCTTGACGTGATTCGCCCCGGTGCGTCGTCCGCTGCCTCGCCGAGACGGACACGGGGGAGCCTCGATGATCACGAGGCGACGGCCTACCCGGCAGGCCTATCCAGCGCGGACGCCAGCAGCTCGACCAGCAGCCGCTCGACGACGGACGCGGGGAGCACCTCCACCAGCGCGAGCACCGGTGCCATCGCGTGCAGCGCTCCCGGCTCGAGCAGCCCGGCGCCACGCAGGACGGCGTACGCGGCGTCGGCGTCGAGGTTCCCGAGCGCGGACGGATCGAGGCCGCCGAGCAGTCCCGCAGCCACCGCCGACCCGTCCAGCTGCGGCAGCCCGCGGACGGCATCGGCGGCCGCGCGCATCGCGGTGACCAGGTCGTCGACGACCTGTTCGGTCACCGGCGTGATCGTCAGGTGCGCTGTGGCCGGCAGGACGGTCCCGTCCGGCTGGACGGCCGACGGTTGGCCCTGGACGACGAAGCCGTGCGCGCGCATCGCGTCCGCCCACAGGTGCGGGTCGACGCCGCGAGCGGGGTCGGTTTCGTCGGCGGCCAGCGCCACCATGGGTCCGGTGGGCGAACCCACCACTCGCAAGCCCTCGATGTTAGCGACGGCCTCTGTGATCCGCGCGGCCGAACGGGCCATGGACGCCGTCAGCTCGCGGAACCCGTCGATTCCCAGCACGGACGCGATCGCCCACGCCGCGGCCAACGGGCCCGCGGATTTCGACCCCAGCAGCGTCGCGTTCACGACCGGGTAGCCCGGCCAGTCGCTGGTGGCGAACCACTGGTGGCGCTGCCGGTCCAGGCCGCGCTGCAGCAGCACCGAGACGCCTTTGGGCGCGTAGCCGTACTTGTGCAGGTCCGCGGACAGGCTGGTCACGCCGGGGACGGCGAAGTCCCACGGACCGTCCGGTGCCGCGGCGTCCCCGGACGGCCAGAAGGCGAGCGCGAACCCTCCGATACAGGCGTCCACGTGCAGGTCGATGCCGGCGTCCCGAGCCGCCGCGGCGACCTCGGCCACCGGGTCGAGCGCGGCGAACGGGTAGCAGGGCGCGCTGACCACGGCGAGGGCGACGTCGGGAGCGAACCTCGCCGCCATCGCGGCGGCGTCCACCCGTCCGGTGGCTACGTCGACGGCAACGAGGTCGAGATCGAGGTCGAGCAGCGCCGCAGCCTTGCGGAACGCCGCGTGGACGGTCGTCGGTGCGACCAGGCGCGGACGGCCCGATCCGCCGCGGGCGCGCCAGGAGTCGCGGGCGGTCTTCACTGCCAGCAGACAGCTCTCGGTGCCGCCGGAGGTGGCGGTGCCGGCGACGTCAGGGCCGGCGTGGAACACCGTCCGCGCGAAGTCGAGCAGCTCGCGTTCGATCACGGCGACCGAGCCGAACGCGGTCGGGTCGAGTCCGTTTACCGGCTGCATCGCCCGGATCGCCGCCGCGGCCAGCTCGTCGAGGTCGGGCCGGCCGGAGTCGTACACGTACGACAGCAGCCGGCCACCGTGGGTGGGCGCGTCGTGGGCCCGCAGACCGGCCAGTCGGGCGAGAACGGCTTCGGCGTCCGTGGTCATGCATCCTCCCTTGTCAACAGTTCGATGTCGGCGCGGCGCAGCCGGTAACGGGCGAGGAAGAGCAGGCTGATCAGGGTCAGCGCTGCCGGGACGACGCTGAACCCGAGCGCGATGCCTGCGACAGCGCTCGCGGGCTGGGTGACGGTCGTCCCTGCGACGGTCTGGACGTAGCCGGTGGCCGTCAGGATCAGTGCCAGCGCGCCCGCGCCGAGGGCCATGCCGGTGGTCTCGCCAGCCGTCCAGATGCCGCCGAAGACCCCCGCGTTGGCGTCGCCCCGGGTGTGGGCGTCGTGCGAGATCACATCGGGCAGCATCGCCATCGGCAGCGCCTGCATGCCGGCGTAGGCGGCGCCCGCCACCGCGACCGAGACGTACATCCAGGCGCCCGGCGTCCACACCGCCACGCCCAGGGACGCGGTCGCCACCGCGAACAGCACCGACGCCGCGGCGAACCCCCGCTCCTTACCGATGCGCCGGGCGATCGCGTTCCACAGGGGCGAACAGAGGATGGCGGGGGCGATGAGGGCGACGAAAAGGAACGTGAGGGCGTCTTCGGAATGCATCACCTGGACAGCGACATAGTTGGCCCCGGCGAGCATCAGGCCGGTAGCCACCGCCTGCAGCCCGAAAGTGCCGAGCAGGGCGCGGAACGGAGCGCTGCGCCGGAGCGCGGCGAGTCCGTCCCGGTAGCCGGACGCCCAGGGCGTCGGCGGCGCGGCCGGGTTTGCGTCCTCGCGTGGGGCGATCGTCGTCGAGACCAGCATGCCGAGGGCGATGACCACACCAGCCACGAGGGCCATCACCAGGTAGCCGGTGTAGGCGTCCCCGATGCCTCGCAGCATCGGACCGCCGGCTCCGAACAGCAGGATGGCCAGGCTCAGGACGGCGACCCGGGCGGTGAGCAGCCGCGTCCGCTGGTCGTAGTGGGCCGACAACTCGGCGGGCAGGGCGATGTAGGGCACCTGGAACAGGCTGAACGCCGTGGACGCGAGCAGGAACGCCACGCCCACCCAGACTGCTGCCGGTACCGGCGGAACACCGGCGGGTACGGCGAAGGTGAGCACAAAGAACACCGGCAGGGAGAGGGCCCCGAGGGTCATGATCCGGCGGCGCGAGCCCGTCCGGTGCAGTGAGGTGTCGGAGATGCCGCCGATGACCGGCGCGGCGAGGACGTCCCAGATCTTCGCGCCGGTGACCACGATGCCGGCCGCCCACGCCGCGACGCCGAGGGTGTCGGTGAGGTAGAAAACCAGCACGAGCCCGGGAAGCGTGGAGAATCCGCCGGTGCCCAGCGAGCCGATGGCGTAGCGGGCGATCGTTGCTCGGGCCACGGGCGGATCCTACGCGAGACCGGATCGCGCGGGAATGGCTGCCGGCGGCGGCCGGTTATGCTCGACAGATGCTGACTCCGCTCTCGGTAACCGGCGTGGTGGTCTTCACCGCCTGCCTGGTGCTGGCCGTGCTCGCCGGGATCGGCATCTACGCGCTGCTGCGCGGCAAACAAGGGGAGTGACATGGCTTTCGAGATCCCGTCCGACCTCAACCCTGCGCTGGTCGGCCTGGCCTGGCTGCGCGGACGCTGGGAGGGCACCGGCTACCGCGAGTGGCCGGGCATGGAGAAACACAGTTATGCCCTCCAGATCGACTTCGCCGACAACGGTGAGGACTACCTCCACTACCTGTGCCAGGCGTTCGAGACGGACTCCGACGGCACGCCCACCAAGCCGCTGTTCATGGAGACCGGCTTCTGGCGTCCGCTGGCCGACGGCACGGTGGACGTCGTGATGTGCTCGCCGGACGGGTTCGCCGAGATCTGGTTCGGCAAGCTGCAGCCCGGCCGGCTCGACCTGGTCACGGACGCCGTCGCCCGCACGAAGGATGCCAAGGTCGCCTACACGGCGGGACGACGGCTGTACGGCAATGTCGAGGGACGCCTGCTGTTCTCGTTCGACCGGGCGACCGAGGAGCAGGAGTTGCAGCCGTACGTCTGGGCGCAGCTGGAGCGGCGATGACCGTCCGGCTCACCGAGGGCCCGGACGCCGGCGCGGCCTGGCACTACGGCGATCCGCTGCGCGAGCAGAAGGCGCTGGTTGGCGGGTTGGCCGGGGTCGACCTCTCGCACCGACCGGTGTTCACGGTCTCGGGCCGTGACCGGCTGAGCTGGCTGAACGACATCTCCAGCCAGGACTTCGCCCACCTCGAGCCCGGGACGCCGACCGTCGCCTACATCCTGGACGCCCAGGGCCACCTCACCCACGTCTTCGGCGCGACCGACGACGGCGAGACCCTGTGGTGCCACACCGAGCCCGGCCACCTGCCGGCGTTGCTCGACTGGCTACGGAAGATGGTTTTCGCTGCCCGCGTCGAGATCGCGGACGTGAGCGATGCCTACGCGCTGGTGCTGCCGCCGGCCAGGACAACGGTGGCTGAGCCTGACGAAGCCCGGGAGGAGATGGTGGCTGAGCCTGACGAAGCCCGGGAGGGGATGGTGGCTGAGCTTGACGGAGCCCGGGAGGGGACGGTGGCTGAGCCTGACGAAGCCCCTTCGTCAAGCTCAGGGATCATGTCCAGCGGTCCCGTGATGGTCCCCCGAGATCAAGTGGACGCCGCCCTCGGCGAGAACCGGGCGGGCATCTGGGCGATGGAGGCGCTGCGGATCGCGTCCGGCACGCCACGGATCTTCCTCGACACCGACGAGCGCACGATCCCCAACGAACTGGCCAACCCCGAGGCCGAGCTGCTCGGCCCGGCCGTCCACCTGCGCAAGGGCTGCTACCCGGGGCAGGAGACCGTGGCGCGGGTCTACAACCTCGGCCGGCCGCCGCGCCGGCTCACGCTGCTGCACCTGGACGGTAGCGCCGAGCGCTTGCCCGCGGTCGGTGCCGAAGTGCTGGCCGACGGCAAGCCGGTCGGCAGGATGGGCACGTCCGAGCGCCACTTCGAGCTGGGCCCGATCGGACTCGCGCTGCTCAAGCGCACGCTTCCTGCGGACGCGGAGCTGGTCGTGGACGGCGTCGCCGCAGCTCAGGAGTTGCTGGTCGATCCGGAGTCAGGGCTGCACTGGCGTCCCGAGCCCGGCATCGGTCGGACGGCCGGTTGAGGACTACGCCTCGGAACGGGCCTGCTTCGGCAGCGTTCCGACCAGGGCCAGCGCGCCCACCAGGAACGCGGCGGCGACGCCGGCGCTGACCTCCAGGGCCGGGATCGGGCCACCGGGCAGCAGGTGGAAGAAGACTGTGCCGCTGACCGCGACCCCCAGCGTCCCGCCGAGCTGCTGGAAGGCGTTCATCATTCCGGACGCCGAGCCCACCTCGCGGTCGCTGACCCCGCCGAGCACGACGGAGAACGCCGGTACTAGGCCGAACCCGCTGCCGACGCCGAAGACGAACCCGGCAGGCAGGAACACCCAGGGCTGCGCGCCGAGCCCGGCGAGGTGGACGGTGAGCGCCTGCAGGCCCGCGCCGAGGATCATCCCGGCGAAGCCGATCGCCAGCACCCGGCGGCCCAGCCGGGGCAGCAGCGCGGCGCTGCCGAGCGCGGCAGCCACCGCCATGCCGAGCGCGTAGGCCGAACCGGCGAAGGCCGCCTGCAGCGGGGTGTAGCCCAGCACCGACTGCGTGAACACGTTGAAGACCAGCGTGAAGCCGATCATGGCCGCGAAGGCCAGCATGATCACCCCGATGCCGCCGAGGAAGGCCCGGTTGCGCAGCAGGGACGGCTCGATCACCGGCGCGTCGCTGCGTCGTTCGTGCCGGACGAACAGCGCGAATCCCGCGACCGCCCCGCCGAGCAGGACGAACGTCCACCAGGGCCAGCCGAGGTCGGTGCCCTCCATCAGCGGGTAGATCAGCAGCAGCGACGCCACCCCGAGCAGCGCGACCCCGAGCGGGTCGAGCCGGAGTTCGGGGTTCCCGGGGACGCGGGGGATGAACCTCAGGGCGCCGATCAGGGTGAGCAGCCCGATCGGGACGTTGATCAGGAAGATCACCCGCCAGCCGAGCCCGAAGAGGTCCGCGTCCACGAGCGCGCCGCCGAGCAGCGGCCCGATCACCGCGGTCAGGCCGATCACCGGGCCGTAGCTGCCCATGGCCTTGCTGAACTCCGCCGGCGGGAAGACCGCTCGCATCAGGCCGAAACCCTGTGGAATCAGCAACGCGCCCAGGAAGCCCTGCGCCGCGCGCGCGGCGATCAGGACGGCGGGGTCGACGGCGGTCGCGCAGACCACGGACGCGAGCGTGAAGCCGGCGGCGCCGAGCAGGAACAGGGCCCGGCGGCCGTACCGGTCGCCCAGCCGGCCGCCGAGGACGAGGCCGACGGCGAATGCGAGCGTATAGGCGCCGACCACCCACTGCACCGTCCCTGAGCCGCCGCCCAAATCGCGCTCGATCGGAGTCGCGGCGAGGTTCACGATGGTGGAGTCGAGCAGGTCCATGATCTCGGCGCCCAGGATCGTGGCCAGGGCGAGCCAGCGCCAGCGGTAGGGCTCGGCTGCCAGTGCGGGTGATCCGACGATGGGGTTGGTGGACATGGCCACCTCCTTCGGTTGCTGAACGGCGTTCTCCAAGACGAATATTGATCGAAAAGACGAACAACGTTCTACAACGCGGACGACGTTCGCGTCAAGTAGTGTTTCCTCATGGCTCATGCCAAGACGCCCTGGGTCCCCGAGTGGTCGGGCGCCCGACCGTCCCGTCGGCGGCTGAGCGCGGGCGCGATCGTCGCGGCCGGTCTGGAGATCCTGGCGGCCGACGGCATCGATGCCGTCACGATGCGAGCGGTAGCCACCCGGCTCGGCACCGGTCCGGCGTCCCTCTATGCGCACGTCCGCGACAAGCGGGAGCTGCATGAGTTGATGCTCGACGAGGTGTTCGGCGAGATCGAGGTTCCGGCCGCCGACCCGGAGCGCTGGCAGGAGCAGCTGAAGGAGTGCCTGCGCGGCATCTACGCGGCGCTCGGACGACACCCCGGCATCGCGCTGGTCAACATGGCGCACGTCCCGCTCGGACCGAACGCGCTGCGATGCTCTGAGGCGCTGCTGAAGATCTGTCTGGCCGGGGGCCTGACGGAGGAGATGGCTGGCCTGGCCACCGACCTGCTCACGCTCTACCCGACCGCCGCGGCGTTCGAGGACTCGATCTGGTACGAGCGGGCCAAGCACAGCGACTGGATGCACAGCGAGGAAGCCGTGTTCAGCCGACTGGGCGAGTACTTCGGCAGCCTGCCGGGCGACCTCTACCCGACGATCCGCGCGATGGCCCCCTTCCTGGTGGCGGGCAACGGCGAGGACCGGTTCGAGTTCGGCCTGGCCGTCCTGGTCGCGGGACTGGACGCGCTCAAGTCGTGGCGGCCGCAGGCATCGTCAGCGCAGGAGCCTCAGGGCCGGCGCGCCAGCACGTAGAGGCGGACGGTCTGAGCCTCGTCCGGCACGGGGGAGCGGACGTACCACTCCGCGACCTCCAGTCCGGCCTCGGCCATGGCGGCGAGCACCTGGTCGCGGTCGTGGCCGACGAAGTCGAGGTCGACCGGCACACCACACAGTTCGTTGGCATGGACGATCCCGTCCCCGAGGTGGACCGCCAGCGCCAGCGTCCCGCCCGGACGCAGGGTCGCGCCCACCGTCCGCAGCGTCGGGGCGAGTTCGGACGGCGCGAGGTGCACGAAGGCGTACCACGCGACGATCGCGCCCCAGGCGGCGGCGGTGCGCGGCCGTAGCACCTGGTGGAAGCGGCCCACCCCGAAGTCGAGGTCGGCGAAGTTGGCCTTCGCCTGCTCGACCATGGCCGGCGACGCGTCGAGGCCGTGCACCTCGGCGCCGGTGTCGGCGAGGAAGGCCGCGATCTGGCCGGGTCCGCAGCCGAGGTCGAGGATCTGCCCGCCCGCTTCGGCGGCGATCCGCTCCAGCAGCCACACGTCGAACGGCTTGCCGATGAGCTCGTCCAGCAGCGCCTCCGAGTAGGCGGCCGCCGCCGCGTCGTAGGCGGCGAGCACCTTCGCGTCCCGGGTCGCGGCGCCATCGGCCAGCACGACCTCGCGGTCGGCGGCCGGAGCGGTCGCCTCCGCGGCGAGCGGGACGGGACCGAGCAGATGGATCCAGCGCGTGTCGCGTCCGTGCTGCACCTGCACCTCACGGACGAGCGGCTCGTCCGCGCCGGCCATCCGCGCCAGGCAGGCCTCGACCTCGGCCTTGTCGGCGAAGGGGTGCAGGCGCTCGGTGCGGGTCTTCAACTCGCCGGCCGACTGCGCCCCGCGCAGCAGCAGGACGGTGAGCAACGCCCGCTCGTCGTCGGCGGGCTCCAGCACCTCGTCGAGCAGTTGGTGGTATTTGACCGTCCGCGACCCGGCACCGGCCCAGACCAGTCGCAGTAACCCGCGGTCCTTCAGCGCGCGGGCTGCGTCCTGGATGTTCCGCTCGGACAGGTCCATCACGGGGTCCCGGCTGGAGGTCTGGTTGCAGGCCAGACGGAGCGAGTTGAGAGTGAGCGGGTAGCTCGCCGGGACGGTGCGCTGCTTCTCCAGCAGGCTGCCGATGATGCGTTGCTCCCCTGCGTCCAGCACCGGTAGGGCCATGGCAGCACCCTAGTGGCCCACGCGGAATTGGCGGACGTACACCGGGGGGCATTGCGGGAGATCGCCCTGGCCGAGCTGGCGGAGTCCGTCCAGCAGTCGAACGCGATCGAGAACTCGACCTTGACGCTGGACGAGACCGAGCGGGTGCTGGCGGGCGGGGTGCTGCCGCGCGGCCTGGAACTGCGGGAGGTGTACGAGGCCCGGAACCTCGCCGCGGTGACAGCCGACATTGCGCGACTGGAGCGACCGCCGGCGGTCGAGGAAATCCTGCGGTGGCACGGCATGCTGCTGGCTGGCATCCGCGACGATGTCGCGGGCCGGTTCCGGCGGGTGGGCGAATGGGTCAGGGTCGGGACGCACCTGGGTGCGAACCCGGAGTTCGTCGGGCAGCTCGTCGATGACGCGCTCGCTCGTTACGCCGGTGACGGCGGCTATTTCCTGGACAGGATCGCCTGGTTCCACTGCGAGTTCGAGGTGATCCATCCGTTCGCGGACGGGAACGGGCGGATCGGGCGGGTGTTGATGAACGCGCAGCTGCAGGCGGCCGGATGGCCGCCCGTGATCGTGCGGGCGAAGGGCCGCGAGGTCGACTACTACCCGGCGCTGGAGCGTTACGCGAAGACGGATGCGCACGACCAGCTGACCGGCCTTCTCGCGCTCTTGTTGCAGGAGTCACTGCACAAACGGATCGCGATCCTTTCCAGCCCGCGCATCGTCCCGCTACCGGTCTGGGCGAAAGCTGCGGGCGTGCGGGGAAACGTGGCCGCGAACAGGGCCAAGCGGCAGACCATTCCGGCGTTCCGGGTTCGTGACCGCTGGATGATCGCCCAGGGCTGGACGCCTCAAGTGGCTCACGACTCCGGGTCGGGGACGCCGTAGTACACGATCGCCCGTGCCATCGCCTCGTCGTACCGGTCGACGCCGATCACTCCGAGCAGGACGAGCGGGAGTGAACCATCCTGTTTTTCGTTTAGGCCTTCTTGGCGCGATTCCGTTGCTTCGCGCGCTCAGACGCGTCCAGCGTCACCTTGCGGATGCGGACGTTCTTCGGCGTCACCTCGAGGCACTCCTCCTCGCGGCAGAACTCCAGGGACTGCTCCAGGCTGAGTAGTCGCGGCGGGATCAGGCGCTCCAGTTCGTCCCCGGTGGAGGAGCGGACGTTGGTCAGCTTCTTCTCCTTGGTGGGGTTCACGTCCATGTCGTCCTGGCGGGGGTTCTCGCCGACGATCATGCCCTCGTAGACCTCGTCGCCGGGCGCGACGAACAGCGTGCCGCGCTCCTGCAGGTTGAACAGCGCGTAGGCGGTGACCGTGCCGGTGCGGTCGGCGACCAGCGAGCCGGTGAGCCGGGTTTTGATCTCGCCCGACCACGGCTCGTAGCCCTCGAAGACGTGGTGCATGATGCCGGTGCCGCGGGTCTCGGTGAGGAACTCGGTGCGGAAGCCGATCAGGCCGCGCGCCGGAATCACGTACTCCACCCGCACCCAGCCGGTGCCGTGGTTGACCATCTGCTCCATCCGGGCCCGGCGGGTACCCATCAGCTGGCTGATCGTGCCGACGTGCTCCTCGGGGACGTCCACGGTCAGCCGCTCGACCGGCTCGTGCAGCTTGCCGTTGATCTCGCGGGTGAGCACCTCGGGCTTGCCGACGGTGAGCTCGAAGCCCTCCCTGCGCATCATCTCGACCAGGACGGCCAGCTGCAGCTCGCCGCGTCCCTGCACCTCCCAGGTGTCCGGACGGTCGGTGCTCAGCACCTTGATCGACACGTTGCCGACCAGCTCCGTGTCGAGCCGGTTCTTCACCAGGCGCGCGGTGAGCAGCTTGCCCACCCGGCCGGCGAGGGGAGAGGTGTTGATGCCGATCGTCATCGAGATGGACGGCTCGTCCACGTGGATCAGCGGCAGCGGACGGGGGTCCGCCGGGTCGGCGATGGTCTCGCCGATCGTGATCTCCGGAATGCCGGCGATCGCGACGATGTCGCCCGGGCCCGCGGACTCGGCCGGCACCCGCTCCAGCGCCTTGGTGACCAGGAGCTCCGACAGCCGGACGTTCTGCACGGTCCCGTCGTGGCGGCACCAGGCGACGGTCTGGCCGCGGCTGATCGTGCCCTCGACGATCCGGCAAAGGGCCAGCCGGCCGAGGTAGGGCGAGGCGTCCAGGTTGGTCACGTGGGCCTGCAGCGGCGCGCCCTCCGTGTACAGCGGCGCGGGGATGGTGTCCATGATCAGCTGGAACAGCGGCTCCAGGTTCGGCGAATCGGGCAGGGTCCCGTCCGCGGGCTGGGTCAGGGATGCCCGTCCCGCCTTCGCCGCGCAGTAGATGATCGGGAAGTCGAGGTGGTGGGCGTCCGCCTCGTCGATGAGGTCCATGAACAGCGCGTAGACCTCGTCCACGACCTCGGCGATCCGGGCGTCCGCGCGGTCGACCTTGTTGATCACCACGATGATCGGCAGGTTCTTGGCCAGCGCCTTGCGCAGCACGAACCGGGTCTGCGGCAGCGGACCCTCGGACGCGTCCACGAGCAGCAGCACGCCGTCCACCATCTCCAGGCCGCGCTCCACCTCACCGCCGAAGTCGGCGTGGCCAGGGGTGTCGATGATGTTGATCGTGACGGTCGAGCCGTCGCCGAGCGTGTGGTCGACAGCCGTGTTCTTGGCCAGGATCGTGATGCCCTTCTCACGCTCCAGGTCCATGGAATCCATGACGCGCGTGTTCACGTCCTGGTTCTCCCGGAACGCGCCGGACTGCCACAGCATGGCGTCCACCAGGGTGGTCTTGCCGTGGTCGACGTGGGCGATGATGGCGACGTTGCGCAGGTCTGCGCGTGCGGGCATGCGGTGACTCCGGATCGTGAGGGAACCCGCGAAGTCTAGTCCCCCGGTCTCCCCGGCCCCACGCGCGGCCCGGGCAGCGTCGCTCGGTCAGGCCACGATCACCTGGACGCCGAGCGCGCGCAGCCGGACGAGTTCGTCCGGGTCGGCGGTGTCGTCGGTGACGAGGACGTCGATCTCGGAGATGTCGGCCATCGAGGCGAACGCCGCCCGTCCGACCTTCGAGCCGTCCGCCACGACGATCGTCCGGTCGGCCTTGCTGACCATGGCGTGGTTCGTGCGGGCCTCGGTCTCGTCGTGGGTCGTCACACCCTCGTCGGCAGAGATGCCGTCCGCGCCGAGGAAGGCTGTGCCCACGTGCTTGACGGCGTTGAACGTGCCCTCGGCGAGGATGCCGACCAGCTCCAGCGACTGCGGCCGCAGGATGCCGCCGGTCATCACCACCTTCAGCCGGGGGAAGCGGGCCAGCAGGGTGGCGATCGTGAGCGAGTTCGTCACCACGGTCAGGTCGTTGTGCCACGCCAGCTCGCGGGCGACGGACGCCGTGGTCGTCCCGCCGCTGAAGCTGACCGCGTGCCGCTCGCGCGGGACCAGCGCCGCGGCGGCCCTGGCGATCCGCGCCTTGGCGTCCGCGAATCGGGTGTCCCGCAGTGCGACCGGAACCTCGGCCGGTCCGCCGTTCATCGTCGCGCCGCCGTGCGTCCGCACCAGCAGGCCCTGGTCGGCCAGCAGGCCGAGGTCGCGGCGCAGCGTCGCAGGGGACGCGTGGAAGTGCTCGCTCAACTCCTGGACGGAGGCCTCGCCCCGGCCGCTCACGAAGTCGAGGATGTCGGCCATCCGCCGCGAGCGTTTCCCCGGGTTCCCGAGGTCGGCGATCGTGGAGTTGGTGTACGCACTGGCCACCGTTCGATCATCGCAGTTGCGCATTTGCACGTCAATCCGCTCATCATGTTGCGCGGAATGAGCAAATGTCCGGAGAATCGACCCATGCCGACGATCGCCTTCCTTGGCGCAGGGAGCGTGGTGTTCACCCGCCAGCTCATCATTGATCTGCTCCGCTTCCCGGACCTGCCCGTCCTGACGCTGGCGCTGCACGACATCGACCCGGAGCGCCTTGAGGTGGCCCGCGGCACGGCGGTCAACGTGGCCCGCCAGCTGGGCCGCGAACTCCACGTCCGCGCGGAGGCCGACCGGCGGGCCGCTCTGGCCGGCGCCGACTTCGTGGTGAACATGATCCAGGTCGGCGGCATCGCTGCCACCCGGGTCGACCTGGAGGTGCCCGCCCGGCACGGGCTGCGCCAGACCATCGGCGACACCACCGGCGTCGGCGGTGTGTTCCGCGGGCTGCGCACCTTCCCGGTCCTGTCCGGCATCGCCCGCGACATGCTCGAGCTCTGCCCGGACGCCTGGCTGCTCAACTACACCAACCCGATGGCGATGAACATCTGGTGGCTGTCCGTCGTGGCCCCGGAACTGAAGGCCGTCGGCCTGTGCCACAGCGTGTACTGGACCGTCCACGACCTCTGCGAACTGATCGGGGTGCCGCTCGCCGGCACCCGCTACCGGGCCGGCGGCGTGAACCACCAGGCCTGGCTGACCGAGTGGAGCAGGGACGGTGCGGACCTCTACCCCCTGCTGCGCGAGAAGATCGCCTCCGACCCGGAACTGCTGCGGCGCGTCCGCGTCGAGATCTTCTCCCGGATCGGCTACTACCCGACCGAGACCAGCGAGCACTCGTCGGAGTACCTGAGCTGGTTCCTGCGCTCGGACGCCCAGGTTGAGCGATACCGGCTGCGTCCGCTGGAGTATCTGCAGATCTCTGAGGACAACGTCCGCGAGTACGAGGACGCCCGGGCGATCCTCGCCGCGGGTGGCGACCTGCCCCTGCACGACGAGGGCGACGCGGCCGAGTACGCGCCGCAGGTGATCCACTCGATGCTCACCTCGACGCCGCGGCTGATCCACGCGAACGTCGTGAACCGGGGCCTGATCGACAACCTGCCGCAGGGCGCGGTCGTCGAGGTTCCTGCCGAAGTGGACGGGAACGGGCTGCGCCCGCAGCGGTTCGGCAGCGTCCCGGCCGCGGGCGCGGCGCTCAACCGCGACTACCTCTCTGTCGCCGAACTCGCGGTGGAGGCCGCGCGCACCGGCGATCCGCTGCTGGTGCGGCAGGCCGTGCTCGCCGACCCGAACGCCAGTTCGACGCTCACCCCCGCCGAGATCTGGGACCTGTGCGATGAGCTCACCGCCGCCCACGCGCGGTACCTGCCGGTCTCGCTGGGCGGGACCTTGGCCGACGCCTGAGCCGGACGGGGCTTCGGCGGGGCTTCGTCAAGCTCAGCCAGCGTTCGTCGGTCACGCCAGCGTTCGGCGGTCAGGACAGGCCGAGCACCTTCCGGGCGTTGTCGCGGTAGATCTTCGTGAGCACGTCGGCAGGGAGCGCCAGGCCGGAGACGGTCCAGCGGCCCTGGGGCGGGATCTCGGCATCGGGGGCGTAGTCGAATGCCTCGTCGGCCGATTCCAGGAAGCGGTAGTGCAGTCGGTACTGCTCGTCGCTGGCCGGATAGATGTCGGTGCCGAACAGCACCCGGTCGGCGAACCGTGTGACGAAGGCCGCGGCGTGCCGGGGCTGGCGACCGAGTTCCGCCATGCGCCCGGCGATGTCGACGTGGTAGTTCGGCGCGGCCTCCAGCAGCCGCGCCACCCGCTCCAGGTCCTCCGCGCAGCCACCGACGTGGGCGCCGACGAAGGTGGTCCCGGGGCAGGCCAGGACGAGCCGGGCGTGCGCGTCCATCAGGTCCTCGAACGTCGGGTAACGGTCGCGGTCGCCGAACCACCAGTCCGGCTGGCCGGCCAACTCGTCCAGGCGCTCGTTGTACTCGTCCAGCGGCTCGAAGAACGCGATCGGGTCGGCGGTGTGGATGAGCACGGGCAGGCCGAGTTCGCCTGCGCGGCCGAGCACCGCCACGACCCGGGGATCGTCGGGACGGACGAGCGCTCCGGACGCGTCCCGGTAGCCGAGGCCGAGGTTCTTCCACACCTTCACGCCCCGGGCGCCACGTCGCGCGCAGTCCTCCAGCTGGGTCAGCAGGGCGGGGACGGCGTCCGGCGAGGCCAGCACTGACCAGTCCAGCTGGCAGAAGGTGACGAACCGTCCGGGGTAGGCGCGGTCCAGCCGATCGAGGTTCGCCTCCAGCTCGGCGCCGGTCATGCCGTCCAGGTTCACCACGGTCTCGACGTGGCGCTCGTCCAGCATCGTCAGCAACCCGGGGACGTCGCGGACGATCCAGTCGCCGTCCTCGCTGAGCCACCGGCCCAGGTGGTTGTGGATGTCGATGCACTCCACGGCCGGCACCGGCACATCGGTGCTGTCGGTGCGCAACTGGCTGCGCGGCTTCCACTCCTGCAGCCGCAGTTCCTCGATGGCGAACATGGGGGAATCGTCGCGCGTCCGCACTGCTGATTGCACGGGAACCGTCCCTAGTGATCAATCAGTTTGAGCAAATCGCGCAATTGATTGCGTGATCGCTCACTCGATGGGGAGGATGACAGGGCAAGGTCATCTGCGAGAGGACCACCATGAGCCACCGTTCGCTGCACGCCGCCGCTGCCGCAGCCGTCGCTGTTTCCATGATCGCCGTGGCGGGCTGCACAGGAGGCGGGACGGAGCCCGCGACAGCCACCGCCGACCCCAACGCCGCCGTCACCCTGACCTGGTGGACGGGCCAGTCGGACGCGGCCGAGAAACTGCTGGAGACTCTGGCCGGCGAGTTCACCAAGCTGCATCCCAACGTCACCATCAAGACGTCGTCGGGTGCTTCGTCCACGGAGGAACTGCTGCAGAAGCTGTCGGCCGGCTTCGCGTCCGGCACGTACCCCAACATCTCCTACGCGTTCGGCTCCTGGGCCAGCGAGCTGGAGTCGTCGGGAAAGATGCAGGACATCACCGACAAGGTCACCGACCCCTCCGTCGGCTGGGACGAATTCTCGCAGGCCGCGCGCGCCACCGTCCGCCCGACGGGCACCAGGACGATCGGCTTCCCCGCCCTGGTCGACAACATCTCGCTGCTCTACAACAAGACCGTCTTCGACAACGCCGGCGTCGCGTACCCCACCGACCAGTGGACGTGGGACGACTTCCGCGCGGCGGCCAAGCAGTTGACCAGCGCGTCGAACCAGATCTACGGCTACGCCTACTCGGTCTCCGGATCGGAGGAGACGACCTGGCAGTTCTGGCCGCACCTGTGGCAGAACGGCGGGAAGATCCTCACCGACGACCAGAAGAAGTCCGCGTTCGCCTCGCCGGAGGGCGAGCAGGCACTGGAGTTCCTGCGGGCGATGGCGCAGGACGACAAGAGCGTCTACCTCGACCAGACCGACACCAAGTTCGGCCAGCTGTTCGCAGCCAACCGGATCGCGATGATCACTTCGGGCCCCTGGCAGCTCTCCGACCTGGCCACCGCGAAGACCAAGTACGGCGTGACGATCCTGCCGGGCACGAACGGTGACCACCAGACGGTCTCCGGCCCGGACATCTGGGCGCTTCCCGACACCGGGGACGCCAACCAGAACTACTGGTCGTTCGAGTTCCTGAAGTGGCTCACCGCCCCGGCCCAGGACCTGCGCTGGAACGTGGCGTACGGCAACCTGCCGCTGCGCACCTCCGAGCTGGACTCGCCGGAGTTCAAGGCCCAGGTCAAGGCCCTGCCGGGGCTGGACGTGATGGCGGCCAACAGTGCCAACGCCAAGCAGGCGCGGCCCACCGTCCAGGGCTACAACGGACTGTCCGAGGCCATCGGCTCCTCGATCTCCCAGGTGCTTCAGGGCAAGGGCACCCCTGCGGATGCCCTGAAGCAGGCCGCGGCCAAGGCCGACGAGGCTCTCGCCGGCGAATAGCCCGCCCGAACCCGCACCCCGAACGACGCCGTCAGGAGCACAGGAATGACCATTACCACCCAGGAGATCGAGAGCCAGCCGCAGGTCTGGCGCCAGGCCCTCGGCCTCGTCCAGGAAACGGCAGGGCTGCTCACCAGACCGGGGGAGCGGGTGCTGGCGCTCGGTTGCGGCACGTCCGCGTTCGTGGCGAGTTCTTTCGCCGCCCTGCGCGAGGGCGCGGGACTGGGCATGACCGACTGGGCCTACGCGTCAGAGCCGCGGGCACCGCGTCCGTATGACGCCGTGCTGGGGATCAGCCGCTCCGGCGACACCACCGAAGTCGTGGACGCCCTGCAGGCGCTGCCCTCCGGCGTCCGGCGGATCGTGGTCACCGGGGTCGCGGACTCGCCGTGCGCACAGCTCGCGGACGACGTGCTGCTGCTCGACTTCGCCGACGAGGAGTCGGTCGTGCAGACCCGGTTCCCGACCTCGTTCCTGCTGATCGCACGGGCCGCGTTCGGTGAGGACGTGGCGCACCTGCCCGACCAGGTAGCCGCCGCGCTCGCGGCCCCGCCCACGGTGCTGGACGGGACGGCGTACGACCACTTCGTCTACCTCGGCCGTGGCTGGACGAACGGGCTGGCGCTCGAGGCGGCCCTGAAGATCCGCGAGGCGGCCCAGGCCTGGGCGGAGTCGTACCCGCTGCTCGACTACCGGCACGGACCGATGGCGGTGGCGCACCCCGGCTCCCTGGTGTGGATCCTGGGCGCCAGCGACCCCGAGCTGGCGCGGCAGCTCACGGAGACCACGGGAGCGACGGTGGTGTCAGGGCTCGCGCCCGACCCGCTGGTCGAGCTCGCGCTGGCCCAGCAGTTGGCGGTGAGCGTCGCGGCGGGCCGCGGCCTCAACCCGGACCGGCCGCGCTACCTCACCCGTGCGGTTGTGCTGAGCTGAGCGCATACTGGCCGGACGCAGAGCGGAGCAGGCGCGGATGACGACGATGACACCCGACACCCGGACGGCGGCCGCCGCGCCGGCCGACACCGAGACCGAGGCCGACCGGCAGCGCCGCCGCAAGGGTGTCCGCAGGCGGCGGGCCCTGCGCGACGCGGCGGCGGGCTGGGGCTTCATCGGGCCCGGCATGTTCTTCGTCCTCGGCCTCTCGATCTTCCCCGCAGCATGGGCGCTGGTGCTCTCCCTGCAGAAGTGGAACGGGTTCTCCGAGCCGAAGTTCGTGGGCATGAAGAACTACGCCCGGCTGGTCACCGACGCGGAGTTCCTCCAGGCCGTCAGCCAGACCGGGCTGTTCGTGGTGCTGTTCGTCCCTGCGTCCGTGCTGTGCGGGCTGTTCCTCGCGGTGGCACTCAACCGGCAGATCCGGTTCATCGGCTTCTACCGCACCGCCGTGTTCATCCCGTTCGTGGCGTCCGCCGCGGCGACCGGCATCCTGTCGACCTACCTCTTCAGCCCGCAGTACGGCCTGGTCAACAACGTGCTGCGCCTGCTGGGCATCCCTGCGCAGGGCTGGCTGGAGGACCCCAACCAGGCGATGCTGGTGATCGCGCTCATGTCGCTGTGGGGGCAGGCGGCCTTCACCACCGTGATCTACCTGGCCGCCCTGCAGGACATTCCCAACGAGCTGATCGAGGCAGCCAGGGTGGACGGCGCGAGCGCGTGGCAGACGTTCTGGAGGGTGGTCTGGCCCGAACTGTCGCCGGTCACGGTCTTTGTCACGATCTGGCAGGTGATCGGCGCGATCCAGCTGTTCGACCTCGTCTACACCACCACGCGCGGCGGCCCGCTGGACGCGACCAAGACCATCGTCTACTTCCTGTGGGAGAAGGCGTTCAAGGGTCTGGACTTCGGCTACGGCTCCGCCGCGGCCTATGTGCTGTTCGTGGTCACGCTCGTGATCACGATCGGCATGGTCGTCTACGCGCGCCGCAAGAACCTGGAGGCGTTCTGATGGCCGTCACCGAACCGGTACGGAGCCTGCGGGAGACGTCCGGGACGCCCGCGTCCGCTGCGCCGGCTCGTCGCCGCCGGCGGTTCAACCTCTGGCACCTCGTCCTGGCCCCGATCGCGCTGTTGTTCCTGACGCCGTTCGCGCAGATGGTGCTGGCCTCCCTGTCGCCGGCGGAGGAGCTCGTCCGGTTCCCGCCGCCGTTCGTCCCGTCCCGGCTCACGCTGGACGGGTTCGTCGGGCTGTTCGCGGACACTGAGGTTGTGCGCTGGCTGGTGAACAGCACGATCGTCTCTGTGGTCGCCATCGGCGCGCAGGTCGTGCTGTGCTCGCTGGCCGGCTACGGCTTCGCGCGGCTGCACTTCCGCGGTCGCGACGTCGGCTTCTTCGCCGTGGTCGCCACGATCATGATTCCCACTCAGCTGCTGATGATCCCCACCTACATCATGTTCTCGAGGCTGCACCTCGTGGACACCCTCGCGGCGGCGTTCCTGCCCTGGCTCGCCTCCGCGTTCGGCATCTTCCTGATGCGCCAGTTCTTCCTCTCGATCCCGGTCGAGCTGGAGGAGGCCGCCGCGCTGGACGGCTGCAGCCGCTGGCAGACGTTCCTCAGGGTCGTCCTGCCTCTGGCCAGGCCCGCGCTGGCCACCCTGGCGATCTTCACCCTGCTCGGTGCATGGAACGACCTGGTCTGGCCGCTGATCGCCATCAACAACGAGGACCTGTTCACGATCCAGCTCGGCATCGCGAACTTCCAGGGCACCCGGCGCACCCAGTGGTCGCTGCTGATGGCGGGCAACGTCGTAGCCACCCTGCCGCTGATCCTGTTCTTCCTGTTCGCGCAGAAGCACTTCATCGCCACCATGACCATGTCGGGGCTGAAGGGATGAGCGGCCGGGTGCTGGTGGCCGGCGACGCCAACCTCGACCTGGTGCTGCGGGGCGACGTCCGGCCGCGGTTCGGCCAGGCCGAGCAGTACCTCACCGACGCCGAGCTGGTGCTGGGGTCGAGCGCGGGCATCTGCGCGTCCGGGCTGGCGCGGCTCGGGGTGCACGTGGGCCTGGTGGCCAGGCTGGGCGGCGACTTCTTCGGCGCTCACACGCGGGAGCTGCTGGCCGCGGCCGGCGTGGACTTGGGCGAGCTGCGGACGGTGCCCGGGCCCACCGGCCTGTCGGTGATCCTTTCCGGTACGGACGACCGCTCGATCCTCACCCTGCCCGGCGCGATGGCCACGCTGACCACGGCGGAGGTCCACGACGCGGTGGCGCGGACGGGCGCCACGCACCTGCACGTCGCGTCGTTCTTCCTCGTCCCTGCCTTCGCCCGGTCGCTGCCCGAACTGCTCGCCGACCTCCGGAGGGACGGGGTGACGACCAGCCTCGACCCCAACTGGGACCCCCAACAGCGCTGGGCCGGCGTCGCCGAGTGCCTGCCCCACCTCGACGTGCTGCTGCCGAACTCCGTCGAGGCCGTCGAGCTGGCCGGGGCGCTCCAGGGACGGCGAGCACCCGATCCGGTGGCGGCCGCCCGGGTGCTCGCCCTTTCCGGCCCGGCCGTCGTGGTGAAGGATGGCGCCGCGGGCGGGTTCGCGGTCGCCGGGGAGCGGCTGGTGCGAGCGCCCGGACTGCCCGTCGAGGTCGTCGACACCACGGGGGCGGGCGACAGTTTCGACGCGGGTTACCTCGCGGCCTGGCTCGAGGGCGCCGACCTGGCCGAGAGCCTCGCCTGGGCGACCGCAGCGGGATCGCTGTCGACGACCGGCGTCGGCGGCACCGGACGGCAGGCCGACCGCGACCAGCTGCTCGCCGCGCTGGGCCGGTGACGAACGTTCCCTGAGCTTGCCGAAGGGCTAGCGCAGGTCGGTCGGACTCTGCGGGGCGTGGCCGTGCTTCATCGCGTCCAGCATGTCCGGACGGATGCCCGTGCCGGTCTGGAGCCGGGCGTGCCAGCGGGAGTAGTTGAAGTAGATCAGGAAGCCGATCAGCAGCCAGACGAGGAACCGCACCCAGGTCTCCACCGAGAGGTTGATCATCAGGTACGCGCAGATCACGGCGGAGATGATCGGCAGCACCGGAGAGAACGGCACCTTGAAGGAGCGCTTGAGGTCGGGCCGCTTCCTGCGCAGCACGACGACGCCGATCGAGACCAGGACGAACGCGGACAGCGTCCCGATGTTCACCATCTCCTCCAGCACGCCGACCGGAGTGACTCCGGCGACGATGGCGACCACGACCGTCACGATCACGGTGATCAACCATGGCGTCCGGTACTTCGGGTGCACCTTCGCCAGCCCCATCGGCAGCAGCGCGTCGCGGCACA